>JAKQQL010000437.1:0-66368 GCA_029564175.1 Candidatus Cloacimonadota bacterium
CCGAGATAGTTAGTTAAAAAATTTTTAATCGCTTTACGGCTTAAATCTTCATCATCTACTAATAAAATTTTCATAATTTCCTCAAATATTTACCTTTCAATAACCATGTGTTATGATTTGGTTTAGCAGGTAATATCATTCTAATACTTGCACCACCCATTTCATTATTTATAAAACTAATTGAACCATTAAAACGGTCAAGAAAATTTTTACATATCATCAATCCTAAACCCATACCATCAAAATCTGATTTACTTGAGCTAAAAAAATCTGTCTCACGTGGATAGGCATCATAATAGAATCCGATTGCATTATCATCAACATTAATATGTACCTTTTGCTCAGCTAATTCTGTACTAATTATCACTTTTTTCTCAGGTTTATTAGATTTTCTTAATGCTTGAATTGCGTTATTGAGTAGATTGATCAAAATCTGTTCAATAAGAATAGGATTACCCGCTATATAAAGAGGTTGTTCAGATAAGTTCATCTCAATATGTATATTTTGCTCCAGATGATTAATAACCAGTTTTTCTGCTTTAATAACGGCATCATTAACTTCTACCCATTCTTCTGATGGATTTTCATTATTCAAAGTCCAGAAGTTCTTCATTTGTTTAATAATGGTTTCTGTTCTAACAACGGATTCTCTAATCATTTTTACTTCTTCAAGGAATAATCCCGGTAAAATGCCTGGATGTCTTTTATGCCAAAAAAGAATCGTGTCGATATTCAAATGAATTGAATGAAGATGAGGTGTAATTTCATAAATCATATTATCAGCCATTAAAGAAACTGTCGTAAGTCTTACTGCTTTTTCTATAATTTGCTGGTTCTTAATTTCATTCTGTTTACGGTAGTAGTATTTTTTTAAAATTGCCAGTCTTTGATTAAACAGAATATTATTCAGCTCATTACTCAACTGGTTATAAAAAATTCTATCTTCATATGCCTCTTTATAATGTTTTAACTCAGCTTGTGCCTGAGACCTCAATTTAAGAGAATTTATGAGAATATTTTTTCGATAATACGATTTAGACAATTCTACAGACTGATTTAAGGATTTAATACTTTCCTCAGGCATTTTATTATTAATTTGAGTTAAACCCTTTAATAAGAAATACAAAGGACTGACTAATGACAAGTCTGGATTATAAAATTCTTTCTCTATCTCGCTTAATATGTTTTCTGCTTTTTTGTAATCTGCTTTTTGAATGTAAAGATATATCTTAATCAAAGCAATTACTATACCTGGATAGTTAAATTCTTTTTCTTCATATAATAATTCTATTCGTCTAAGACTACATTCTGCATTATCGAATTCCTTTATCTCAAGATAAGATAGACATAATTCTGATAATGCGATGATGTTGTTTGGATTTAACTGAATTGATTGTTTTAAAATCTCTATCGCAATAGGTACATCTTCAACTATCTTATGAATTCTTGCGATATCCATCAAAGCTCTTGATGTTTGAATATTATCTTTCATTTCATAACTTAAATCAAGAATTCTGATGGCATAATCATAAGATACATCAAAATTTCTAAGCATAAAATGACAATACATCATCACTCTGAAAAGGATATATTGATAACTATCCTGCACTAATGGAGACAGTTCTTTTAGTATTTCCTGGGTTGCATCAATGCAATCCTTCCATTTATATTGATTCCATGCTTTTGATATGGAAGGATATCTTTTTAAAATTCCTCTTTCATAGGGTGCAAGATATAGGATATTGAAAATATTAGACTTCATTGCTATTTCCTTTTTCACCTGGGATAGCAATTTTTAAATGAGGATAGGGCTCATCACTATACGATATGTAACCATTAAACTGGTTAAGAAAATACTTTGTTATTTTCAGATCAAGCAATAAACTCTTATACTGATCATTATCAGTTGCCTGGCTTAAGATTTTTTCCAGCGAAAATTTTAAATTTTTATCAAAACATATCTTAATCACATTAAAGCCTACTTCATGTTTTAATACGAGATTAAGTTTCTGTTCTGTACTGACATGATGCTCATTAATAATAACAAAACTGATATTGATTACATAAAGCAGGATTTGTTCAAAACAGTTTGGATTAATCTCAGAATATACAGGGCTTTCAGTCGTAACAACCTCAATAAAGATATCTTTTGATTTTAATCTGTTTTTAATCAATGCCGTTTTTTCAGTTAAAAACTGATTTAGTTCGACTCTTTCACGAACTCTTTGTTCTTCATTAGTTTTCCAAAAAGTTCTTATTTGTTCTATTATTTTATTAACATAATTAACACTAACAGAAATATCTTTCAGCTGATCAATGACAATTTCAGGAATTGCACCTAAATTTCGTTTGTACCAGTATAGAATGCTTTCACATGATATTTTTATTGCAGACAGGGGTTGTTTTATCTCATGAACAATTCCACTCGATACTATCCCAACTGAAGTTAATCTTGGACTTTGATTAATCAATTGAATCATGTCCTGATTAGCATTGTTCATTTCATACTTTGATTGAATTTCACTTAAATGATCTGTCTTTTCTTTTGTTTTTGCCATATTTTCTAATTCATTTGCTTTTAACAGATAATTCCATGCTTTTTCATAATCATTATCATCTTTATAAATCTCAGCTAATTTATGATAAGCTTTTGCCAATAATGCATTTCGTGAAAACCTATTTGCTAAATGAACTGCCTCGTTCAAGAGATTGAGTGCTTCAGAATTTTGCTTTAATTCATGTAAAATCCTAGCTTTTTCTATCAAAATGGACATAGACAAATAAGTATCAGCAATTGTATCAATATGTCTCCAGGCTTTATTTAAAAATTCTATAGCATTACTTAAATTCTGATTACAATGCTCAATGAGGGCTTTATAATACAATCCCATTCCGGTTATTGCCCGATTGTTTTGTTCTTGAGATTTCTGCAATCCCTCGTCCAGATAATACATGGATTTTTCCAGTTCTCCCTGTTCATAGTAAAGCAAGCCCAGATTACATAATACATTTGGAAAATTTGGATTTAACTGTACGGATTTTAAAAAAAATTTCTCAGCAATTTCTAAATTTTCCATACGATAATAAATCAATCCAATTAAATGCAAGCTTACAGCTGATAAAATATAATCCATCTTGCGTTCAGCTATCTCTAATGCTTTAAAACTGTACTCCAGAGAAATATCATACTGGTCTTTATAGAATAAAATAGCACTCAAGCCATCATAGGTATAGGCAAGATAAATTTCATCTGAAAAATGAACCTGCCATTCTATCATCTGATACAAAAAGGGTTCCATATCCATAAAATCAGAATCATATCGTTTAGCTCTCAGTTCTTCTAAAATGAGTCTCGCTTTTGTATCAATGGATTCTGTTTGTTCAACTTTTTCGAATAATTCATCGATTTTCATGAATTAAAACTTCCAGTATAACTTTTTCTCTTTTAGTATTTTAAAATTATTATTCTGAATCCAATCGATTAACATACTGATATTTACATTTGAATTAATTCTAATAAGATGTATTTTTGTACTATCTCCTTCAATCTTGATTTTTTCATCCAATATATAAACAGATTCTTTATCATACTGATTAATCAATAAGCTATTAATCCTGCAAGAAACAGGATCAAGTTTAATCACTTCTTTATTATAACGGGTTCTTAAAGAATCTGCTAAATCAGATTGATTTGATTCAAAAAGAATAAACTGAGTATCTTTTCTTGATAAATCAAGGATATAATAATCTTCTTTTTGTTGATGATGTTTCATCAGATGAGATAGATTTTGAACTCCCTCATAAAAGAACCACAGAGCAATTATAATTGAAGCAATACGTGCAATCTTCTTAAATGTTGGCATAGCACTTAAAAAGCTACTGAATGCCAAAGGTACTAAAAATAAGGTTGTCCCTGCAAAAAAACCAGAAAAAAGTAAAACGCCACTCAGTATTCCTGCCAATTCAAGAGATTTTGATAAAGCGATTAAAAAAGAGGGACAGAAGTTAATTCCAGTAATTAAACCTAATACAAATGCACTTTGTGATACTTTTGACCACTTGGGAACGAGACATTTCTTATCATGTTTTTGAGTTCGGAATACATTAACAAGTAAAAATATACTTAAAAAAAGATAAGATACTCCTGTGAAAACTTCTCTGTTTAAAGTGCTAATTCTGCCCCCGAAATATCCTGCTAAAGCTCCAAACATCAGATAAGATATAAATCTGCCTGCTGATATTTCCATTATTTTCATAAAGGATTTTCTTAAGGAGCGTTCTTCAGAACTAAGCCAGGGTAGATAAATTGGTGAACAGGTTGCTAGACATACAGATCCTGTTGATAATCCTAATAACAATCCCTCTATTAATGTTTTAATCATAATCTGCTTTCTTTTCTAATCTAAAATGACCATAGCATACCGATATTCATCGTGTTATACTTTGAGTCAAAATCATTATCATTTACCATTTGGTAGGAATAATAAATATGGCTATATGGCATAAAATACCACATTAGCTGAATAGTATGGGTATTAATGACAACTTGTTTATACTGGTATCCATAAGAAAAATATACTTGATGCCAAATATGATTTTTGATTTCAGCAAAAATAGCGCTGGCATAATTTTCTTCACTATATTTTGCACCTGTAAGTACATAAGACTCAGCATTTAAGTCATAATCAAAATTATATTTAAGCTGTGCTCTAAGATAGTTTGAAGCTAAAAGGAATTCATGAGTATCATTTTGATAAACCATATGATTATATGCACTTAAAAAGGCATTTAGATTTGTCCCCATTCGATATTTAAATCTGGCATGAGTAACAATCTGATTTTTATGCTGTATTAGATCAGATTGATTCCAAATCCATTCTGTCTGCACATCTAACCATTTAAAATAGTCAAATGTATGCTCATAGTTTAAGTTGAACGATAAACTATTATGATCGTAAACATCATTATTTTCATTTTTGGTAAAAACAGATGCACCAACAGATATACCCTTTACAAATTGATACTTTAGCTCACCATTATACATAAGGGCTGTTTTTTGGTCGTCATAATAATTCCATAATCCTGATATACGTTTTCTTCGTCGAAAATCATCCTGTTTGTAACGTACAGTGTTATTTAAAGTAAGCCCATGCTCATTATAATCAAGACTATAAGAGAGAATATTTCTGTTATTTTTTTTATAAAATCCATTGTCTAAATCGAAATATAATGAAAGATAATCTGAATTTCCATGGTTACGATTTAAAACTGACAGATTACTAGATAGTTTTTCGTTTGAGTAAGACAAATTTGCATAAAGATAATCATAAGATTTTTCCAGATAATCTCCAGGTTCGTTGTCGCTCTTACGAAAATGATTTTCAACATTCAGTCTGAGTGTTTTTGTCAAGTTGATATCAGCACTGATATAATTTAAGTAATAAGTATCAGTCTTCTCATTCTCATATTTTTGAGTCATCAAATCAAATCCAAAATCATATTGATTTTGAGCAGTCAATAACCCAAACAATAGAGAGAGAATGCAAATCAATAAATAGCGTTTTGAGGACATATTCTTACACATTCTCCGCATTGGGTGCATTTCGTTAAATCAATGGTCGCTTTTCCATTTTCATCAAATTCGATGGCATCAGATTTACATTTTGTAACGCAAATACCGCAACTGTTACAAGATTTTTTATCTATATTGTATTCTGTCTGAGTAACCTTTTTACAAGCAGCGATTAGCATAAAAACGAATATGACAAGCAGTATTATAAAAAGCTTTTTCATTTTGCCACCTTAATCGCCTGATAAGTACAGGCTTTAACACATAAGTTGCAGTTGATACATTTTTCTGTATCAATGACCGCTTTATTCTGAACTATACTGACCGCATTGACCGGACAGGTTTTTACGCAATCCTGACATGAGACACATTTACTTTTTTGTACATATACTCTGCCTAAAGCACCAGCAAAAGCGAATGTAATACAAAGCAGTACAAGTAATAATGATACTGTTATCTTTTTTTTCATTTTACAATAAGTAGTTTTTTTGATACTTTTTCTTTTCCGGCATTCATCTGTACAAAATAAGTGCCACTTGGGGCATTATTCTTATTCCATGAAATTTGACCTTTTGAATTATCGACTTTCCATTGATCAACTAATTCACCTTTGACATTAAAAATTCTAATGACTGCTATCTGAGTACCTTTTGGTAAAGTATAATCAATCTGTGTATTTGTTTGTACCGGGTTTGGATAGACATTCAATTTCATTTCAGACTGAGGTAAAACAACATCATCTCCTGCAACAACAGTCTCATATATCGCATTTCTGTTGCATTCTTCTACACAATCTCCACAACCTTCACATAAATTTGCATCAATTGTACATTTATGGGTTGAGGAACTATAAGTGATAGCGCCTACGTCACAAGCTGAAAGACAATTACGACATCCATTACATCTGGATGGATTTATTTGGTAAACAATGTTATTAACGGCGAGTAAAACACCCACAATAACAAGCAGTAATACGATACTGATCACTTTTTCTTTTTTCATTTCCTTAACCTCACATTATTCTTATTTTTTGTTTGATATTTAACTTCTTGTCAAATATTTCGAGATTTCATAATTCGTCAAGAAAAACATGATAAATCTGCAAAATTATATCAAGTATTTCCTTATCCTTTCCTTATCCCTTCCTTATACCTTCCTTATCCCTTCATTAAGATTTAAATGATTAGTATTTTTTAAAATCGATACTAAATAAAATATATTCCTAGTAAAAAAAAGGGATAATCAAATAAGACTATCCCTGAAATTTTTACTTAAAAATCATTTGTCATCGTCATCATCATCATCGTCAAAATCATCATCATCAAATTCATCATAATCTTTTACCCAGTCAGGACAAAAAAGGATATCTTCTTCATAATCCCAACCATCTACATTTTCAAGACCAAATCTTTGTAAAAGATCAGTTTCCCATAATGAGTATTTTACCCGTTCTTCTTCATCTACTGTATATACTAATACTGGGCGGGTATATTTTCGTAAATCGTATTTTTCATTTTCTACCAGATCAAGAAATTCACGAATCTTACTTTTTTCGTACTGAGCTCTCATCATATCTATCTCCCTCTGAATAACAGGCAGACATATTAATCATTATTAAAATCAAATAACCAACTAATACCAGCACTGACCTGTAACTTATCATAGTTTTTGGAATACTCTAAGTTTTCGTATTCAGAGTTCACTTTACGGATTTCTTTTATCACGTCAAGTTTAAAATTAAGATTTTTTAAAACATGGATATCAGTCCCTGCATTTACTTTGATTTTATTGTCTTTACGTGAAGCATGAATAGGGTCAGACAGTATCGAAAATTCGCTCAGATAGACTACATTTTCGATGCGAATCCCGACATAAGGTGTATAATCTACAAAATCAGTCTTAGTGTATAAACGTGGAAGCTGATATTTTAAATCGAAAATATCTGATTCATAAGAGCAGTCTTTTTGAGTGTCAATTATAACCTGTGCCATTTGATTATCTGACTTATTGTCATACTGACGAAAATAATAATATAAACTCAATGTTCCTGGCAAATGTCTGCTATAAAGACCTATACCGCTTGTAAGCGCTGTCCCGTCATATTCTGTAAAATATTCATTATGATAATAATTTTCATATTTTCCATAGACTTCAATATCTAGTTTTTTGATAACAGGGTATTTTAAAGTCATTTTATAAAGATTTTTCTCATATTCAAACTTTTCATACGCCATTGTACCGTCAGAATCTTTATACTTTTGAGTATAGTTTTGAGGATACCAGCCGTAACGAAAATCAATAAATCCTCTATAAAGACGTGCATTAAAACCTGTTAAAAGGTTAAAATTACTTTTGTCACTGTTACTTGAATATATCATTTGTGTGAGGCTTAATGCAGGGCTAAAACGGTAATTTTGTGATCTTAGGGTATGGGAAGCTCTAATGTTTAGCGTCTGAATCATATCATCGCTAGTTTCGATATATGAATAAGCCTGGTTGGCATCAAACACATCAAGATTATCATCTGATAAATTGAAAGCATTATCTGAATAAGATAACTTGTAATTCAAAGAAACACTGCTCTCAGCATTTATGAAAGAACAAACAAGCAACAAGACGATGATTATCAATAGTCCTTTTTTCATTTTAAACTCCTTATTTGATTGAAACAGTTTGCAAAACGGTCAAAAGACAGTTTGCTCATTTTCCTGTTTTTAAAATTGATCGTACCAAAATTTCATGAGCAGATAAAACCCGAATCTCAATCTGATCATTCTTCTTCAAGTTAGGAATATTTACTTTATTACCAACAGATACTTTTTGATCGTTGACTCTATACTCGCCTGATAACTTGTGAGGATACTCCTGCACGTTCATCAGTTTTTGATTGACATATATTTCGACTTTACATCTGGATTTATTCGCAAGAGGTAGAAACCTTAAGAAAACAGAAGCTGTACCATTATATTTTGCACTCATTTTTAACGATTTTGATGCATCTGCAACATAGTATTCACTTCTTGTTTTTGAAGATATCAGGGTTACAATACGTTTATACTGTTCTGCTTTCATTACTAGACTGGCTGGGATGGATTTGATATTTTTAATCTCTTTTCCAAAAGCTCTGAAATAAAGATTTGGGTTTCGTGTATAAACACTAAAATTTTTACAATCTTTAGGAACTTGAAGAGTAAGTGGCTCGTAAAAATAAAAATGTTCATTATTTTTCATCTTCTTTAAACTGTATTCCTGATTATTACCATTAATATTTATAGAAAATTTAACGATATCATTTTTTTCTTTGGAGATTACTTTTAATTGGATTTCCTGATAAGCACTGACATCCATCATCATTTTTTCAAAGCGGTTTGGTCTGTAAAAGAATATTTTACTTTTAGTATCGAACTGGACAGCACGACGAGACCAGAATTTAACGACCGGTATTGATTTCCATTTAACAATACTTTTTGCCTGAATGATTGCGGTTGAACACATCAAAAGCAATAAAAGTAAGACTATATTTTTATAATTTTTAAAAATCATTTTGTACCTCAATTTATATATCTTCATCAGGATCGACGATATTACTCATAAAGTGGCGATCATGACGATCAAAAATAATTACTGTAATAATGGCTGCCACTAAAACAATCCAGCAGATAACTGCAACTAAAACATTATTGACCTGTTTTGAGAATATTGCACCTTGACCTGGTTTTGGCATAGGAACTGGATTGCGTTCCAGTTTATGGTCTTTTACCAGTTTCATCACATTATAGACATGAATCACCGGAATATTCTTTTTTGCAAAGAGCATCATCACACCAGGTTCTTTAAAATTCTTTTCAGCAAGATTTTTATTGATACCTGTAGGAATAATTTTTGCATTAACCAGACTGCCAACATTTCCAACACCAGCACCAATATTGATAAATGCGGCGTACTGAATATCTTTAGGTAATTCATTCATATACGTATCATAACGTAACTGAATATTTTCTTTCATATTATTGCCAGACAGAGGATTAACTTGATTTCTAAGTATGGCACGCATTAAATTATCTCGACCTTCTGGGGGTAATCCACGTCCAATATCATTAGTTCCACCCAGAGTAGCATATTTAGATTTAAAACTGATTAGCTGATTATCAAACAAAGCCGTTTCCATATCAAGCCAGGTAAATAATTCTCTGTTAGCACCATAAGTAGATGAACCAGCTGAAACTACGATAACCGGTTTTAGTTTAAGTGTTTCCATTGCCATATACAGGGCAAGATTTGCACCTGGATTAGCACCTGTAACACCAACTGCTACATAATCCCCTTCTTTTAAGTCACATTTTTTCAGCATATCAATCATAACTGCTGCAAAATTTGGATTTAATGTTGCAAGTCTTTCTGATAATGTGCCACGACTTGTGGTAATCGTTGAAACACTTGTACCGACTAAGCCCGTTTCATTGGGATCATTCAGTTTATCAATCGTATAACCTAATGATAATAATTCATCTTTCAGAACCTTCATCGCTGTGTCATTAGCTTCAGAAGCTAAAACTTTTTCTTTATAAAAATCCTGCTGTACTTCTTTTTTGCTGTATTGAGCAATATAAAATAATACAATGCTGAGTAAACATAACCCGATTAAAGACCAGTTGTTTTTGAGTGATGGCTTATACATTAAAATTTACCTCCCCACCAGAAATGATAATCAATGTTATTCTGACTACCACTGCAGCAATCATCATAACGGTAAAGGTTTTGATAAATCCCTGTCTTTCAAACCAGTTAGCAATCAAACCAGGAATAATATAACCAATAGACTGTAATTTTAAATCAATCATCGTTGGTGTGAATAAGAAAAAACGGGTTAACCAGCCTAAGATAAACCCAATTAAAATACTTAATACCATTCTTCTTTTACCAAATAAAAGTGTAAAAGATCCAATAATTCGAATAATTCCCCAGGTAACAAGACTTACCAGTAAAGTACCCAAGATAAAACTTGGTTTATCCAGATACATAGCAATATAACCTGGAACAACAATACCTCCGGCAGATGCCCCAAGTAATTCTGAGAAAATTAAACTTAGTATAACGCCTAAGCCTACAGCAGCTTCAATCACGCTTCCTCCTTAAATAATTCCATTTGATTTATCTTTAAAATATTTAACAATATGAGCACCATATTTATTTTTACCGGCAATATTACCGATTCCAATAATATGGCTTTCTTTTCCTGTGAGACTTAATATTTTCTTAAAAAGTTCTACAGGTGGGATTTCACCTATTGCCAGCACTTTTTCTTTTGGCAGATTCTGACTTAATGCATACTGATACACTTTTTCAGGAATTTCACCGGTTAACAGTAAGTAATCATAGTTGATATTATGACAGATATCAACAAGTTGTTGGGATCTGAAATAACGATCTGCACGACTGTTTAAAACAACCATTTTGCATGCTTCATGATCAAGCTTATCAGTTACCAGTTTGTAAATAAATTCTGTTGACGACGGGTCATTAGCAGCAAAGACATTGTAAAATACGATCTGTTTACCATTGTCATTCACAAAATATTTTTTTAATGCACCTGGATCAGGGGTAGATGTCTGCATTCCTTTTAAAGCGACTTCCCTGTTTACACCCGCACGTTGACACACTGATAAGGAGAGTTGCACATTCTCTTTATGCTCTATATAAGGGAATCTTGCCATTTCCTCATCAGTCACATCGACAGGTCGTATCTTATGAATTTCGCAATGACGATGTTTTGCAACATTTTGCATAATTTTATACTGTTCTTCTTCGGCTGTATAACAAACGCCATGCGATGGGATAGTATTGGATAAACACATGGTAACACTTTGGACAGTTGAACCCATTAAATCCAGATGATCAGGACGTGCATTGGTAATTACGCCTATTGTTGAACGAACAAATTTTCGTTCTGTTATCCATTGATAAGCAGGATTTACAGCCATACATTCTATGACGATAGCATCCGGTTTTTGACTGGCTGCATATCTAAAAATATACTTCTGTTCGATAATGTTGGCACCCATTAAACGGATAATGGATGATTCCTTGCCATCAGGGAGTAAAACCCTGGGAAGTGTTCCTGTTGTCTTGCCAATTGTTTTTAATCCTCCGGCTCTTAATCCAGCTGCAATCAATCGGGTGACACTTGATTTTCCACGTGTTCCGTTAACATGAATTCGAACAGGTATGGCATTCACATTACGCTGATGACGGTAAAATTCAATCAGCCAGTTTACAATCAAAACTAATGTTGCAATGATTAATACATACATTCCTGATCCCCGTTAATATTATTTTTAAGTTTTATTATGCAAAAAATATTCCAAAAACTGGTCATTCCTCTTTTTATACATCCATTTTTCATTAATTTGTTATCCTGCTAAAAAACACTTGCAAGAATATCAAGCATTTAAAATAATGTCTTAAAGGAGATCAGATATGTATCAATTTAAAGCTCCGATAAAACATAAAAAAAATCTTGGCCAGCATTTCCTTCATGATGATAAAATTCTATCCGATATCGTTAATGAAGCCTATATCACTCCTCAGGATGATATTTGGGAAATAGGTCCCGGTACTGGGAAACTAACTGATTTTCTGCTAGAAAAACAAGTTAAACCATCCTGTTTTGAGGTAGATAAAGACCTTTGGCCTGTTCTCAGAGAAAAATATCAGGACAAAATCAATTTGATTGAAAAAGATGTATTAAAAGTAAAGTGGGAGGATCATTTCCCAAATAAACAAATCAAAATTGTTGCGAATCTCCCCTATCAAATCACATCTCCTTTTCTGTTTAAAGTCATTGAATACTGGAAGCATTTTGAACTTCTCGTTATCATGATTCAAAAAGAAGTAGCCTTAAGGATATGCAGTAAACCGGATAAAAAAGATTATGGAATTCTGAGTTTAAAGATTCAATATTATTATCAATGCGAAATTCTCTTTGATGTGAGACCGGAGTCTTTTACGCCTCCTCCAAAGGTAATGTCTTCAGTTATTCGCTTAACACCCAGAAAAGATATCCCTGAAATTGATGATTTAAAGCTATTTTGGCGAATTATTGAAACCGCCTTTCATACTCGAAGAAAAATGCTGAAAAATAATTTCAAACTTTTTCAGTATAACATAGATTACGAAACAGTATGCGAAAACGCTCCTATTGATTTTAAACGGCGTGGAGAAACACTTAGTGAAGCTGATTTTATTGATTTGTATTACTATCTTAAGCCCCTTATTATACGCTGAGCTTCTAGTCCAGTCTTCTTTTCTGAATTTTAATCATTACAATACACTTGTTACAAGCTTATCTTACACAAATGAGTTTGATAATAACTATTTTTTAGATTATCGGGCTGATTTTGAAAATAGTGCTAATAACTACTTTGAAAGAAGCAACAAAAAATCTGCGTTAAAATGGTCTTTATTTAAAGATAATCATTATATTCCACTTTATCTGGATTATTCCTATCTGTATTCTGAAAATCAAGGATTACCAGAAGATACAATCTCAGTTATTGACAGACAAACACAAACTGTAAGCCTTAGGATTGATAAAAAATTCTGGCATATATTTTCATTCAAACAACAGATAGCAGCCTCGAAAATCAATTCTGTCAACAATGAATACTCAGGAAATCTCTATGAAAGCATTTTCAGTATGAGATATACCAATGATAAGTGGAGAATTGATAACAGTTTTCAATACTACTTAAACCATGTTTTTCTTGATAAAAAGAAAAATCATTTGAGTAAACTATACGTCAGCTATCAGAAAGACAAAAAATACATAGAAATAGATCTAAGCTTAAATCATACATCCCAGGATTTATATAATTATCAGGTTATCAGTGATTATACAAACAGAATGGATTACAATGACCATATCAAATTCCAAATACCTTTGATGAACCAGTTTAACTGGTCTTTTTTACATACAGGTAATTTTAGAAAAAATGCCTATAATGTTAACAAGCAGAAAAACAACTGGTCATTTGATCAATTAATAGATTCTTCTTTAAATCATCAAAACAGTATGTATTCTCTAAATATCGGTGTAAAAAATGGATTAAAAAAGAGATATCTTAAAATTGAAAACCAGGACAGAAAAAGCATTGATAGGAGCTTATATTCCAACATTCAGTTTAATCAAAATATGGTTGACTCTTTAAGTCTTGATTTGTCTGTTCTACTTACTCAGAATTTTCACTCATCTCCTTATCAGATACTTGATAATGACAGGCAAATTCAAATTGGTACACTGATCCTTCAGGAACAAATCAACAGTAATATTGGCATTAAAAATCTATTTTCATACCAACGTAACCATGAAGTCTTTATTGATAAAACCTTATCAAGCAATAATAACAGAAAATCTACCTATATATTTCAACCGGAGTTAGTCACTCAAATTACAAATAAATTACAATTTTACAACAAGTTCCAACTACGCGCCACATACGAAAATTATATCTGGAATGATTTTTTATCTGACCGCTTTTATCGAAAACTCACATCAGAATATGGATTGAATGTTATCAATCTGAATCGTAACAAAAATTCTCGTCTTCAGGTAAGTTACTGTTATGAAACAAATGAAACAGCCGATAAAAAGGCAGGGTTGTGGTATCGTAACAATCAAAATATTATACGTATTTATGCCGCAAGATTCAGGATGATTCATCAAACACTTGATTACAGAATTGAACCTCAGATAAAATATCATTACCAATCCTATGAAGCTGATATTCTGTTTGATGCTAACTGGCATTTCGCAAAAGACTCCTCTTTAAGAATCTCTGTCAATCCAATCGGCAAAACATTTAATCAGTTTATTTGGAAAGCTTCAATCAACTTTGAGTATTCTTATTTTTAAAATTGAAGTTTTAATGCTTGTTGCGACAAATATGTATATGTCTAAATAACAGCACGTTAATTTACTTAATTATGATTTTTTTCATTTTATTTCTCTTTTTTTATTGACTATTCTATTATTCCTGATTATCATATTAAAAATGATAAAGGAGAGATTATGAAAGATATTGGGAAAAAGCTGATTTCAGAAAATTCTTTTTCTGCTGTTATGATGGGAAATCATGCATTGGTAAGAGCTTTTATTGAATCAGGAGTAAGGGTACTCACTTCATATCCCGGTTCACCCACACCGGAGATTACCGAAGCACTCAATACATTGCCAAAAGAAGAGAATCCAATTTATTTTGAATTCTCAGTAAATGAGAAAGTGGCAACCGAAGTTGCTTTTGGTGCGTCAATAAATGGCAACCTTTCATGTGTATTCTTTAAAAGTGTTGGCTTAAATGTTGCAGCTGATTCTTTTGTTCAACTCTCTTTAATGGAACTTATTGGTGGTATGGTGATTATTCTGGGAGATGATCCAGGAGCAAACTCGTCACAGAATGAACAAGATAACAGGCATTTTGCACTCATGTCTTACATACCCGTCTTTGAACCAGATAGTCCGTCAGAAGCCTATGCAATGTTTAAAGAGGCTGCAAAACTATCTCAGGAAAACCGTATGCCAGTTATTCTACGGCTGTCAACACACATCTGTCATGCAAAAGAAAGAATTGATTTTGAATCATATCAAAAAAATACCTTAGCCTATAAAACTGAATTTAATCCTGACAATGGGCCATATATCCCCATAACCAGTCTGGTTTTCCCTCTTAAACGTAAAGCGCTTCAAAAACTGACATCCGTAAAAAAATATTCTGAAAATAATCCATTTAACAAGATTATAAATCATTTTAACAATCAGAGAGGTATCATCTGTTCTGGATTAACTTACCTATCTCTAATGGACATAATGCCAGATTTAAATCAAAAACCTGATGTCTTAAAAATGGGACTCTGCTATCCAATTCCTGAATCACTTATTATAGATTTTCTGAATAAGCATCAGGAAGTAAAAATCCTAGAAGAACTGGATGATATTTATGAAACTCAGATAAAAGCGATAGCGTATGATCATCAGTTAAAAGTCAGAATTATTGGAAAAAATGATTTAACAGATTGGGAAAACGAATATACACCTGATAAAGTACTTGAAATCTTAACTAAAACATGGCCAGATATTTCTCATCCAAAAGCTGACTTAGAGTCTCAAGAAAAAGATCTATGGCCTGTTAAAGACAGACCTGCTCAATTATGCCCTGGTTGTGGTCACAGATCAGCATTTTATGCTATAAAAAAGGCTTTGAATGAAAATGACATCAGTGTAGCAGATATTGGTTGCCATACATTGGGATTTCTACCTCCTTATCAAATCGGCCAGGTTCTTCTGTGTATGGGGCATTCAAATGGCACAGCTGCAGGTTTGAGTCTGTTTAATACTCAGAGGAAGGTGATTTCATTTTTAGGTGATTCCACTTTCTTTCATGCCGGCATTCCCGGTATTATCAATGCCATTTTCAATAAACATAAACATACACTCATCATTATGGAAAACGGAACAACTGCGATGACTGGTCATCAGGAACATCCGGCAACCGGTAAAAATTTCAATGAGATTACAGAAAAAATACCGCTCAGGCAAGTACTTGAAGGACTTGGTGTCACTCATATATGGGAAGTTGATACTTATCAACAGGATAAACTGACTTTGGCGGTAAAAGAAGCACTGTCTGAAGACATGTTTAATGTCGTCATTGCAAAACATCCTTGTATGTTGAAATTTACACGTGAACTGAGAAGAAAAGGAAATTCCACTCCTAAGCCGGTTAAAATTGGAACTAAATGCAATTTATCATACAAATGCCTTTCAGAATTTGCCTGCCCAAGTTATCAGATTAAAGAAAATGGAGAGGTATGGGTACAAACAGACTTGTGTATTGGTGATGGATCATGTAAACAAACCTGCCCAAGTCTGGCTATTGAAAGTCAAATAAAGGAGTAACAATGCAATCATTTAATATATTTCTGATCGGCGTAGGGGGACAGGGAATCGGACTTCTCAGTGAAACAATTATGAAAGCAATTGATTTGGCAGAATATAAAGTTAAAGGAGTCGATACCCACGGTTTAGCTCAAAGAGGCGGAACTGTTAGTTCTCATATCCGAATGGGAGATCAGGTTTTCTCCCCTTTAAACAGAACAAAAAATGTGGATTTAATCATTGCGCTTGAACGACATGAAGCTCTCAGAGGTATCAATCTCTTTGCACGTCAGCAAAGTACACTAGTTTATTACGATGCTGTCTGGCAACCGCTTAATGTACGCCTCAGAAAAGAGAAACAGATAGAGATTAGTCAAATCAGTGATAGCTGTCAACAAAAACAAATCAAAGAATATCGCATTTTTGTAGAAAATCTCATCGATTCCAGAATGCAAAATGTAGCACTTTTAGCATGCATATCAAAATATAATTTGATTCCAGGTATATCTAAAGAACATTATATTAATGCTTTATCAGATATTATGCAGGAAAATGTCTTAAATAAAAATCTGGAACTATTTGAAAATTTGATCAATAAATCGATTTAAATATCATCGAACAATCAAAAAAGCCCGTCTTTTCAGAACGGGCTTTCTAATTATTGTAGCATACTAAAGCTGATAAGATCCTGCATTTTGTATGACATTATTATACTGACTCAGGTCTTCATTATCATCTTCAGAATTAGAATCATGACTTTCAACAGAGCCCTCATTATATCGAATTTTCTCCTGGATTATACTGCAAATATCTGAAGAGGATTCTATCGATCCATAGTTATCAAGAACAGAAAACTTCTGATCAATCAACTCAAGGGGACAATCATCTGTTAACTTTAACTCACCAAAAACAATATAAACACTTTGATCTTTTATGATTTTGCAACGTGTTGCACTGATTTTCTGAGAGCCATTGATAAACACTGTTTTTTCAATATCATAAGGCACGCCTTCAGTGTTTTCATTTAAATACTGAAGCATGGTTTGATTAAGTGTATTGGGAAAGTAAATACGTTTTGCTGAAGAGAAAATGATCTTTTTTTCATTTAATAAATCGTTACTAATATTTTCAGCGAGTATGATTATACCATCTGAGCTAATTTCAGCTTTTTTGACATTCATCAGGTTAAAAGCATCCAGCTTTGTACCTGCTTTCAGATAGTGGCAATTTCTCTTCAGAATAACAAGTTTAGAAGATAAATTTTCTTTGAATTTGTATTGTGCTGGCTTAATACCAATGTTGATTTCGGTAGTAACCGCATCAGTATTTTCATATATTTTCTTTAAGATATATTCCTTTTGATCATCATAAATTGAGAGCTTACGTCCGATTTCTATTTGTTTAATCTTTTGGTCAAAGACCTTTAAATTGACATCTTCATCCAGTTCTAAAGTTCCTGAACATTTGATTATACTATTATCTTCCATATTTTTAAGAAAATACTGATCAATCCTGATATGACCTTTCAAGATAAATTCTTCTGCTTTTAACACATCAATCGGTCCTACTGAATCATGCATTTTACTCATCATAATGCCTGATACTTGTTCGTAAACCTGAACAGGTCCAATCACATTCAACCATTCGATTTTTTCTTCCATTAATTCTGGGCTAATATCACGACTAAAAGACACTGGTCCTACAATAGCCATTTTGATTGCCTTTGGTGCTGATTCAAGCAGTTCTTTTGTAAATTCAAAGGGTCCCACATGTAGTTTTACATCTTTATCCATTTCCATAGTTGAGCCGATATTTTCCATTTCAATTTTCATAAAAAATGGTCTGTTATCTTTACTTACAATTAAAGAACCCACATTTTTAATCTTTTTTATTTGTTCGATTACTTCTTTACTGGCATTTCTTGCATCCAGTGATCCGATATTGCGTACTAAAGTAGCCATTTTTACCTCCACTTTCTTTCAACATTATTTTTTAGTGTTTTTAATCCGTTACTCAGATGCCATCTGACAGTGCTGTCTGAGATTTTTAATCTAGATCCGATTTCCTTACTGTTTAGTCCATCCCAAAAGCGAAGTCTGATAATTTCTCTTTCTTTCTCTGGTAAAACAGTCAGATAGGGTTCCCAGTTAATAATCTCTTTTACTTCCTGAGGGCTGTAGAATTCTTTTTCTTCCAGTTTTAATTTTTCTCTTTTATTTTGCCGGCAAATGTCATAAAAGCGATTTTTTAAAACTGAGAACAACCAGCTCCTTTGTTTGTTGGATGGTAGAGAGGCTAACATAAAAGAATAACTTAACGACTTTAACCAGGTATCTTGAATCAAATCTTCTGCAAGCGCTTCAGAATGAGTTAAGCTTATGGCAAAGCCCATCAAAGCGTCTTCATGTTCATTGATAATTTCCTCTATGTCTTTCATTATTCCTCCGTATGTTAACTGCCATCTGTATAACTAACGAACCCTGAATACAAAGTGTTGGCAAAATTTTATTTTTTTTCATACAAGCAGTCAAGTACATTTTTTATCTTTTTCATTGTTTTAAAAAAAAGATACCCGTAATCATTTTATTTCTTGACAATATTTGGTCTCTGAATTTTCAGTATAACATTGTTCTACTTTATAGGATGTCATCTATTAAAGGAGGTGATAATGAATAAAAAAGAAAAATCTCAGTTGGTAAAACGCAGAGAAATTCTGACTGCTGCTTATCAGTTAAGCGAAGAAAAATTAATACAAAACGTAACCATGAGAGACGTATCCAAAAAATCAGAATATACACTTCGTACGATCTATCATTATTTTTCAAGTAAAGAAGAAATGTTTTATGACTTACTGACTACTATTATGGAAGAAAAAGCCAAATGGCTGGAACCCATTATTAAAAGCAATCAAAATCCCATCCAGCAACTGTTTGCTTATTTTTATGCAAACTTTGAATATTTGAACAAATATCCGATTGAATTGAAAATTGTTTATTATTTGCAATCAAACGATTATAACAATTTAAGTTTAAGTGAAGCCTTTCTTGAAAAACAAAGAGAAAGAAGAACCGATTTATATTATTTAATTTCAGATATTTATGAAAATGGGATAAATCAAGGTTATTTCAGACAAAGCATCCAAATCAAGGATATTCAGGATTCATTAACCAACACCCTTCGTTTGGTAATGTATTTTATCTTTATTTTAAAAGAAAGACCCGAATCCTATTATTGGAGTTTTTTAGAAGTTTTGTTACACGGAGTGATTCAAGATAATCACAAAGAATATTTAATCAAGCTTTTTTCAAACAAAAAACCAACACTTCATTTGCCTGATAAAATTAGATTATTAAGTGATATATAAAAGGGGGAAAAATGAAAAAAATAACATTATTACTTGTAATGCTTATGTCGTTTTGCATAATGCTCTTTGGAACAGAAAGTAAACCTAAAAAGATTATCGTATTCGGATCATCAGTTGCATCCGGCTGGATTAGTAGTTTAAATGAGCAATATGACATGCAGAATGGATGGGCATTCAGACTGGAAAGATTTCTTGAAAATAAAGGATTCCAGGTGATTAACAAGTCTGTACCAGGAGATAACACTGATTCAGCATTAAAAAGGTTTGAGAAGGCTGTCATTAAAGAAAATCCTGATATCCTGATCATCAGCTTATCGCTATCCAATGAAGGATTAGGTTCAAAACCCGATAAAGAGGTTATAGACAACTTTATGAATAATCTGAATAAAATGATAGAAAAAGCGGAAGCCAATCAAATAAAAGTCATCATTGGGTCTTGTTATGCAAATAATGAGTTCAGCAAGGAAGACTTTGAAGTAATCAAGAAAACCAATATTCAATTACAATCACTTAACAAACCGGTGATAAACTTGTTAGGAAACTTCTCAGATCTGAATGGCCATTTCCCTGAAAACCATTCATTTGACGGATTACATCCTGATAATTTTGGACATGAAGAAATGTTCCTTGGTATCGTTCCAGGTTTATTTAATCAACTCCTAAACCATAAAACAACGCTAAATAAATTTATCCCTTCTGATTTCGAAAAAATAGTTAAAAGTAAGCCTTTTTATTTCGTTCCTGAGTCTATTATGCATTCTTTTTGTCTGCATTTAAAGACTAAAAAACTGAAACACCTGAAATTCGATCTGTCACATACAAAAGGCGAACTTGAGATTACAATTGAACCAAAAAATTTAATGATTCTCAGCAAAGATGAGCAGGGAAAAAAAGAAATTATATTGTCTAAACTAAAAATCAAAACAGATTTCAATTCAATCACTTATGATTATAACTATGCCAACCGGATCTTTCACATTTATTTAAATGACACAATAATAGCAGAATTTCCAATTGAAGCAGAACCCTTAATGCTCTCTTTATCAACAGATAAATCATATATGGCAAAAGATCTGTTGTTATATCGTACAAGTCTTCTCCCCTATGAGATCCAGCTCTTAAATAACAATCAACTGTATCATGCCGGATTGGAAGTTTATTTGAAAAATATCTCAGATAAAGAACAATTAGCCCTCAGTAACAGCAGTTTTACAAATGACATAATCATAGCAAATGAGCGTAAAAATAAATTAGCGGCAGAAATTAACCAATACAATCAAAAACGTTCGTCTATGCCTGTTTTTAAAGACAAAACAGCTATTGATATGACTGAGGAGAAGTTAGCTGGATTTGTGGGTTCTTACCTGAATGATCAGGTTGGTGAAATCCTGATAGCCTTTAAAGAAGGAAAGTTATTATTAAATGTCATGGGTAACCAGGCTCAAATTTTCCCTGAAAGTGAGAATATCTTTTTCATGAAACATCCGGCGAAGATTACCTTAGAATACTCAGAGAATAAAGATCAGGTTAAGCTGAGTGCCTTTGGTCAGGAATTTGTAGGAAAAAAGAAGTAAGTACGTAAAGTAAGCGACCAGCTTGCAATCAAAGAAATCGTACTGCGAGCATCTTGCTTGCAGAAATCATCGTACTGCGAGCATCTTGCTTGCAGATATGTAAAGTAAGCTGCCAGCTTGCGATCAAAGAAAGGAGATTAAAATGTTAGTGAAATTAGAAAATATCTTAAATAATATTTATGCAGGAAAAGTACTTGATATAGCCACAGGAGCCGGTGATTTCATCGAATTTATTAAAAACATGAGTCAATTAGAATCTGTAACAGCGATTGATGAACTTGAGATAATGGGTGAATTAATTAAAAAAAGACACCCCGAAGAAAATATTCATTTCAAAAAAATGAATGCCCATCACCTTGATTTTGAAGATTACTCATTTGATACCGTTTGTATATCCAATTCACTCCACCATTTTACTGATGTTAACCAGGTAATTCAAGAAGCAGTTAGAGTTTTAAAAAAAGGGGGGCTTTTGATTATCAATGAAATGTGTAGTGATGAACTGAATCCAGCTCAACAATCTCACGATAAAATGCACCGTTTCGTTGCTAAATTAGATCAAAAAAGAGGAATGAGTCATCAGCCTACTATGAGCAAAAAGGAAATTTCTCAGATTATTCAAAATACAGATCTGATAGAAGTTGATCATTTTGAGTTTTATTTTCCAATACCAGAAAGTCAACAAGCCTCAGTCATTGAAAGAAATATCAATGTATTAGACCTACAACTGGAAAGTTTTCAAAATGATCCTGAAATTTTACAACTTCGAAATGAAGCAGAAAATATCAAGGAATATATGAGAATGAATGGTTTTACACAGGCAACATCATTGCTTTTTGTTTTACAATAATGAGACTGCTAATATAAGCACCTGAAATTTTATAAAAAGTCAATAACTCAGGTGCTTATATATCTAATTTCTAACCACCTTCTGCTTTAAGTATTAAGCATTTATGATCATGATTTGTAAGTAAACAAACATAAGCGCTTTCATAATTTAATTCTACGTCATATCCTGCAGAGTGATTTAGTAAATGATAAGCCTTTACTGGCTTGATAAGTTTCAACTGTATTGCACGACAAACAGATAAGTGATTTAATACACTTAGAAGAGTTAACAGACAATGAGATAAATTTTCATAAGCAATAGAAAAACGCTTGAGCAGTGCATGTACAAGCATCAGAAAAACAGAATAGGATGAAATACCCCTTTTTCTGAGTAAAGGATATTCTTTTTTGTACTTCAGAGCATACCCTGCCAGATCTTTCTTGAAATATAGATTAAGTCCTTGCCAAAGTTCTTTTGCGATCTGATTAATCTGGATAATGGAGATATTTTGCTTCTGAAGGTTTCGGTGATTTTGTTTTCTGCTTACACAAATTCTGCCTTGTTGATACCAGGCAACATGTAAATCGCCAATTTTCTTTGGATAGTCATGTTGATGCTTATTTATAAATACTTTCATATCTACTCTCCTTATTATAATATACTCTATTTTTATTTAAAAACAAATTATTTTTCGAATAATTCTCATATCTATCCTGTAGAAAACCTTTGGATCAATAGCTCACTACTTCCTGATCAATGTCTCCCAATTTAAAAAAGTAAAAAGAAATAAAGTAAGAAAGCAATAGGCAAGCAGTAAAATAGTTAAGAGTTATCTGTACTGATATAAATATCACTATTAACGGTAAAGTATATCAAATTTTCTCAATTCACTCAGTTTAGTTTTAAGTGATGCCTGGATAAGGCATGGGATTTTTTCATAGAGATTGTTTATACTTGGTGATTCAGTTCTTGATTTTCGAGAGAAAAAATAATAACTTAGTTTCTTATATACGTTCGTATAATTATAAGATCTTTATTGTTATAATCAAAAAGCCTCCTTAACGGAGGCTCTAACTATTTATCAAATTCAGATTACTTTACAGAATCATTGATTTCCTGTGAAAGTTTCATCAGATTTTGAACTTCTTCTTTGGTAAAAGATTTTGTAGTATTTGGTTTAATGATTGTTTGGATATCTGTATATTTAGCTTTAATAGTAGCGTACCATGGTTTTGATAAGATTTCTTGGTTCTCAATTTTATCAAAGTTATAGATAATAACTTCTAAAATACCTTTTTGATCAAGTATCTCAGTTTTTGGTGAAGAATAGTTGGTATTAATCAGAAAACAGATTCTGTTAAGTCCTTGAGTCCAGCCACCGATTTGAACTAAGGTGAGTAAGTCAAATTGTTGGGTTTCATATAAAGAAATTTCAATCTGATTTTTGTATTTATCGAGAGATATTTGCAGTTCTTCCCACTTATCTTGTTGTATTAAATTCAATAACTCATCAGATAATTTTTGGACATCTTCTTTCACTCCAATCAATTTAGAAAAATCAATCATTGAATTGGCAATTTCTGTCAGTTTACTTTTGTTTCTGGATTTGGTTGCAATAACGGCATCTGCAGTTAAATAACCAAGATAGTAAGAAGCTAAAAAGACATCACTGGTTTCATTTTTGTATTCAGTTTTTAGTGCTTTATCAAAGTCGGCTTTTTGTAAATTATCCAGCGTATTAAACAATTCAGCAAAAGAAGGGAGATAGAAATTTCTGAATTCCACTTTTACAGTTCCCTGAGGTTCATTTGCTTTCTCTTTTTTTGCACAGGCAAAGAGTAAGACAGACACCATCATCAGTATGAGTATTCTTTTCAACATATTTCCTCCAATTATGATCTTATTTTTGACAATATTACTAAAAATACGATATTGTGTCAATAAATTTTATATTTTTTTTTTACATAGTCTATTGAGTGCTGTATATATTTTGAAAGCAGTAAGTTATAGAACATTCCATATGATCAGGTCGTTTAAACAGATTTTACATTCATTTAGGTATAATTTAAAGAAAGTGCCGTAAAAACGGCACTAAACAGTATACAGAAAGGGTAATTTTAAACCAAAAAATGAAATAAAATCATGAAAATTTGTTAAATCAAATCTGATTTTCTTCAACTGGTTGTTCTATTAAATGATAAGTATCTATGGAAATTTGTAATTCTTCATTTGTAGGAATAACCATTATCGTTACAGGAGAATAGGCAGTTGACACAATTCCTTCAGCAGATCCCTGAACTTTATTTTTTTCATAATCCATAAAGATTCCGATGTTTTCAAGATTATGACAAATTCTTTCTCTCATTCTGGCACCATGTTGACCAATTCCGCCAGTGAAAACAAGCCCATCCACTTTCACCATGTTTGCCGAATACCCACCAATATATTTTCGGATTCTGTAAGAATAAATATCAAGTGCTTCTATTGCATTCTTATTATTGTTTTCAGCTTCTCTTTCTAAATCTCTTAAATCGTTTGAAATACCTGAAACACCCAGCAAACCTGATTTTTTATTCAAAATAGCGTTCAAATCCTGAGCAGTATAACCTCTCTCCAACAAATAAAAGATAATTGAAGGATCCAGATCACCACTTCTTGTACCCATTAAAAGTCCTTCAAGTGGCGTAAATCCCATGGATGTTTCAACTGATTTTCCACTAGATATGGCAGTGATTGAAGCGCCATTACCCAAATGACAGGTAATTAAATTGGTATTTTCAGCTGAACGTTTCATCAGACTTAATGCCCTGTTTGCAACATAACGATGACTTGTTCCGTGAAACCCATAACGACGAATACGAAATTTATCATAAAATTCTCTTGGTAATCCATACATATAAGCAGCTGAAGGTAATGTTTGATGAAATGCTGTGTCAAAAACAGCAACCTGAGGTATAGCAGGCAGTAATTTTTCAAATATTCTGATACCCGTCAGATTAGGAGGATTATGCAGTGGTGCCAGTTCAATATTTTCTTCAATTGCCTGAACAACAGAATCATCAATCACAATAGAGGAAGCATATTTTTCTCCTCCATGAACAACCCTGTGTCCTATGCCAGCAATTTCCTTCATTGATCCGATAAAACCATGATCCTTGTGAGTCAGAGCACTAATAAGTAATTCAATTGCGTGCTGGTGGTCTTTAATTTCTAGCGTATTTGCATACTTTCTTTCTTCAGCCTCTTGAGAAATTGTCGCACTCTTTTCACCAATACGTTCAATCAAGCCTTTTCCTAATGACTTTTGATCAGGCATATTAAATACTTCGTATTTCAAAGATGAACTACCGCAATTAATCACTAGAATTTTTTTACTTGGATTATCAGGCGTTTTTGATTTCACCATTTTTCCTCCATTATCAGACTTTTTCAGCCTTTTTTGTTTTATTAAGTAAAAAATATTTATGATTACAATTTTGGCAACATTTTTTTTAAAATTGTTAAAAAGCATCTTGACTTATTAGTAAAAAGGGTATATAATTTAGGTAAAATTAGAGGGAGTATCAGGGGGATAAAATGAACTCTATGAAAACGATGTCAATTGGCATGAAAATCAATATGATTTCTGTTACTTTTATTTTGCTACTTTCTGTAATTCTCAGCATCTTAAGTATATTGAGAATTTCAAACCTAGCTGAGAGTGTATCAAAACAAACTCTTGAATTGAAACTGAATGGTGACCTTAATGCCATGCATCAGTTTATAAAAAATTATTATGGAGATATTGTCTTAAAGGATGGCATTCTATCTGATGTTAATGGACTTAGTCTTGATAATCGTTTTGAAATGATTGATCAACTCAGTAAAGATTTAAAAGTAGTAGCAACCATTTTTGTGAAAGAGGGTAATGATTTTAAAAGAATTATTACCAGTATTAAAAAAGCAAACGGAGAAAGAGCTGTTGGTACTTTTTTAGGATCTGGCAGTGCTGCATATCCCTTTATGAATCAAGGTAAAAGATATATTGGAACAGCAGAAATTTTAAACCAACAATATATAACGGGTTACGAACCTCTTTTGTTTCAGGGAGATATGATTGGAATACTGTTTGTTGGTGTACCAGTAGAAGAAGTCGATTTACTTATTTCAAGTTCTATTCAAAAAACGATTGTTTTTTATATTGGAATCGTCATCGGATTGTTGTTTTTAATTTCATTTTCCTTGTATCATTTTGTTGATAGATTAATCAGTAATCCAGTAAAACAATGTGTTGAAGTCGCAAAAAATCTGGCAAATGGAAATACTGATATACGTATAAATAAAATTGCCAACGATGAGACAGGAGAACTCTCTTGTGCTATGCTTGACTTGTCAAAAATTATCAAAAGTTTAAATCATGAAATATTATTACTAACAGAATATGCAATGAAAGGACAATTGGATAAACGGGCTAATATTCAGTTACAAAAAGGTGATTTTGCGGTATTATTATCTGAACTTAACCATTTACTTGAAGCAGTTACAAATCCAATAAGTGAAGCAATAAATGTGATGAACTGCCTGGCAGAAAAAGATTTAACTGTCAGAGTAAATGGACAATATAATGGAGACTTTGAATTACTTAAACAATATATTAATCAGGCCGCCGAAAATCTGAGTGCTTCAATATTGGAAGTAGAATCATCTATAGATCAAATCTACAATGCTTCAGAGCAATTGTCTTCGATTAGTCAGACCTTAGCTGATTCAGGAACTGAACAGGCAGCATCCATTGAAGAGATTTCGAGTTCACTTTCTGAAATTAATAGTCTTACAAATAGAAATGCTGAACAATCAAAACAAGGATTAAAGTTGGCAGATTTTGCAGTAAAATCTGTTGAAAATGCAAATAATGCTATGGTAAAAATGAATCAGGCTATGATGATTATTCTTAAATCATCTCAAGAAACAAGTAAAATTATTAAAACAATTGATGAAATTGCGTTTCAAACAAATCTCCTGGCTTTAAATGCTGCAGTGGAAGCTGCTCATGCAGGTGAAGCAGGAAAAGGTTTTGCTGTTGTAGCAGAAGAAGTAAAAAACCTGGCACTCAGAAGTGCTGAAGCAGCAAAAAATACTGACACCTTACTTGATGAAGCAGGTAAAAATACATTAATGGGATCACAGATAGTAAATCAGGTCAGTAACTCTTTTGATGAGATATATGCTCAGTTCACTAAAGTAAAGAATATCATCATTGACATTTCTGCATAATCTGTTGATCAGGCTAGCGGTATTAGTCAAATTAATAATGGAGTAGGAGAATTAAACATTGTAACTCAAAAAAATGCTGCTAACGCAGAAGAATCAGCTTCAGCTACTGATGAACTAAAAAATCTAGCATCCAGATTAAAGGACATGGTGAATGAATTTAAAATCGATTGATCTATCGTTTCGCAAGTTTTTAACTCCGATAAATATATAAAGAGATTTGTTAATCAGGAAATGGAATAGAATGCTTTAAAAAATAATTTAGAAAAATTGTATTTTTCTCTGATGACAGATACATAAAAAGTCTGTTCTCATTATCTTTTTCTTTTTGAATGTAACATCTGTATCAATAAAAAAACTCCAGCCTGAGCCAGAGTCTTTTATAATGGTGGGCGTTGAGGGACTTGAACCCCCGACCACTTGCTTGTAAGGCAAGCGCTCTCCCAACTGAGCTAAACGCCCGATACACTCTATTATTCTGGTCGGGATGACTGGATTTGAACCAGCGACCGCTTGAACCCCATTCAAGTACGCTACCCGGACTGCGCTACATCCCGAACCTGAATACAAAAATATCATCAGCCCTTTTTTTGGCAAGTTTTTTTTAAATCAGACAGGTTTTTAGTTTGTTTAAGGATTGATATAGTTGACTAAATGTTTCAAAATCAAGCATTTGATTGGCATCACTCAGTGCATTTTTTGGATCGTTATGAACTTCAATGATAAGCCCATCAGCGCCTGCAGCAGTAGCTGCCATCGACATTGATGGCACATAAATGCTGTTTCCGGTTGCATGAGAAGGATCTACAATAATCGGATAATCTGACAGATGTTTTATGATAGGAACAGCAGACAAATCAAGGGTATTACGGGTTTGAGTTTCAAATGTTCTGATTCCCCGCTCACATAAAACAATCTGTTCATTACCATTCATTTTCAAATATTCAGCTGCCATGAGCCATTCTTCAATTGTCGCCGACATTGCTCTTTTTAGAATAACTGGTTTTTGACAATGACTCAATTCTTTCAGCAAGGGATAGTTATACATATTTCGGGTACCTACCAGCAAAATATCCACATCTTGAAAGATGCTCTGAATTTCCTTTAATTCGACCACTTCTGTTACAGAGTACAAATTGAGTGATTTGCATATATCTGCCAGATACCTGATCGCTTCATTGCCTAATCCCTGAAAGCTATCCGGTGAAGTCCGTAATTTAAATGAACCGCCTCTGATCATCAGAACACCTAATGATTTCAGAAAAGAAGCAATCTGATACAGGCTGTCATAAGATTCTATGGCACAAGGACCTGCAATCACATTAAAATTATTTTTAAAATTTATATCTGTTTTATTCATCATACCTGCTTTATATTTTTATCCATCATGTAAAGAAGGAATCTTTTGTCAAGCCGGATTTAAAAATTCATGGGCAATTCCATACATTAAGCCATGATCACTGACCTTTATCTGCTCGACTTTAAATAAGATCATGATTTTTAAAATAATCATCAACCCAGTTCCGATAATCTCAGCTCTTTGAGGTTCAAAAGGCATTTTGTCACTGATTTCTTCAAAACTCATGGTTTTAAAACAATCAATAAATGATACAATATCTTGAAGAGTTAAAACAGACTGATGCACTTTTTCACTTGAATATTCTTTTAAACCCTGCTTTACGGCACTAATATTGGCAACGGTTCCTCCAATACCAACCAATGGACATTTTTTAAAAAATAAGGGAGGTATTTGAGCTAACAGAGAATCCGTTTCTGTCTCCATCCACTTAAAATCACCCTGATATTTGTTATTCAATCTTCTGATTCCTAAATCCAGACTAAACAAATCTTTAACCTGATGATTTTCTATCAATGAAAATTCTGTACTGCCTCCTCCAATATCGAAGGTGACAAATAATTCGTCTTGAAACTCGTCAGCATTGGCTAATCCATTGTAAAAAGCTTCTTCTTCTGAAGACAAAATCCGGTATATCAGAGAATGTTTCTCTTCTAAATAATTTTTGATAAGAGAAATATTCAAAGCATCCCTTGAACAGGAAGTGCCAGCTATTATGATATTGTTACTAAATGACTTACATACTGGCATATAAGAATCAATGATAGCATAAAAACGTTTTAGGGCATCTTCAGATAAATATCTGTTTTTCATATCTTTACCCAAAGCACTCACTTCTGAAAACCTTTGTCTGGTAAGCACTTTACCTTCAAATATATCAGCCAGTAGTATCTGAACATTATTAGTTCCCACATCAAATACGACTACTTTATTCTGCAAAAATCACTCCATAAATGAAAATACCGGAGATATAGCAATATATCTCCGGTTATTATTATAAGGTTTTACCATTTAAATCTGACATTCAGGTCTTTTACAGCCTTCACATCATCAACTCGTTTGACAGGTGTATTCATAGGTGCATTAATGACTAATTCAGGATGATGGATACACTCTTCATTGATTTCGATCATAGCAGAAATAAATTCATCAAGAGTCTGCTTGCTTTCTGTCTCTGTCGGTTCAATCATCATTGCTTCATGAACAATCAGAGGGAAATATATCGTTGGTGCATGATAGCCTTTATCTAAGAGGCGTTTTGCAATATCAAGGGTCTTGATTTCGCATTTACCTTTATCTTTAAGTTCGATCACACATTTTTCTTTTTGCCAGTCACCGCTTGCTACAAATTCATGCATACAATAGGTATGATTATGAGGTACTAAGAAAGTATTTTCAAGTTTTTTCATAATGTAGTTTGCGTTGATAATCGCATTTTCAGCAACGGCTCTGAGTCCTTCACCACTAAGGGTTTTGATATAAATCCAGGCACGAACATTCACAGCAAAATTGCCATAGAAAGAATGTACCTTACCAATAGAGGTTTCTTTGTGAGAACTGTCTAAAATGAAATGATCTTCAACTTTACTGATCATTGGATAGGGAAGGAATTTCACCAAATCTTCTCTTACGCCAACAGCGCCTGAACCTGGTCCGCCACCACCATGAGGGGTTGAGAAGGTCTTGTGCAGATTGAAATGCATGACATCAAAACCAATATTTCCAGGGCGAACAATTCCCAATAAAGCATTGAGGTTCGCACCATCCATATACATTAAACCATCAACAGAATGGATTACTTCTGCAATCTGCTCGATTTGAGTTTCAAACAAACCTAAAGTATTTGGGTTAGTCAGCATAAAGCCGGCAGTATTTTCATTCACAGCCGCTTTTAAAGCTTCCAGATCAACCATTCCTTTATCATCTGATTTGATTTCAACCACTTTCATTCCGGCAAGTGCAACAGATGCTGGATTGGTTCCATGTGCAGAATCAGGTAAAATGATTACATTTTTATGATGATTCCCCTTAGCTTCATGATAAGCTTTCATCACTTTCAGACCGGTAAATTCACCATGTGCACCAGCAACAGGTTGTAAAGTAACATTCTTCATACCGGAGATTTCTGCCAGATCATTTTGCAAATCATACATAATCTCTAAAGCACCCTGAACAGTATGTTCTGGCTGGTAAGGATGTAAATCCATCAGGCAGTTATTTCTGACAAAAGCTTCGTGAGATTTTGGGTTATACTTCATCGTACATGAACCAAGCGGATAGAACCCTTTTTCAATAAAGTGATTTCTATGGCTGAGTTCTATAAAATGTCTCATGACATCCATTTCGCTAACTTCAGGTAATTTTACCTGTTCTTTTCTTCTGTATTTCTCAGGGATACAATCATTTATATTGACATTCACATCATTTTTAGGTAATACAGCACCTTTTCGGCCTGTTCTTGATTTTTCAAAAATTGTTTCAGCCATTGTTGACCTCCATTAATGCATTTACAAAGGCATCTAAATCTGCTTTTGATTTTTTCTCGGTTACAGCGATTAAGAGCATATTATCTTCACCTATTTCAGATAGATCAACACCGGCAAGAATATTTTTTTCTAGCAGTCTGGCTTTTATTTCAGTAGCTGCTTTAGGTGTTTTAATCGTAAATTCTTTAAAGAATGGATGATTAAATGCTAATTCAAAACCATCCAGTTTAGCAATCTCATTTGCCAGATAATGAGCTTTAGTTGCACATTGACTTGCCACTTCAATCAGACCATTTTTACCTAACATACTCATATAAACTGTCGCAGCTAAGGTACATAAAGCCTGGTTTGAGCAAATATTAGAGGTTGCTTTATCACGGCGAATATGCTGTTCGCGTGCCTGTAATGTTAAAGCATAAGCTCTTTTTCCATCAGTATCAACCGTTTCACCAACGATTCTGCCTGGCATCATACGGTTTAAATCCATCTTTGTTGCCAGGAAACCAAATAATGGACCACCATAATATTGTTTGTTACCAAGCGCTTGTCCTTCGCCAACAACGATATCTGTATGATATTCAGCAGGCGCATTCATTACTGCAAGTGATATTGGATCAACAACTGCAATAAATAATGCTTTTGTTTCATGAATCACAGTGTCCATTTCAAACATATCTTCAAAGTTACCAAAATAGTTTGGTGTCTGAACAACTACACAAGCTGTTTTGTCATCCATTGCATTTTTAACATCAGCAGGATTAATCACACCATTCACAGCAGGAATATAGACTAATTCAATGCCTACCCCTTCTGTATAGACTTTAATGACTTCTTTAAAACGAGGATTGATGGTTCCTGCGATAATTGCTTTATATTTTCTGGTTTTTCTGGCAGCCATCAAAATCGCTTCAGCAGCTGCACTTGCACCATCATACATACCAGCATTGGAAATATCCATTCCGGTCAGATCACAAATCATTGACTGATATTCATAAATTGCCTGTAAGGTACCCTGGCTAACTTCAGCCTGATAAGGAGTATAAGCAGTTAAGAATTCTGCTCTGGAAATGATATAATCCACAGCAGCAGGGATAAAGTGATCATACACACCTGCACCCATAAATGAATTCGCTTTGTTCGTACATAAGTTTTTACTTGTAATTTCAAAAAGTCGTTTCGCAATTTCAAGTTCAGACATTGCTGGTTCTAAACCCAGAAATTCTTTTAAACGAAATTTTTCGGGTATATTGGCAATGAGTTCATCAAATGAACTTACGCCAATCTCTTTTAGCATTACTTCCCGTTCTTTGTCAGTGTTGGAAATATAAGGCATAAATTCTCCTTTTATATTTTTTCTTCGATTGTTACTTTTTCTTTTAAGGTTTCTTCTTCAAGCACAGCCATCTCATTCAGTGCCATATTGATCAGTTTAACTCTTTCATTATAAGGGATAAAGGCACTCTTAAATCCGTTGATAATCAGGTTTTTAATATCCAGATAATCCAGTTTTAAGAGATTGATTGCCAGCATATACTCATCAGTCATGGTGGTATCAGATATCAAACGATTGTCTGTGTTTAAAGTAACTCTCAGACCATAATCCAGATAGAAATCTATCGGATGGGCTTCTATACTGGCAACAGCTTTGGTATGAAAATTACTCTTCAGACAGATTTCCAGAGGGATTCTGTGATCGTTGACATAGTTTAAAAGATCTCCATCTTCAAGCAATCTGGTTCCATGACCAATACGATGAGTTCCACAATAGTGAATCGCCTGAGAAATGCTTTCAGGTCCATACGCCTCTCCGGCATGAATCGTAATGTTTAGATTATTTCTTAATGCTAAATCAAACGCTTCTTTATGTTCTTTTGCTGGATGATTGTATTCAGAGCCTGCCAAATCAAAGGCTATGACACCCTTATTTTTGTATGCAATAGCAAGTTCAGCTAATTTTAATGAAGTAGATGGATTCATATTTCGAATACCGCAGATAATCACTCCGGTCTTGATATTAAGTTTCTTTTCTGCATCTTTCAGTCCGGCAATCACCGCATCTGATATCTGAGTAAGCTTTAAGCCTTTATTTGTATGTAAAATGGGTGAATATCTAACTTCCATATAACGGATATTCTCTGCAGCACAATCTTCTGCAAGCTCATAGGCAGTTCTATAAAGTGAATCTTCTGTCTGAAGCACTGAAAGTGTAATACCAAAACCTTGAAGATATTGATCTAAACTGGTACAGGAATCTGCACAAGAAACAATTTTCTTTAATTCTTCCTGTGTTTTGGCTGGAAGTTCTACTTTCTGCTGTTTAGCTAAATCAAAAATAGTGGACATTCTGAGTGAGCCATCGAGATGAACATGCAAATCTGTCTTGGGTAGTTTATGAATAAAGTCCTTTTTAAGTTTCATTTTCTATTCTCCTTCCTTATCCTGTGTGTTTACTTTATTATTCCAGTTATTATAATGAATTATCTTCTCTTTTGCCAATCTTTTCTTTGAAGAGGCAAAAAAGGAGACCGCTTTCGCATAGAGATTCTTCTTTTCTTTTGGATAACCAAATGGGCTTAACCCTACAATTTTTATATGAGTAGGGATATCAAGCAGGTCTTTTAGTGCTTTTTCATTAAATGCGCCTAACCAGCAAGACCCGATTCCATAATGCCATGCAGCCATCATCATCTGTTGAAAAGACAAAGCGGTATCAATTAAATATAAGGGTTGTTCGTTTAAAACGATAGACTTTTTGGGATCTGCACAGGCAACAATAACAACAGGCGCATCCTTGATAAAGAAGTTTACAGATCCGATCAAGCTATGAAAAGCAATTTTTTTGATGAGATCCTGATCTGTAATCACAACAAATTGCCAGCACTGGCTATTTTGAGCAGATGGAGCCAAACGACCTGCTTCCAGAATGATATCCAGTATCTCTTCTGAAATCGGGTCACTTTTATAACTTCTTACACTATATCGATCATGGATATATTCCAGAATTTCCATCCTGCCTCCTAAAATTCAATATCTAAAAAGGGTACTTTTAGTCAATAAGATTTTTTAATGATACAATATTTTTTATGTTTTCATTTAAGAATGAAATGATCTAACTTTAAAACTAATAAATGTATCAAAATCAAAGCTTGATTCATCAAAAAGGATTTTTGTTAAAATCTAGTAATCATTTTTAATAAGTTTCTTATCAAAATCAAAAAAAAGAATTGACAATTTATCACATTTGAGTAACGTTATAATTATGGAAAAAAAAGATAAATATCCAACTCAAAGAAAAAAAGAAAATAATACTCAGGGTAATCAGCAGATTAATGATATAATAAGCTTGAGCTCAGGTGATTTAATTAATGGTCAGTACGAGATTGTTGAAGAAATACATCGTGGAGAATTAAGTAAAATTTATCTGGCAGAGGATTTAAATACATCAAGATTTAAGGCTTTAAAAGTTTTTGGGAAATATCACGATATTCAAATGTATTATGATCATTTACGAATGAACATCACCTTGTTAAGCAAGTTAAATCATCCCAATATATTGAAAATACATAATTTTATAGACTCAGACTATATTTTTATGGATATGGATTACATTGATGGAGAAACTTTAAGTCAGCAGATTTATGAAAAAAAAATAGATAAATCTCAACTACTTCCATATGCAATTCAAATTGCCAATGCCCTAAATGAAGCACATAAAAATAATGTTTTTCATACAGACTTGAAACCTGGCAATATTATGATTAACAGACAGGGTATTGTTAAAGTGATTGATTTTTCTCACAACCTTTTCTTTGGCGGAGTTCAACAATCAGCTTTGTTCACTCCTGAATATATTGCGCCAGAAGTTGCAGGAGTAATAAATTCTGATGATAATCAAGATTTCGATCCTGTTCAACAGGATATTTTTGCATATGGCGTAACACTTTATGAAATGATTTATAAAAAACTACCCTTTAATTTATTGGAAACAAGGCAATTAGATTATCAGATTCCAGCAAGATTAAGAAAAAGTAAAAAACCAATTGATAAGGTCATAAAAAAATGTATTTTCAGATATCCAGAAGACAGATATCAGACGTTTGAAGATATTCTGGCAGATTTAACCAAGTTAAAAAACTTTAAAACATTTTCATTTAAAGAATTTAAAAAAGCATTATTAAAGAAAACAAAATTTAAAAAAATCAATCCAGAATACAAGAAAGATTTAAAATATCTTTGGATGGCGTTACTGTCATTGTTTCTTGTACTTCCTTTTTACCTGATTGTACAAAATAATATCAATATCCCCGATAAAGAAATAGAAATTGACTCACCACCACTCAGTGTTTTTGTCAATATGAACTATGCCGGTGAAAGTCCGATAAATGTTCAACTTTCTAAGGATGATCATCTTGAGTTTAAAGACGATCAACAAAACAGTATTTTTGAGACTCACTATCAAAATCAAAAAAAAATACATCTTGAGATAAAAAACAAGAAAATCTATCTCAATAATAAACTAAAAGGCCAGATTATTGAAAATTATGATGATTTACCTTTAAAAAAAAATCTTGAATACATCAGATCAGAAATACGATTAACAAAAAGAGATTTTAAGAAACAAAAAAACAAAAGACTCGTCATAAATCTTTCTAGTAATTTTGATAAGCAGGATATTAGCGAACTTCCACTAAACACTCGTTTTATCAATTTAAGTAAAAATAAACGGTTAAAAAGCCTGCATCAATTAAATCAGATGACAAATCTGGTAGGTCTAAATCTTTCTGAAACGAATATAGATATGAATGAGCTTAAACAATTTAAAAATTTAAGACATTTAAATGTCAGCAAATCACGTCTTAATCGTATTTCCCCTCTTCTTATGAACAGTAAACTTAAAAATCTTGATATCTCAGAAACCCACTTAAAAAGTATTAATGCAATTGATAATCTGAAAAATCTGGAGAACATTTCTCTTTCTGTTGATTCTTTAAAAAGCATAAATCCTCTATTAAAGATTGCTGGCTTAAAATCTGTGAGTACAAACTCCAATTACATCAATCCTACTGTTAATTCTGAAGTTGTCGAAAAGTTAAACCAAAATAAGTCAATCGAACTGGCAAGAAAAAGATATGTCATTAAAAAGAAAAATCATTTTAATCTGATTATTTTCTTTCTTGTTACTCTTATCATGGCGAGTATTATTTTTTTAATTTTTAAGATGATTTTTATACGCAGTAAGCATGGAATTGCAACTTTAATCTCTGAAAAAGAAGAAACTTTACCTGAACAGAATATTGAAACTAGTAAAAAATATAGTAAAAGAGAAATTGATTTTATTAAAAAAGCTATAGAGGATAAACGATTTTATTCGCCTGCTAAAGAAAATGCGCTTTTTTATATTTCTGCTCTTTTACATACTAATCCTAATGATGCAGAGTTAATATCACTTAAAAACCAAGTTCTTGATACTTTAAAAACAAAGAAAGACTTACATCATAGCAGATTAGAATATGAAGCTGTTTATCAGATTACGAATGCCTGTAATCAATACTTCCCTGATCCTTCTTATTCAAAGCAACTTAAAGCCATTCAAAAAAAATTGATAAAAAACTACTCTGTAAAAATGATTCAAATACATGGAGGAGAATTTACCATGGGTGACTTTACTATTCAATATTCAGACAATGGAAATCCTGCTCATCAAATATTTCTAGACTCATTTAAAATGAGCCAGACTGTCATCACTAATCGGCAATTTTGTGAATTTCTTAACGCTGAAGGTAATCAAAAAGAATATGGTATTTACTGGTATAAAGAAGATAGCCAATATGCACGGATTGAAAAAGTTAAAGGTAAATTTGTTTGTAAAGAGCCCTATGCTGATTTTCCAGTTTTTGATGTTAACTGGTTTGGAGCTAAAAGATTCTGTGAGTGGAAGGGAGGACGTTTACCAAGCGAAGCTGAGTGGGAATATGCGGCCAGATCAAGAGGTAAAGAGCTCATATATGCCTTTGGAAATACGCCTGATAAAAGTAAAGCCAATTACCTGGTTGATATGAATGATACGCTCTGGCATTCAGTATTTCCGGTAAAAAGTTTCAAACCCAATAAACTAAAATTGTTTGAAATGAGCGGTAATATACTTGAATGGTGTAATGATTGGTTTGATAAATATTACTATGATTTCTCACCCAATATCAATCCTAAAGGACCTGAAACAGGAGAGATGAAAGTAGTTCGCGGAGGAGCCTGGTGTTTTGGTTCAGATCAAATGAAAACTTTCTATAGAGGTAGTGCAAAACCCTTGACTCGGAATAATTTCATAGGTTTTAGAATGCTTATTCCTGAGAGAAAGGACATAAAATGAAAAAAAAATGGCTTTTCATACTCTACTTATTTATCTTTTTCTACCTGTCTGCAGATTATAAAAATGAATTATATCAGACAGCTTATAAAGAGATTTCTAATAGTATAAATGAAAAAGTAGGCAGTTCAGGAGTATTTATTTATGGTGATTTTATGGGAAATGATGGCCAAAATTTTTCAAAATTTCTATTTTCTGAACTAACCCGTGAAAATCAGTATCATTTCATCAACAGGGAAAATTTAAAGAAAATATTTTATGAACAAATTTCACTTAACGACCCAATCTATGAAGGTCAGACAAATCAGATAAAGTTTAAAAAGCCACAATGGATTATAGAAGGAGAATGTAATTACACAGAGAAAATTGTATGGTGGAAGAAAAAAAGCTATCTACAGATTGATTTTTCCTTATCCAATATTCAAAATGGTACTAATGATATTATATTTCACAAAATGTATACGAAATTTTGGGAATTACCCATTATCTATTCCGTTTTATTTGTAATATTGATTATCGTCTTTTGTCGCTTTTTGGTTCAAAAGTTCAAAGGATACTACAATTTTCTAATTTATTTTTTGGGACTTATAATACTTGTAATTTATTTTATTTGGTTGCATTTGTAAAATTATCATTTTTTTATTTGACAGCATCGAAAATCTAAATACTTAGTCATTATGGGAGAAAAAAATGCGTACTAAGATTTTACAGTTACTTGAAGGAAAAAATAGAATATGGGATTTTGAGATATGGATGTCACAAACACAGACGTTTATTTGTGACGAAATCTCTGCTCAACTTATAAATCCTGATTTTTTAAATAATTTTTCCCGAAAGCAGTACTTAGATGAAATATTAGATTATTTAAAATCTGACAAATTTTTTAATAAAGAGTTAAGACACCAAATTTTAATTGCAAGTATTTTTTTTCAAACAAAAGAATATCACTTATCTGATGAATATTTAAACAAAATAATCCCAGTACTTAATCCTCAAAATTACGAGGAAAACAGAATTGCATCCTATATTTTCTATTGCATGGCAAGAATCAGCTTAGAAAAAGCTGACTTCAGATCTTCAAATGAATATTTTATCAAAAGCTATCAATCAATACTCGATCATGGTTCTCCTAATGAAAAGATATTTATTTTGATAAATTGGATTATACTTTTTATTGAAAGTAGTTATATTACATTGGCTGATAAACTGTTAACTCATCTAAGCAGTCATTTTATTCCAAAGCAAGATGATAATTTTGCAAAACTACTCTTTTTACAGTTCTTTTGCCAAAAAAAACTGAACAACCTTGATGGTTCAATTAATTGGGTTAATATGCTGTTATCAATGCCCGCTTTGCATCTGGATGAAGATGACTGGTATTCTGTTCATATTTTCGCTGGAGAATTCTACGCCACATTAAAAAGAAATTTTGAAAAATCTATTTATCACTTTACATTTGCCAATTCCTTTCTATCTTTAAAATGGAAACATTTTATTAATCATATCACACTACTAAAAGATTACTTAAAAATCACTGATTATCTCAATATACGAATTGCTTATGAAGATAAAATGCATGAAATTATCCTGGAAAACAATCTGCATAGTTCTCATTATCTTAATTCTCTGAAATCAGCTTATGAAGAATTAGAAACAGTGTATACCAAGGTACAGGAAATGTCAATGACAGATAGTTTAACCGGACTAAGAAACAGACGATTTTTATGGATAAAAGCACCTGAGTTTATATTTCTAGCGTCTTCACAAAAAGTCTGTATCAGCTGTATTATGATTGATATTGACGATTTTAAACATATCAACGATACAAATGGTCATCAAACTGGCGATGAAGTCCTAAAACAATTATGTCATATTATCAAAGAATTTTTCAGAAAAACAGATATGGTTATTCGCTTTGGTGGTGAAGAAATCATAGCTTTATTACTCAACTCAAGCCTTGAAAACACTGAACGTATATGTGAACAACTCAGAATGAATATCAATAATTTTATTTTTTCATCTAAAAATAAAACAATCAAATTAAGTGTATCAGTTGGAATAAGCCACCGAAAAGTAGTAAAAAATCAAGTGAAACTTATTGAAGAAATCATTGAAGAATCTGATCTGGCAATGTATTTTTCTAAATCAAATGGAAAAAATCAAGTCAATACATATAGCAAAATAAAAAATATAAAGCGAGGAAACGATGGCTCAGGTACTCATAAATAATGTAAATAAGATTTATGAAAATGGATTTCATGCAGTTAAAGATGTCAATATACGGGCAGAAGATAAAGAATTTGTTGTTCTTGTTGGACCTTCTGGATGTGGAAAAACAACCACTTTGAGGATGGTTGCCGGTCTTGAAACGATCAGCTCTGGAGAGATAATCATTGAAGATAAAATTGTCAACGATGTTTTACCAAAAGACCGAAATATTGCCATGGTTTTTCAGAATTATGCCCTATATCCTCACATGAGTGTATATGAAAATATGGCTTTTGCACTTAAACTTAGAAAAATGAATAAATCAGAAATCAAAAATAAAGTACAAGTTGCTGCTGAAATGCTGGGTATTGAAAAACTACTTGATAGAAAACCAAAACAACTCTCAGGTGGTCAAAGACAACGTGTTGCATTAGGAAGAGCAATTGTCAGAAACCCGAAAGTATTCCTCTTTGACGAACCTCTCTCAAATCTAGATGCAAAAATGCGTGTTCAGATGAGAGCTGAAATATCACGATTACATAAAAATCTTCAAACAACTATGATTTATGTAACTCATGATCAAATTGAAGCAATGACGATGGCTGATAAAATCGTTGTTATGAAAGATGGGATTGTTCATCAAATTGACACGCCATTAAATGTCTATAATCATCCTGTTAATCTTTTTGTTTCAGGTTTTATTGGTAGTCCAGCAATCAATTCATTCAAAGGAAAGTTACTTCATGAAAACAGTCAGTTGTATTTTGTTAGCGAAGATTTAAAAATATGTTTAACTCAAGAACAAGTACACTCATTAAAAGACTACAAACTTAATGATATAATTTTTTCAATAAGACCTGAAGATATTTATGATTCAGATTTTGATAACCTTATCCAGGAGAAACAAATCATTAAAGCATTCTGTGATATTGTTGAACCACTCGGTAATGAATATATGGTATATTTAAAAGTAGGTTCTTACAATATAACAGCTCGTTTTGACCCCAAAAAACTGCCAGTTATCAATGAAAATATGAATATCAGCTTTGATATGTCTAAAGCACACTTGTTTAATCCTGAAAACGAATTGTGTCTAATTTAAAAAGTATTCATAAAGAAGCAGCAATGAGATACAAATCATTTCAATAAAAACAGCTAAAGAAGATAGTTAAAGGAATAATGTTAACAGCCCTATATCATGCTTTTGCCTATCTAATGATCAACTCTCATACTTTCTAAAAGATAATTAAGGATATTTAAAATGAAAGAATCATTTTTTGAAGTTTCATCTTCAACTCCTATTTTAGCTGTTGCGCTTCATGGAGGCCATCAGCTTCATGATGAAATAAAAAAGATAATTGGATTAAGCAATAACGTACTTTTACATGAAGAAGATCCATTTACCGATTATATTGCGAGTGCTTTTGATTCCAGAATTATTCAAAATACCAGTCGCTTCGAATATGATATTAACAGATCTCCACAATCTGCAGTTTACAAAATACCTTCTGATTGTTGGAATCTGCCAATTTATCCAAATCAAATAAAAGAATCCATAAGTGATCAGTCACAACAGAAATACTCAGTTTTTTATAAACAAATTGATGAAATACTCAACAATTTACTTAACAAATTTTCTAAAATCTTCATTTGGGATATTCACAGTTTCAATAATCGTGGAAGACCTGATATAAATAGCATAAATGATAATAATAGTGTACCTGATATTTGCCTTGGTACTAGTAATAGTCATTCGGATTTTTATCCCCTTTTTAAAGAGATTGCAGAAAACTTAAGAACAATTGATTTCTTTGGAAAAAATTTGTCAGTTGATTTTAATAATCCTTTTCCTGGTGGTTATTTTGCACGCTATCTGCATCATCATTTTGCTGAAAGAGTCGCAGTATTTTCTATAGAATTCAATAAAAGAGTATTTATGCAGAATACCCATTTTCAATTTGATGAAACAAACGGGATGATTGATATTGCAGCTATCAGCCGTTTAAGAGAAATGTTGCTTAGTCAAAATCAAATTATTTTGAATCATCTCAAATTGAATGATTATCTAAATTGATCAGAGATTTGATCAACTGATTATTATAACGTTGGTCTAATCCCTGACTTTAAAGTAATTCTAATAAAAACCATAGCCATTATAGAAGAAAGAACAGATACTGTTAATGAGGTAATTGCAGCACCTTGCATTCCATAAAGTTTTATGAGAAAGTAATCAAGTGCTATATTGATAAATCCTGTAACTATAACAATAATAAGATTATAATTCACTTTTTTTAATGCATTTAATGTATTACCCGCTGGTGATCTAAAAGTGCCAATCACGAAGTAAGCTAACATTAAAATTCTGAATGAGGGGACAGCATCTAAAAACTGACGACCAAAAATAATTTTAATAATCATTGGTGCAAAAATAATACAAAAAAGACTAATAAATGAATTTACTATAGCAAGTGAAGTTATTAGTTTATTAAAAACCTTTTTAACTTTATCACAATCTGTAGCTGATTGAACAAGATAAGGATAAGCGTAAATTAGAATTGTCATTGGCAGAAAATTCATTGCAAAAGGTATTATTGTAGCTATTTTGTATGAAGCTACTAATGTTTTATCCTTAAGTAACAGACCAATTAGAAAAACATCCAGCAAAAAAAGCAAGGATGAAAATATATTAGAAAACATCGAAACTACAGAAAATGATAAAAATTCTTTTTTTTCAGAAACACTGAGCGCTTTCGCTTTAAGAATAGAGTGAAGCTGAGGCTTAAGCAAGTAAAAACCGGTAACGACACTGATAAGTACGGCCATATACCTGCCTACTGCAATTCCATAAATACCCCAAAAAACTGCTCCACTAGTGGAAAAGATCAAAAAAGTGGCAGAATTGACAGTTGTAAGCAGAGAAAACTTTTTATTTTCAAATGAGGAACGAAAATAGATTTGAAGTGTATCAAAAACAACATTAACCAGAGGAAAAAAACAAAGGAATAATAAAACCTGCTTACTCTCTGATATCGCTAATTTACCAAAAAAGTAGAACATTATAATTGAAAATGCAATCATACTATTAACGATAATTCCGATTATGAGGGTATAACGAGTATAAGCATATTTTTTACTTATATCATGGTGGTTTGCACTTGAAAACTGTAATAAGCCAACCACACATCCTAAGCCTTGAAGCAGCAAAAAAAACTGAAGAATATTTTCTGCGTATGTCCAAACTCCATAAAGTGGTTTTGAAATTATCCGAACAAGTAAAACACTTGCACAAAACTGTATAATTTTATTGAGGAATGAAGCGCCAAAAATATGATAAAAACCTTTATCCCAAAGTTGTCTGAACTGATTAATTAATAAATGATTTAATTTTTGATTCATATTCTTATCCTTACTTACTGATATAATTTGATTATGTAAATCCAATACAATAATCTCATTTTGACCAAATTAATCAATATGATTATTATGTCAATTATATCATTTGCATAGGATAAAACATGAAATAATTTTAAAAATAATCTCTTAATTTAAGGAATAATTGTTTTTAAATCTGATAATAAGTAATCAAGATCATCCTTATCTTTAATATTTTTTGATTCTTCAAGTGATTTTTTATGATAAATAGTGGTCATTTTTGTATTTTTGTTAACTAAATAAGCTCTTGCTAAGCCTTCGTATGCATAAGCTAGATTGTAACCTGTAAACTGATTAACTTCACAAATAGACAATGCTCTTTTAGCATGATAGAGGGCGGGTTCAAACATTTGTAAAACAGAATAAACCCTTGATACCTGCCATTCTCCTATGTATTCATTCTCAGCATTTCCAGCTATTTTCCAATGAAACAGAGATGCATGAGCTGTATGGATCATCATTGCATCTTCATCTGTGGTTCTGTCTTTTTTCTCCAGTAAAGACCAAGTCTGATTAAAGAGATTAATAGCCATTTCTCGGTGAACCTCTTTATTTATAGGTTTATTATCTTTTATCTCTTCAGATGAAAGTAAACCTGTAAATGAGAGCATAAGCATCAATAGAATAAGCATTGTGACCTCCATTACTCGATATGATAATAAAATAACATAAATTCCTAATAGAAGCAATTATAATTTACAAAAGTATAACTAGCAAAATCATATTAGCATTATCATGCAGAGTCTAATCTTTTCCTTTTAAATCTTTTTCAACTGCTTTGATTGGTTCTTGTAATGATATTCTTTGTCCTGCTTTTAAACCTTCAATGATTTCAACTTTTTGGAGATCATTTATACCAAGTTTTACAGGTTGGCTATTTTTTATTGAATCTTTTGTAGCATAATAAATAATATCATTACCACTTTCATCACTAAAAATAGCTCTAATGGGAACCGTTACAATATTTGTTCTCTTCTCTCCAAAAATTGTAACATTAGCAGACAACCCAGGTTTTAAACGTTGATCTTTTTGTTCGATAATGATCTCTATTGGAAAGACTTTAACATTGTTATCAGTTGAAGCTTTAGCTGCTATTTTGCTTATATATCCTGAATATGAATCGTAAGGAAATGCATCAATTCGAATATCACAAACCTGATTCATTCTTATTTTAGCAATATCGACTTCATTAATCGTTGTATTTACAAGCATTTGAGTAATATCAGCCACTTTTAACAGTACTGTTCCTTCATTGTACGAACTGGTACTTGATACAACCATCTCCCCTTCTTCTACGTTTCTTTCTATAACTGTGCCTGAAGCTGTTGCATAAACTTTGGAAATATTATTGGATGTATCAATTTCTTTCATCAGGTTATACTGATCCAAAGTGATATTGTAATCTAACTTCGCTTTTTCAAGCTCATCATTAACATCATCAAATTCCTGTTTTGAAATAAAGTTCTTTTCAAAAAGGCTTTTGGAATCATTCAAACTTTTTTCGGCATTCCGTAATCTGATTTCAGCAATTTTCAGTTCATTTTTAACCGAAGAAATTGTTCTTGCCTGATTATAATCTGGTTCGATTTCTGCGATAAGATCGCCTATTTTAACATAATCATTCTCCTGAACATAAAGTTTAATGATTTTCCCGCTAATTTTCGATTTTATAGCAATTTCTTTAATAGGTTGTATTTCACCTGTTTCTTCAATTTTTATTGAGATTTCACCCAATTCAGCTTCGATTGTCTGTATTGTTTTCTTTACGACAGGTTTCTTGTTTTTATTAAGAAAAACAATTCCTGAAACAAGAGTGACTATTATGATTAGAATAATTATCCATTTCTTTTTAACTTTAAACTTCATTTAAAGACTCCTTTACCATTTTCCTAATACTTTACCAGAAATCAAATAATTAATCTCCTGCTGTTTCTTTAAAAGAGAGTAATATTTTGTATTCATGTTTAACTGAGCCTCAAGATATTGAATTCTTGATTTGTCTAAATCTAATGTATTAACAACACCTAATTCAAATCTTTTTTGAGAAATCTCAAGATTTGTTTTTGACAACTCAGCCTTTTGCTTATAAATTTGATAACTTTGCTGATAGATGTTTAAATCATTTACAGCTTGCTGATACTTAACTTGTTCCTGTTCAACTAAGTCTTTATGCGTCAATTCCATTATCTGTGTTTGTCTTTTCTGAATACGATATTGAATTCCATTTTCGAGAAAACTGAATAATGGATAGTTAAAATAAATACCATAAGTATAAGAATCATTATATTCTGAAGGTTTAAAAATATAATCACTTTTATGGTTACTAACAGCAAGACTATATGAATACCCAACATAAATATTGGGGTACATATTCAGGTACGATTGATTAGCATCGTATTGATTTTTTTGTAAGTTCATCTCACTGACTTTAATTTTCAAATTATCTTTAAAATCAACAGAAGAGAGTAATTGTGTATCCAGGATAATCTCTTCAAAAGGATAACCTTCATCTTGAATTCCAAGTATTTGAAAAAACTCCTGACGTTTTGAAAATAAATTCTTTTCAAGTTCCAGTAAATCTGTTATCGCAGTCAGCGTATCAATCTGACTTGCCTGCAAATCATAAATCGTTTTCTTATTGTTTTGATACTGAATGAATATCTGCTCGTATGTTTTTTTTTGCAAATCTACATTCTCTTTAAGAATTTTGACATTTTTTTGAGTTAACAGAATATCAGTATAGTATGAAAATATACTTAAAGCGATTTCTTTTTTTTTATCTTCCAGTTCTAGTGCAGCACTTTTTTTGCTGATATATGATTTCTTATAATTATAATAACTCGCATCATTAAGATAAATGTTCTTAGAAACAGACAGTGAAGAATTGTAAATACGACCTAATGAACCATCCTGAGCAGATAAATGATAAGATGCATCTGGTAAGAAATCTACTAATGAAGAATTGTAACTTTTTTCAGAAATTTCATTCTGAATATTTTCAATTCTAACTGCACTAGACTGTTTTAAAGCTATTTCCAACAAATTACCTAATTCGTATGATTCTGAGAATAAATGAGCAGTCATCCCTATAAAAATCATGCATAAAAGTAACATAAACTTGATTTCATTTTTTTTCATACTAACTCCTTAATATACTTTAATTAAGCATTTTTAATGCCAGCTACTGAATATCCAATATACTGTTAAGAACAAACTTATAAACTACTTAAAATGAAAGGCTATTCTAATTGAGGAAATTCCAGTGAATAGTCCCTGAAACATGTGTTGGATTTAAATACTCTGCCAGATAATGTTCATTATTTGTGATGTTATGTAGCCTTACTGATAAATCAAACAATTTTGTAATATTGATTTTAACAAAAGTGTCAATCACGAAGGAATAACCCCATATACCCGTTTCACTCAGGATATCATCAGCATAATAAGTATCAATACCAACAGCGATTTTATTATGGCGTCCCAAATCCTTTTCTATACTCAAACCTAATTTATTGAGTAATTGTGAAGTATAGTATAATTGTTCAGAATTTTGAAAGTCAAGCATGTGATTCATACGAAAACAATAATTTTGAATGGGGATATTGAGTGAGTTTTTTAAAGAAATAAATGAAAAGCTTTCTTTTATCTGTATTGTTTGGAATTTCTGAATCGTCTGATTTTGATATCTTTTTCCGATAGATAACTCCATATTGAGATATTGATTATATAGACGGGTATGGACATCATATTGTTTTTCAAACTGATTGTTCATAAAGAGCTGAGTATGTAAAATACTTTCCAGAGTATTTCCTGTATAACCCGCTCCTGCTTCAATATGTTTCCTTAAAGGAATATCAAAGTGTGTTCTGATATATTTTGATGAATTCTTTGAATGATAAATGATATCATTATTCCATGATAAAAAATCCAGATTAAGCCGGTGATTTAATCCCAAAAGTGAATATTGCATATTTTGCTGAATTAATGAGTCAAGCAAACATTCTGATTTTTCATCATTGATTTGAATAAATAAATCTACATCATTGTAAAAAAGAGGTTGATGTGTTTTAAAACCAAAAAGCAAAGCTTCCTGACTGGTTTTAATCTTTTGACCTGTACTAACACTCATTTTCTGATTGATTGCGTTATAACCCATATACAATGATTGAAATGAAGTGCTTATCCATTGCGTGTCAGATTTTTCATTAATCAGATCTTCAGGCATTTTCGCAAAATAAAAATTGTTTAAACGCTTTGATGAATAATCATGGCTTATTGTGCTAATTCCACCATCAACCGTCCATTTATCAAACTGATAATTCATACTAATTCTACTGTTTGCCGTACTTTCAGTAATTAAAGGCACTTCTCCCTTACTTGCATAAAAAACAGAGCTAAAATTCAGATTTTCTACGTTAAATAAGTGGTTTTTATATGCCTCTGCATTTGCATAACTGATTTCTTTCTCACTCATACCCATTTCAGTTGAAACAAGCATCGGACTGTATGGATAAAGTTTTCGATTGAGAATTTTGATGTTTGAAAGTGAGTTAAAACTGTTATTTTTACTTGATGTTATATCTTGGATATTATTCTCAAATTGATATAAAGATATATCATTTTGATAATCAAGATTGTTATTTTTCATACTACTAATCGTTAGAAACTGGTTTGTTCGTACTATATGATTTTGATAAATAAGGCCTTTATAAAACACTGTCATTGGGTAAAAAAAATGTTGAAAATATAAATCGTCTTTTTTTTGAGATTTAGTTTTAATAAAGTTTTCGATTTGTTCTTTTAAGACAGTAGAGTCAATATTCTCTCTTTTTTTTAAAAGGGGATTGGCTTTCTGAGGTTTTGGCTTTATTTCAAAATAGACAACTAATTCACTGTCTATGGTTTGTTGTTTTAAATAAGCGGGTTTAAAGATACTGTTTTCCAGTGCTTTTTTGATATATTCAGAATATTCAGATTCACCTTCAGGAAAGCTTAAAATCTCATATGTGCCATCTGCTTTGATGAGCAGTTTAACAGGAATAGTTTGTTCTTGTACGATCATTTCTTTTGGAAATACAAGATTTTCAAGTTTTATAACCGCTGCTGATGATGAGTCCGGCACAATCATTGTCGCTTGTGCATTTAATAATGAAGTTTTTAATAGATTTGCCTTACAAATATGACAAACAATGAGGTTAAGATTAATCAGATACAAGAAAACGAGTATAATCGATTTATTTTTCATACTTTTTACCGCTTTTATCACCTAACCAATGATTTTTTTTATACCATTTATATGTACTTATCAGATTGTCCAGTAACTGTTTTTCAGATTTAAATCCAATATCATTAACAAGTTGAAGATTTGAGCATAACCAGTTTTTATGACTAAATTCTTTGACTTTCTGGCGGTTAAGAACAGGCAATTTTCTTTGTAATCGTCCTAATACTTCGGCAAAAGTACCCGTTAAAGCAACAAAATAATCAGGAACAGCAAATGATATAACTAATTGATTCATAGCTAATGCAAGTGTATCAATAAATGATTTTACAGTATAAGCACGTCCATCTGAACAATTATATATTTTTCCATAACATATCGGATTAAGCATACATTTTGCTATGATTTTAACCAAATCATCTACGTATATAAGACTGATAAACTTATCAGAAAGCCCTGGATGCACTGCTAAATGTTTTTCGATTAACTGAAAATAAGCTAAAAAATCTTTGTCTCCGGGTCCATATACTGATGCTGAACGTAAAATAGTCCAGTTTTTATGACATGATCTTTGAATACTTTTTTCAGCTAAAAGTTTAGATTTACCATACCAGCTAACTGGATGAGGAATATCACTTTCTCTAACTGACTGATGACCATTACCAGGACCTCCGGCAGCCTGACTGCTGATAAATATAAAATGCTGTAAAGATTCTGATTGATTTGCAAGTTTAACAAGTGATTGAGTAAGATCAACATTATTACGACATATTTCTTCGAAGGAACGTGCCTTTGTTTGAGCAGCACAATGAATAAAGACATCAGTTTCTGATATGATCTCTCTCATTATATTTTGATCATTATAATCAACCTGTTTTACAGATATATCTGGATTCAACAATGTCATATCTGCATTATGACGAACAAGGCCTTCAACTTCAAAGCCTTCCTGATACAGGTAATTGATTAACCGGCTACCTATAAAACCGTTTGCACCACTTATTATTATCTTTTTCATATAATCGAAAAAAGTTTTTCTCCCTTTTTAGTCAATCATTTTTTCTGTTCCATTCTGAATATTTGTGGTTCAGATGATAATTTTATTTTTCCTTTAAGTTTATTTTCAATATAGGATATCACAATATCTCTTTGAAATACAGTTTCTATTGGCATCACTTTGGCGTTTCTAAATGATTCAAAGGCATCTCCCCCATTTGCCAGATAGGAGTTTGTCAAAACACGGTAAATCGCATCAGGACGAATCGCTTTCTTATGGAAAGTAACCATTTTAAGTGTACTATCCGGATTAACCTCAATCTTGAATCCTTTTGAAAAATGCAAAAATCCGCCGGTTCCTATTTTATGCTTTACTAAATGTTCACAGGCAGTTAGCAAGTCTGCTCCTGTAATTTCAAGTAAAACCACGTGATTATCAAAAGGTAAAAGATTATGAATATCGGATATTTTGATATCTCCCTTGTTCAAGAAATTACGAACTCCTCCCCCATTCGTAATACTAAAATCAGGTTTTTCTTTTCTGAAATACCATTGCATGGCATCTACACAAAGGCTGGCCAGCTCATTTTCCTGCCATCTGACCTTATCCGTATTGTAATCTTTATCTGTCTGACCAATGACTTTTCCCATTTGCTTTAAAGCAACATTTTGGTAAGATTGAAGCAAATCGAGAAGTTCTTTTTTTTCTGTTAATATAAGCCTATCCTTATCTTTTGTTTGTAAGGCAATTGGAGTCCAGCTAAGGAAATCCACTTTATCCTGATTCACTTCAAATTCTGCTTTACCGATAAATGTACCCCAACAGAGAGCCTGCACAACAGGTATAGAATCTTGAGAAGCATTCTGTTTTACCCATACCGGTTTTTCTAGTTGTGTATGGCTATGTCCGTCAATCACAATATCTATTCCTTTTACATGCTTTGCCAGTCTCAGAGAACCATACTCAGGGTCTTCTGAAATGCCTAAATGTACTAAGGCAATAATCATATCTGTACTGTCTTTAATACTGTTTACAATACCTTGAGCTGTTTCCACTTCATCCAGAAATTTTAAATGACTGGTTACAGATATCGGTGCTGAAAACTGTGTGGTATTGGTTGTTAAGCCAATAATACCAATCTTCTTGTTCTTGATTTCTTTGATGATATAGGGTTTTGCAACATAAGAACCGTCATTATAGGTGATATTGGCACATAAAAAAGGGAAATCAGCATTTTTCTTCTGTTTATTAAGCTTCTCCAGTGTTTCATAAAATTCATGATTTCCAAGGGTCATCGCATCGTATTTAAGATAATTGTAACCTTTAATATCCGGTTCTGCATCAAATAGATTAGATTCAATCAAACCATCATTGATATCACCACAATCCAACAAAAGCACATTCTCATTTATATAACGAATACTGTCAATAACCGTTGCTCTGACAGGAAGTCCTCCTCCTGTAAACTGCCCGACCTGAAAGGATAATGGTCTGCCATGATGATCATTGGTATGAAGGATAACAATCTTCTCAGCATATAAACTGAAGAGAAAAAAAATGATGATCATACTGATTACAAATCTGGATTTCATGAAAAACTCCTTTTTTAACTTTTTCGGTATTTTAAACGCTCACTGATAGTAAAAACAATGAGTGCTGTTAATATCAAGATTAATGACATATTAGTTGCTGAAGCAAATTGCCTTGCTGAAATATATCGGTAAATACCCACTGGTATAGTTACAAATCCGTCTGCCAGCATCGAGGCTGAACTGATCTCTCCTAGAGAAATAGCAAATGAAAACATTAACGCTGTGATGATTGGATTTATAATCAAAGGTATAATGACTTTGGAATGGACTTTAAAAAATCCAGCTCCAAGACTTTGTGCAGAATATACAATATTTGCATGAATACCATCAATCGCATTAGAAACTGAACTATAACTAAATGGCAGACAAATAATCGTCTGAGCTATTATTAAAAGTATAAAGGGTTTTATATTTGCCTGACTAAACAGAAATAAATAACCTAAACTAAAGGTGATTCCAGAAATTCCTAATGGTAAAAGGATTAAATTTTCGATAAGTCTTCTATACTTGAATCCTGATAAGGAAATCCTAAACATTAAGCTAATTCCTACTGAAAAAAATGATACAAGAAGTCCCAGTACCAGACTGTTCAGAACTGGTTGAAACATGTTTGATCCAATTATCGGATCGTATTGAAAAAGTTCTGATAAATAGGAACTGTAATTTTTAAATGCAAATACGAAAATTGATAATAAAGGTGCTATGGTAAATATCATAAATAGAATTAAAGTCGTAATTGAAAGTATTTTTATAATATTCAACTGTTTAAACAACGGTGTAACAAAATTTTCCGATCCTCTGATCATTCCTGAAATATGTGCTTGTTTTCTTGAGAAATAGTATGAAAGATTTAACATAACAACAGACATAAGAATCTGAACAAAACTCAATGCAATCCCTTTTTCAGTTTCCAGAAGATGTTTAACTAAAATATAGATATTTACTTCGATTGTTGTATATTTCACATCTCCTAAGACTAATACGATACCAAATGACATAAAGCAATAGAGAAATATGAGTAAAGAAACATTTAGCAGAGAGGGAGTTATACAAGGAATGATTACCTTTACAAAGGTTTGAAATTTATTTTTTCCTAGAGTTCGAGCTGCAATAATCAAATGCTTATTAAAGTTTTCAAGTGTATCACCAAGCATTTTAATAAACAGAGGAACATTGTAAAAAGCATGTGCAAGAAGTATTGCTTTTAATGAATATAATACTGATACTTTCAGATTAAGGAGCGATAAAAATTGATTGATAAATCCCTGTTGTCCATAAAACAGGATAAAACCAAGTGCCACTGTTATCCCTGGCAAAACAAAGGGAATCATGCAAATTGCCTTTATTAACTTTTTTCCTGGGAAATCATAGTTGGTTAAAATAAACGTAATGGGTAAACCGATTAAAATAGTTAAAAACAAACTATAAACAGCCTGTTTAAAAGTAAAAAGAATAACAGATTGTTGCCAGGGTTGTGTTAAAACATTTTTAATAATATCAAAACTAAAGATTCCATTAGAATAAAACGCTTTTTTAAGAATAAATAGTAGCGGATAATAAAAAAATACCACCAGAAAAGCCAGTGGTAATATGAGTAAAAGTCTGTTTTGAAGACTGCCTGACTGAGAAAAATGATATTTTATTTGAAAATCTGATAAAGAAGATGCTTTAGTAAACTGGCAAGAGGTCTTTTTTGAGAACAATTTAACTCTCATCAGAAGAGTTTGGTTTTTCGTTCTTTATTTTCATTTACAAATCCTTCAATAGGTTTTTCTGCTGTTACAGCATACCATTCAATCTTTTCAAGATCTGTTTGTCCACTATCACCTAATTTGCATACCTTTATATTTTGATAATTCATTCCTTCAAGTACTTGTCTTAAGAGTTCATAACTAAATGGATAGTAGATTTCATAGAACTGCCGTTTACTGACAATTTTATTTTCTAATTCTTCAAATACAAGATAATTAAATGTAATAGACCCATTTTTATTATAATCCCAAACTTGTACGTAATTCACTCGGCCTTTATCTCGAATAACAGGATTAAAAAGATAAAAGCGTTGCTTTCTTTTCAGTATGTTATCCCAGTTACGACTATCAATATATAGCGTTCCTCCAGGCCTGAGCATTTTGTCCATTTGTAAAATTACATTTTTAAGTTCGTCATTTTTGCTGTGTGCCAAAGAATTACCAGAACACATGACGCAATCAAAATCTCTTTTTATATTCTTGCTCAGTTCTTTATAGTCGCTGATAACAAACTGGGCAATTAGATTTTCTTTTGCAAAGTTAGTTTTCGCTTTTCGAATCATATTTGGGTTAATATCGGAACCGGTGCATGAATATCCCAGTCTCGCCATGGGTAAAAGCATTTTGCCTGTTCCAACAGCACAATCAAATATTTCCTGGAATTTCTTTTTAGAGAAAAGGGATTTATAAAAAGTCAGACATTCAGATTCAAATGCTTCTGAGTAAAATAAATCATATACTTCTGGAAAATCATAAAATCTCATCTGTACCTGTTTTCTTCTTTAATGTAAACGGGGTCAGCTTAAAAAACTGACCCCTTTATAATAGTGATTATTAAGCTTCTGTTGCGATTTTGATTCCTTCCTGAATTGCTTTGAGGTTTTTTTCAAGTAATGCAGGATTTTTTTCTTTCATCGCTTTTGTTAAATATGCTTCGATTGTTTCAAATTTTATGGTCTGTGTTTTCCCTATAATGATACCGATTGGAATCATATTTAAGACTTTCACATCACCAATTTCACTTGAAATTTGATTCATTGGGACAACATAATAGGTTAATCCATCAATCTTATTTATTTCAGGGCACATATCAGAATTAACAATTACAATACCGCCTTTTTTTACGTCTGGAGCAAATTTATCGAGGGAAGGCTGATTTAATGCAACCAGGATATCAGGAAAAGATACGAGTGGAGAAGCGATAGGTGAATCGGATACAACGGTAGCTACATTCGCTGTACCACCACGCATTTCAGGACCATAAGAAGGTAACCATGACACGTTTTTACCTTCAGTCATAGCTGACTGAGCGATGAATTTTCCAATGGTTAAAGCACCTTGTCCGCCGAAACCGGAGAATACCATTTCTGATTTCATTTCTGACCTCCTTCTACACCTTTATCTCTGAAATTTCCTACTTTGAAATAAGGTAACATATTATCTTTTGCCCATGTAAGAGATTTCACAGGATCAAGACCCCAATTAGTAGGACAGGTTGATACAAATTCTATAAAAGTAAAGCCACGTTCTTCTTTATTGTAAGTCAGCGCTTTTAAAACGGTTTTCTTAGCTTTCATAATATCCTGAGGTGTTAAAAGAGATACTCTTTCAATGAAATATGGGGCATCAAGTGTATTCAGTAATTCTGATACTCTGATAGGGAAGCCGATATCATCAGTATCTCTTCCGTAAGGCGATGTAGTTGTTTTCATACCAGGGAGAGTGGTTGGAGCCATCTGTCCGCCGGTCATACCATAAATCGCATTGTTTACAAAGAAAACAGACATGTGTTCACCACGATTGGCAGCATGAACTATTTCTGCTGTACCAATAGCAGCTAAGTCACCATCACCCTGATAAGTAAATACTTTCATATCAGGACGAGCTCTCTTCATACCGGTCGCTACGGCTGGAGCACGACCATGAGCAGCCTGTGCCATGTCAAAATCGAAAAATTTATATGCAAAGACAGAGCAACCCACAGGAGCTACACCTGTCATAACATCTTTTAAACCAAGTTCATCTACAGCTTCTGCGATAAGACGATGTGCAACGCCATGCAGACAGCCAGGACAATATGTAAATCCGAGTTCACGGAGTGAATCAGGTCTTTTTGCTATAACTGTCATGAAATTCTCCTATAAATTTGCTTTTATTTTTTCTTTAATTTCTTCAGGGGTAAATACAATACCGCCCACTTTACCCATAAAATCAACCGGTACTTTACCATTTACGGCAAGTTTTACGTCTTCTACCATCTGACCAAGATTCAATTCAAAAACCATGACACGTTTCACTTTTCCATGAACCGCTTTTTCAATTTCTTTGTAAGGATAAGGCCATACAGTGATTGGACGAATTAAACCGATATTGCGACCTTCTGCATTTAAATCATCAATCGCAGATTTAACGATACGGGCTGCTGTACCAAAAGCAACACAGACAATTTCATTATCGTCATTTAAATGATATTCTTCAAGTTTCACTTCATTTTCACAGATATGATTGTATTTCTTTTCTAAATTCAATACATGTGTTTCAAGTACTTTTGGGTCAATTTCCAGAGAATTGATTTCATTATGATGATGCCCTGCACCTGCTTCATTATTATGAATACACCATTCATAATGTTGTTTTCCCATTTCTTCCATTTCAGCTTCTGTTTTATATTCTTTGAATTCAACAGGTTCCATCATCTGACCTAATAAACCGTCTGATAAAATCATTACAGGGATTCTGTATTTATCTGCTAAATCAAAGGCATCTGATGCCATATCGGCAAATTCCTGAACAGAACTTGGCGCAAGCGTAATACAATGATAATCGCCATGTCCGCCACCTTTGGTTGCCTGGAAATAATCACCCTGTGCAGGTTGAATATCACCAAGACCAGGACCACCACGCTGTACGTTAACGATCACTGCAGGTAACTCTGCACCAGCAATATAAGAAATACCTTCCATTTTTAAAGAAATACCAGGTGAAGAAGAAGAAGTCATTACTCTTTTTCCCATTCCGGCAGCACCGTAAACCATATTAATTGCAGAGACTTCACTCTCTGCTTGTAAGAAAGTTCCTTTTACTTTTGGCATCATCTTTGCCATATATTCGATCAATTCACTCTGAGGGGTGATTGGGTATGCAAAATACAATCTGCAACCTGAACGAATCGCTGCTTCTGCGACAGCTTCATTACCTTTCATTAAAACCTTGTTACCCATCTTTCCTCCTTACTTCTCGATTGTTATCGCTACATCGGGACAAATTGTGTAACACATTTTACATGCGATACAAGCTTCCTGGTCAAAACATTCCGCGTAATGATAACCCTTTACGTTAATCTTCTCGGAAAATCTGATGATTTTTTTGGGGCATGCATGAATACATAACCCACAGCCTTTACAGTAGTTAGGATCAACCGTCATCTTAGGCATATTGGCTCTCCTTTATAATAGATTTTCATTATTAGTCAAATTTTCTAATACCCTTTATTTTTTGTCAACTCTTATTTTTGCTTTTTCGATTTTGAGCTTTAATCTATTCTCTTATAATAAGTTAATCAAATTCTCATTTGCTCTGATTTTATTTCCTAATTATTCTATCTTTATCTGAGGCATTTAGTTAATGAAAATTCATCTAATTTTTGATAATTTTTACTTACTTTTTTCTTTCCTTTCCTTATCCTATCCTTATTGCTTCCTTATCTCTTATTATACTTATATAAATTTATATTTTAAATGATTATCAGGCATATGTATCTATGATTGAACCTGTACCAGAAGCAGTTGAAGCTGATACACTTTTGTCTGTTGTTGTTTTTGTCTCAGGAACCTGGAATTTAGTCTGAGAAATATACATTCCTCTGGTGATTGTATTAAAATTAAAAACTTCCTTTGAATCATTATCGGAGTAATAAACTGTTTTTTTAAAAGCAAACATTAAACCGTTTACTTTTCGATAATCATCATAATCTATCTGTGTCTTTGAGCCGTCAATATCCTTTACTTCTCTTTTTAAAAGATAAGTTGAAGTATCGAAATATTGATGCCTTATCTCATTTGTTTTTGTATTTTTTAAAGTTATTTCATAGTATTTCTTACTGTCAATTGAAACTTTTCTGGAAGAACTGACTTTAATAATGCCATTATTTGCTGCTGTATAATCGTAATTTTCCATCATTGTTTTAATTTTACGTTCTGGTGTATCTTTATCGTCTAAAGTGTTCAATTTCCCTTTGTCAACCACCCAAAGCGTTTCTCCGTCATCTCCAGTTTGATAAATTTTACTGGAGTATTGACTGTATATTTTTCTGGATTTCGATGGTTTATCTCTCCATTCTTCATACTCATACTCAACAGAATTAACGGATACAGAACCTTTTAAATATACAGATTTATTACTTTTGGCTTTATCTTCGCCACCTATTGCCAAAAAATGCATTTTAAAAACAGCATAGGGGTCTATCTTCCCACTATTCCTTTCAATAGTGAGTTGCTTTCCATTAACAATCCCTGTTATCTCTGCCATCGGAACTCCCTTTCCTAATGTAATATCGTATGACTATATCAATAAGTTTAGAAAATTCAGTATAATTTCTTTTTTTAAGTATGTAGCTTTAAGTTTAACATTTCGGTAATTTAGTAAAAATCAACATTAAAAGTCATAACTTTATTTAAAAATACGCCTGATTAAACAGAAATTAATGCCTACAAATGATAAGGAGAGCTTTTCAGCTCTCCTTAATCGTATAAAGGTTCTTTAGAATCTTATTTCTTTTTAGTTGTTTTTTTGTAAGCGATAACGGTATCAAGCACTAATGATGCTGCAACGAAGATGGAAGAATAAGTACCGATCAGAATACCAACAAAAAGCGTTAATGCGAAATCACGAATTACTGGACCGCCCCAAATCAGTAACGCACCATCAGCTAACAGGGTTGTTAAACTGGTGATAATCGTACGGCTAAGGGTAGAGTTGATACTACGATTAAACACATGATATTCATCATCTTTACGGAAGTTCTTCAGATCCTCACGAATACGGTCAAACACAACGATAGTATCATTGATTGAATAACCGACAACTGTTAATAAAGCGGCTAAAACAGTCATACCGATTTCAACATTCATAATTGAAAGTATTCCAACAGTAATCATTGTATCATGGAAAAGTGAAATTGCCGCTGAGATACCCCAGGAAAATCTGAAACGAATCCAGATGTAAATCAGAATAAAGAAAATTGCAATTAATACAGCTCTGATTGCCTGATTTCTCAGTTCAAAGCCTGCTTTTGGTCCAACTTCTTCTTCCTGAATCACAAAATTTCCTTGTGTTGAAGCAGGGAAACTTGTCTTTAAAGCCTGTTTAATTTTCTGTCCGGCATTTTCGGTACTCTTGGTTTTAATAATGAATCCACCATTATTATCTTCAAGCTGTTGAATTTCTGCATCTTTAAAACCAACACTTGCTAAAGCATCACGTACCTGATCAACCTGTGCATCTTTCAATTCCACCTGAAGCATTAAACCACCTGTGAAATCGATATTATATTTAATCCCTTTATGAACTGCAATTGATATCATGCCAATCAGAATCAATGCAACAGATATGACGTAGCATATCTTACGAATTCCCATAAAATCAAGATGAGTTTCTTTCAGTAATTGCATTTTTTCCTCCTAAATACTCAGTTTGCTACGGTTTTTATTGGTAATAAAATTATCAAAGATGGCATTACTAACAATAATAGCAGTAAACATAGAAGAAATAATACCAATAGAAAGGGTAACAGCAAAACCACGAATAGCGCCTGTACCAAACTGATAAAGGATAGCAGCGGTAATCAGGGTAGTGATATTAGCGTCAAGAATGGTTACAGTAGCTCTGTTGAAACCATTATCAACTGCATTACGAACAGTCTTACCATTTTTTAATTCTTCTCTGATTCTTTCAAAAATCAATACGTTTGCATCCACAGCCATACCAATCGTCAGAATAATACCGGCAATACCTGGTAAGGTAAGAGTAGCATTAAAGAAAGTTAAAGCCGCAAAGATAAAACAGATGTTTAATGATAAAGCAATTGTAGCAATGATACCAGATAACTGATAATAAATGATCATAAATAATACAACCAGTAAAGCACCCAGTAAACCAGCCATTAAACCGGAATGGATACTGTCAGCACCTAAGCTTGGTCCGATAGAAGAAGTCTTACCGATATTAACCGGAGCAGGTAAATTTCCGGCTTTAAGAACGATTACTAAGTCATTACATTCTTCAAGCGTAAATTTTCCGGTAATCTGAGCTTCTCCACCTCTAATTCGGTCTGCAATATTAGGCGCAACATAAACTGTATTATCAAGCACAATCGCTAATCTTCTGTTAATATTAGCACCAGTTACTTTTTCAAAGATTCTCGCACCTTCACGATTGAATTTTAAAGAGATATAAGGTTGGTTTGCATTTTTAAAATCATTTTCACTTGAGATTCTGACAATTGCTTCACTCAGATATTTACCTTCCAGTTCTGCACGATTGTATAAGAAATAAACAGGGACATCACCATTAGGATTTTGAACATCTTCTTTACCTAAAAGAATCTGATATCCGGTTGGGATATTATTGGTAAAAGTAGTATCAGCAAGTAATTTTTGGAAATCTTCTTTATAAGAACTTGAAATACTAAATGGTTCCATACCAGAATTAATAATCATAGAAAAATATTTTTCTTTATCGTCAACACTCAGAGAATCTGTTTTTAAAGAATCACTTTTTGTTTTGATTAATTTGTCAGTTGAAGGGCTATCCACTTTTAAGTCTTTAAAATTGTGTTTCGCCAGATTTTTTGCCATATAGGCATCTAATCGGTTAATAAGTTGTTTGCTTTCTTCGTCTTGAAGTAACAATTTGAATTCTAAAAGTGCAGTTTTACCAATCAGTTCTTTTGCTCTTTCAGAATCTTTTAAGCCAGGTAACTGAATGACAATCTTGTTTTCACCCACTAATTGAATAGAAGGTTCTGCCACGCCAAAATAATCCACACGATTACGGATTACTTCCAATGCTGTTTTAACAGCACTTTCTTTGTCTTTTTGAGGTACATTTGTTAAGTCAACATACAAGTCAATCTGTGATCCACCCTGTAAGTCCAGCCCTAGTTTCAGCTTTTCTGGCCAGATCTTTTCTGAAATAAAAGATGGTCTTTCGCTGATCAATACGGGTGCTAAATAGTAGAGGGTTACTAATAGAAAGATCACGATGAGGATTGCACGGTATTTTGATTTTTTCATTCGAACTCAACTCCCTTTATTTTATTTTATTATTTATGGATTTCCTTATCAGGATTGATTTCAAAATCCAATATACTTTATTCTCATTATAAGATCAGAATAAGTACAAATTACAAAAATCTCATTTATCTTAAATCAGTCAAGTAAATAATCAACAATTTTATGTATTGATTGTTTTAAATCTGAATTTTAAACAGATAAGCAATATTTCGAGACTGTATCTGTTGTAACTTTTCAAACGAAATTAGACTATTCTGTTCACAAATCCAATCACATATCTGACTGATTTGTTCGTACTTCTTAACAATATCCTGCATTTGATTGCATAAATGAATCTCAATATCACTTTCAAAGACATAGCGTTCTGTCTGGATAATATGCAAAAGAGTTTTCTCATGTATAACTGGCCAAAACTGCCTTGAGCTGATAGAAATGTAGATATCAAATCCTTTATAAATCTCTATAATTTCCTGATTCCCTGTAAAACCATGTAATATACCCCGAATTTTTGGAAAATTGTTTTTAAGAATTTTGGCAAGCTCGTAATAAGCTTTAACACAATGAAAAACGACTGGTACATCATATTGGCTGGCAATATCCAATTGAGGCAATAATAATTTGATTTGTTCATCCATATTTTGATATCGTTTGTCTAAACCACATTCACCTATTCCAACTATTTGCTTGGTTTTTATAAACTCTTCAATATCACTTAAATCAAAATCAGGCAAATGTTCAAAATATACATAAGGGTGCAAACCAGCAGTATATAGCGTTTTAATGCCTGGTATTAAAATAGATAAATCTTTTATTGCTGAAATTGAACTAATAAATAAATTGTAATGATTTTCATTCCAAAATTTAAGCAATTCGGTTTGGCTTATCAGATTTTGACAATCTAAATGGCAATGTGCATCGATCATTATAATTCCTTATTCACTTTAATCATTGTGTATTTCTTAGTTCAGATACTAAGCTTACAATTTAGAAATTAAGGGTTATTTTCTGAAAGATTGCCATAAAGTCAAATCATTTTTTAATTACTTATGCCTGATAATATTGTCCTTAAAATCTAATTAACCTCAAAGTGGTGATATGATTATAGAAAGCTATTGACAGGGTACCCCCTTTAAAAATATCAGTAATAAAGAAAGGGGAGTATGAAAAAAGTATTAATTATAACTTATTATTGGCCTCCATGTGGAGGAGTTGCTGTACAACGATGGCTTAAAATAAGCAAATATTTATCTCTTTTTGAATGGTTGCCTACAGTGATTACAACAGAGAATGGTGATTATCCATTTCTAGATGACACGTTAAACAATGAGATATCCCCTGATTTAAAAGTAATCAGAACTAAAACACCTACCTTTAAAAATATTTTTAAAGCTTTAACTGGTAAAAATGAAAGCCTTCCCTATGGGTCTCTTAAAGCTTCCAAAGAAGACTCAATTATAAAAAAAATACTCTTTTTTATCAGATCTCAAATGGTGATTCCGGATGCAAGGGTTATCTGGAATAAAAACGCCCTGAAGGCAGCCGAAAAAGCTATTTTTAGCGGGCTTTATGAAGCAGTTATCACAACTGGTCCTCCTCATTCCACTCATTTAGTAGGACTTGAACTTAAAAAGAAATATAAACTTACATGGATTGCAGATTTCAGAGATCCATGGACTAATATTTACTATTATCAGAGCTTTAAGCGAAATTTTTTAATAAAATCGATTGACAGGTATTTAGAGAAAAAGGTTATTTCTCAGGCAGACAGTATTGTAACAGTCTCAGAGCAAATAGCGAATCTTCTTGCTCCAGGTAAGGCTCTGGTAATTCCAAATTCTTTTGATCCTGATGACTATATCAATTTTCGGTATGAAAAAAGTGATAAATTTAGAATTAAGTTTATTGGTAGTCTGACATCATCCAGAAAAGCAGAAGTATATCAAACGATCCGGTGGCTTGATCATTTAGCAAGTGAAAATCGTATGTGTATAGAGTTTTCTGTCATTGGCAATCAGACTCCATTTGAAAAAGAGATAGACCCAGCTCATATTTTTTTAAAAAATATAGGTTTTATTCAACATAAAAAAGTGATTGAAGAATGTGTTAATTGTGAGCTTCTTCTTTTAGTAATCAATCAAACTACCAGTAATGAAGGCATTTTAACCTATAAACTATTTGAGTATTTAGGTTCACAAACAAAAATAATAGGAATAGGCCCTGTTAATGGAGATGCCGCAAAAATATTAGATATGGCTAATGCTGGAAAAATGTTTGATTATCATAATCAGACAGATTTTTCTGATTTTGTTAAAACAATTTATAAATCATGGGAAGAAAACAACTTATTGCGAAATAAACAAGAACTCATTCAGTTTTCAGCTCCTTATATAGCCTCTCTTTTTTCTCAAGCTTTGAGTAGCTCAGTAAAGAAAAAATAACAAGGATTTTTATGTTACAGGATAAGCATATTTTATTAGGGGTAAGTGGTGGAATTGCTGTTTATAAAGCGATTGAACTTGCCAGTCTTCTAACTAAAGCTGGTGCGCAAGTTAAAACCATCATGACTGCAAATGCAATGGAATTTGTCAGTCCACTTTCGTTTAAGTCAATTACGAAGCAATCCGTTTCTTATAAATTATTTGATGAAGATGCACCAATTGAACATATTTCTCTCGCAGATTGGGCAGATATTTTTATTATTGCTCCCGCAACAGCCAATATCATTGGTAAGATTGCCAATGGTATTGCAGATGATTTGCTCTCAACCAGCATTATGGCAGGTAAAGCAAAAAAAATTATTGTTCCGGCAATGAATATCAATATGTACGAAAATCCGATAGTTCAGAAAAATATAACATTCTTAAAAACAAATGGATATCTGATAATGGAGCCGGAAACAGGCTATCTTGCTTGTGGTTATATAGGAAAAGGAAGATTCCCTGATCCTGTTGAAATTCTCGATTTTATCAAAATTAGTTCATTAACAGAGATGGTACTTCAAAATAAAAAAGTGCTTATTACTGCAGGGGCTAGTCGTGAAAAGATAGATCCGATGCGTTTTATTTCAAACCGTTCTTCAGGTAAGATGGGAATTTCGCTTGCAAAAACGGCATATGTTATGGGAGCTGAAGTAAAATTCATTCATGCTTATATAGAAGATAAAATACCTTATTATATCGAAGCAGTAAAAGCTGAAACAGCTAATGAAATGTATAATGCCGTCATGAATATCTATGCTGATTACGATATCATCATAATGTGTGCTGCTGTTGCTGATTATACAATAGAAAACCCTGCCACAGAAAAGATTAAAAAGGCAAATAATATGAGTTTATCACTGGTTAGGACAAAAGATATTCTTTTTGAATTAGGTCAGATAAAACATGATAATCAGCTACTAATCGGTTTTGCAGCAGAATCAGAAAACATTATTGAAAATGGAATGAGCAAGTTAATCAAAAAAAACTGTACCTGTATAGTGGCCAATTCCTTATATACATCGGGTAAACATGACACAGAACAGATACTCATTTTTAAAGACAAACAAATTGCAGTAAAAGGCAGTAAACTGGAAACTGCCTGTCATATTTTGAAAGAAATCAGCCAATGAAAACAATCCTGATCGTTGGTGCTAACAGTAATATTGGTTCATATATCGCGAATCATTTAATTTCTGAAAATCACCGGCTTATCTTACATTATCATCACAACAAACACCGAATAGAAAGTTTGCTTAAACATCCATCAGTATCTGAAATTCAGTTTGATCTTTGTGATTATTTATCAATCCGTAATGCTTTTCAAAAATTCTACGATGAATCTAAAGAGGAAACATTGTTTCCTGATTCAGTGATTGTATGTGCCACAGAAAGAAGCTCTGATTTTCAAAAACTGGCAGACACAGATATCCGTTTAACTGAAAAAATCATTCAAACTAATTTAACAGGTGTGTGTTATCTTTTGAATATACTCTTACCTTATCTCAGAAGCAATTCTGCTTCAAATATTGTCTTGTTTGGATCAAATGTCAGTCGAATCGGACTTAGTCAGGGCAGTGTTTATGCTGCAACAAAAGCCGCTATTTCGAATTTGGTAAGATCTCTTGCGAAAGAAGAAGCCGAACACAATATTTTAATCAACATTGTTTCACCTGGTCCAGTTCAAATTGACTCTACTCAATTTGCACCTGAATACAGACGTTTCAGGGAAGATTATTATGAAAGACAAATCCAGACTATCCCTTTAAACAGGTTAGCTGGATTCAATGATATATATCAAATTGTCCATTTTCTGATTTTTAAAAACTCTTATATGACCGGAGAAGAATTCTATGTAACAGGAGGAGCTCTGTGAAAAATGTTTTATGCATCGTTTTTCTTTTATTGTTATGCTCAACATACCTCTTTTGCTTTCAGGACGGTGAAAAACTAACTTTTGACATTAAATATGGAATGGTTACTGCAGGAACCGCTATACTTGAAGTTAAAACGATTCAACATAATAATCGTCCATCATGGAAGATCACATCAAATGCGTCAACAAATGGTTTTTTTGACAAACTTTTTAAAGTAAGAGATTATATTGAATCCATCTGGGACAAAGAATCCCAGGTATCTTACAAATTTACAAAACTTCTTCAAGAAGGAGGATACAGACAGCACAGAATTCATACCTACTATCCAAATGAAAACTACACGATCTACTCTAGATACAGATATAAACAGAAATTCTTTAAAAACACCCGTATTGACATTCCATCTAAAACACAAGATGTGTTTTCAGCATTTTATTATTCTAGACTACAAAAACTGGAAGTAGGTAAACCCTTGCAGATAAATGTAACAACTGATGGGAAAAACCACTTAGCAAAAGTTTTGGTTTTAAGAAAAGAAACAATAAATACCATTTTTGGGAAAAAGGAGTGTTTAGTCATTAAACCAGATTTGATTGGAGAAGCAATTTTCAAACAGTCAGGAGAGATATTGATCTGGATAACAAATGATGACTATAAAATACCCGTTTTAATGGAAAGTAAAGTTATTTTCGGAAGTTTTAAAGCTGTACTAAGTAAAGCTGAAAATGTCCAATTGAAGGTTATCAATGAATAAAACAGACTTGTTAAAAAAAAGCAGTTATCATTATGAACTACCTGATGATTTGATTGCTCAATATCCCCTTGCTGATCGATCAGGATCAAGATTGTTAAAAATAGACAAAAAAAATCAAACAATAAGCCATGATTATTTTAAAAATATAATCGACTTTTTTAAACCTGGCGATGTTCTTGTTATGAATGCCAGTAAAGTAATACCTGCTAGACTCATTGGGTATAAAAGTACTGGTTCAAGAATTGAAGTATTCATGCTTAACCCTGTTGAACCATCGATATGGGTTTGTTTAGTAAAACCAGGAAGAAAAGTTAAGTTAAATAGTGTCATCCATTTTTCTGAAAATTTCTATGGGAAAGTGATTGATTATGCAGAAGAAGGGGCAAGAAAAATCCAGTTCTTTATCAAAAACCATGAAGATGGTCTGTTTACTCATTCTTTACTCATGGATGAAATAAAAAAAGTTGGGAAAATACCCTTACCACCCTATATTCACAGAGAATCAGAATTATCTGATCAAGAAAATTATCAAACGGTCTATGCCAAAGAAGAAGGTTCTGTAGCCGCCCCGACAGCAGGGCTTCATTTTACCAACAATCTACTGAATCAACTTCAAGGCAAAGGGGTAATCCTTACTGAAGTCATTCTCCATGTAGGACTTGGTACTTTTCGTCCAGTACAGACTGATGATATTTTAAATCACAAGATGCATAGTGAATATTGTACTATCAGCAGTGAAACGGCTCAAATTATTAATACTGCGAAGTTAGAAAACAGAAGAGTAATCGCAGTAGGTACAACCAGTGTCAGAACACTGGAAAGTTTTGCTACGCATCATATATTGAACCATGGATCAAAATGGACAGATATTTTTATCTATCCAGGAAAAAAGATTCAAATAGCAGATGCACTCATAACGAACTTCCATATGCCAGAATCAACCCTCATGATGCTTGTCTCAGCATTTGCAGGCTATGAATTAATAATGAATGCTTATACGCAAGCGGTTAAAGAAAAATATCGTTTTTTTAGCTATGGAGATGC
>JAKQQL010000444.1:0-8837 GCA_029564175.1 Candidatus Cloacimonadota bacterium
GAAGCGGTTATCAGAAACCGAATAAAAGAAATTGGCTCTCAGTTGTCTGATGAATACAAAGATAAAAATCCGATTTTAGTATGCATTTTAAAGGGAGCAACTCTCTTTATGTGTGATTTGATGCGTTGTATGACGATACCATTAGAAACAGATTATATGTCAATTTCCAGCTATGGAGACAGTACTCAGTCATCCGGTATCGTGAAAATCCGTAAAGATATAGATACTGATATTCAGGGGCGTCATGTTATTGTGGTAGAAGATATAGTCGATAGCGGATTGTCTCTCAACTATATTATCGATTACCTGAAAAAACATAAACCAGCTTCTGTAAAAACCTGTGTTCTATTGGATAAACCAGATGCGCACAAAACAAGTGTACAGGTGGATTACAAGGGATTTGATATCGGTAATGAATTTGTTGTGGGTTATGGACTTGATTATGCAGAGAGATATAGAAATCTGCCATATATTGGAATTTTAAAAGAAGAGGTATATTCATGAATGAAAATAAGAATAATAAAAAACCGGTAATGCTGCCAAAAGGCAGGAAAATCAATAAAAAGCCACCACAATCCATTTTTTTCTGGATTGTCATGATTCTTTTAGCAATTGTTGTATATCAAATGCTGAATGGAACAAAGGGAACCATTAAAGAAAAAACCTACAGTGAGTTTTTATCCATGGTAGCAAATAATGGTGTGGAAATGGTTCGTATTGATGGGCAAAATCTTCATTTCAGAGATACCACCCGTAAAGAATTTACTACTTATATGCCATTTGAAGATCCGGATATTGTCAATAAACTCCATGCTACCAATGTAAAGATTGTAACTCAGAGACCATCCCGTTTTTGGGCTGTTGTAATCTCATGGTTACCTTTTATTTTATTAATTGGATTCTGGATTTTTATGATGCGTTCTGTTCAGGGTGGTGGCAATAAAGCTTTTCAGTTTGGAAAAAGTAAAGCAAAACTCTTTATGCATGGTAAAACCAGAATAACTTTTAAAGATGTAGCGGGTGTAGATGAGGCAAAAGAAGAATTATGCGAAATTGTAGAATATCTCAAGTCTCCTAAGAAATTCCAAAAACTGGGTGGCAGAATTCCTCGTGGGGTACTGCTTTTAGGTCGTCCTGGTACAGGTAAAACCCTTTTAGCTAAAGCCGTTGCAGGAGAAGCAAAAGTGCCTTTCTTTAGTATTAGCGGTTCTGACTTTGTGGAAATGTTTGTAGGTGTAGGCGCTTCCAGAGTTAGAGATTTATTTGAACAGGCAAAACGTAATGCCCCTTGTATCGCTTTTATCGATGAGATTGATGCAGTTGGACGTTCACGTGGTGCTGGTCTTGGTGGCGGACATGATGAAAGAGAACAGACACTAAATCAGTTACTGGTTGAAATGGATGGATTTGAGCCCAATGATTCAGTAATCATTATTGCTGCAACAAACCGCCCCGATGTGCTAGACCCTGCATTATTACGACCTGGTCGTTTTGACCGTCAGGTAGTTGTAGATCTGCCAGATATCAAAGGGCGTAATGATATTTTAAAAGTACATACCAGAAATCTGCCAATAGGTGAAGATGTAAATTTGATGGTGATTGCCCGCAGTACTCCTGGATTTAGTGGAGCTGACCTGGCAAATCTTGTGAATGAAGCAGCACTTGGTGCAGCCCGAAAAGATAAAAAATCAATTGATATGATCGATTTTGATGAAGCACGAGATAAGGTTACACTTGGTAAAGAACGAAAAAACCGTATCATTGAAGATGATGAAAAGAAAAATACAGCTTACCATGAAATTGGTCATGTTTTATGCTCTGTATTCCAGGATAAAACAGAACCTGTTCATAAAGTCACGATTATCCCACGCGGATTTACCGGTGGAGCAACACACTATCTGATGACTGATAAGTCAAATTATTCCAGATCTTATCTGGAACAAATACTTGTTAATCTGATGGGTGGCAGAGTGGCAGAAGAAATTGTGTTTAATGAGTTAACTACAGGTGCTGGAAATGATATCCAGAGAGCGACCGAGCTGGCAAAGAAAATGGTTTGTAACTGGGGGATGAGCTCAGAAATCGGACCAATGACCGTTGGTCGTGAAGATAAACAGGTATTTTTAGGACGTGATATGGTTCAACAGGACTTCTTTAGTCAGGATACAGCTCGTCTGGTTGACAATGAGATTCGTCATTTTATCCATTCTTCACATGAAAAAGCTAAAGAAATTATCAGCAGTCATAAAGAGTTGCTTGATGTTCTTTCAATGGAATTACTGGAAAAAGAAACACTTAATGTGGATGAAATCTTCCAGTTAATTCTTGATAATATTTCTGAAGAGGAAAAAGAACTTATCAACAATAAGTACAAAAAAGCACTCGATATGAAAATTGACATCAGTGCAAAACATACTGCGATTGAGCCTGATGATGCTGAACCTCAATTGAAAAAAAATGATGAACAGCCTGAAAGTGATAATCAGGATATCAATGATATCGAAGAAGACGATATCAAATAAATAATTATCGTCCTGTAAGCATCCTGCTTTGTAAATTCCCCTCCATTGGAGGGGTGTCCCTTTGGGACGGGGTGGTAAATTCCAACTGCAAGCATCTTGCTTGTAGAATAGATACCAGCTAGCGAGTTGTAACGTAAGCTACCAGCTTGTGAAAGTGAAGCTACAAGCACGATGCTTGTAGTACGGAAAGCTTGCGAAAGTGAAGTTACAAGCAAGATGCTTGTAGTACAGACAGATTGTAAACTTTAAGCTAAAAGCAAGATGCTTGTAGTACGGAAGAGGTAAAATGGATTCAATAAAAATGCACGGAACCACAATAATCGCTGTAAACCGAAATGGAAAGACTGCGATTGGAGGGGATGGTCAGGTAACCTTAGGTGCGACTGTTTTTAAAGCGAATTCTCAGAAAATACGATCTCTTTATAATGGTCAGGTAATTGCCGGATTTGCAGGTGCAACCGCAGACGCATTTACTTTATTTGAAAAATTTGAAGGAAAACTAAAAGAATATAAAGGTAATTTGAAACGCTCAGCTGTTGAGCTGGCCAAAGACTGGCGTTCAGACCGGATTCTCAGAAGACTGGAAGCGATGATTATTGCTGCAGATAAAGAAAATCTGTTTATTATTACAGGTAATGGAGATATTATCGAGCCTGATGACCGTATTGCCTGTATCGGATCGGGTGGTAACTTTGCACTTTCTGCTGCCCGGGCTTTGGTTAAACATACAGAACTGAGCGCTAAAGAAATCGTTCAGTCTTCTCTGGAAATTACAGCAGATATCTGCATTTACACCAACCATAATTTTACAATAGCTGAATTGTAAGACAGAATTGTTGAATTTTCAAAAAACTGTGATAATCTTTACAGGAAAAAATATCTAAAATAGGAGTAAAAGAATGGATCTTGATTTTAGAAAAGAAGCTGAAAAAAGAATGGAAGCATTAACTCCGGTTAAAATTGTTGAAATACTGGATAAATATATAATTGGCCAGGATAAAGCCAAAAAAGCAGTGGCGATAGCCTTAAGAAATCGATGGAGAAGACAACGTGTCAGTGAAGAAATGCAAGATGAAATTATTCCGAATAATATCATCATGATTGGACCAACTGGTGTTGGTAAAACTGAGATTGCCAGAAGGTTGTCAAACTTGGCAAATGCCCCTTTTATCAAGGTGGAAGCTTCTAAGTTTACAGAAGTGGGTTATGTAGGTCGTGATGTGGAGGCAATGATCAGAGAATTGATGGACTTTGCTTATAATGAAGTTCGTTCGGAAATGACCAGTCATTATCAGGAAATAGCAGGCGAAATCGCTGTGTCAAAAATTCTTGATATTCTGGCTCCAGAACCTTCCAGAGATATTCGTGACCATGAAAATGAAGAACTGTATAAAATCGAAATGGCTCACTATCAAAAACGCAGAGAAGATCTTAGAAATAAGATAATCAAAGGTAAAATGGATGATGAAGAGATAAATGTTACTGTTAATGAAAATAGCAGTCCTCAAATAGAAGTATTCTCAAATATCGGTCTTGAAAATCTGGATTTTAATCTCTCAGAGATGATGTCAAATATTTTACCTGTTGCTAAAAAAGAAAAAAGTAAACGAATGAAGGTTTCTGAAGCAATTGTCTATTTTACACAGAATGAAGCCGGTAAATTGGTAAACAGAGACAAAGTGATCGAAGAAGCCAGATATCGTGTGGAAAATCATGGTATTATCTTTATTGATGAAATAGACAAGATTGCCTCAGTAGAAAAGAAATCAACCGCTGATGTGTCCAGATCAGGTGTTCAAAGAGATTTACTGCCAATTGTGGAAGGCTCAAACGTTCCTACCAAGTATGGTATAGTAAGTACCAATCATATTTTATTTATTGCTGCAGGTGCATTTCACATGTCAAAACCTTCAGATCTGATTCCTGAATTACAGGGGCGTTTCCCGATTAGAGTTGAGTTAAACAGTCTGACACAGGAAGATTTTGAAAAAATCCTGACTATCCCAAAAAATGCATTATTAAAACAGTATGAAGAATTGTTTAAATCAGAAAAAGTGAATTTAAGTTTTGATAAAGAAGCTGTATGTGCAATAGCCGAACTGGCTGCCAAAGCGAATACCAAAATGGAAGATATCGGCGCTCGCAGACTGCAGACAATACTCAATACCATTTTAGAAGATTATCTCTTTGAGATGCCTAAGAAAGGACTAAAAAAGGTATTGATTGACCAGCAGATGGTTGAAGATAAAGTCAGACCACTGATTGAGGATGAGGATCTTTCAAAGTATATACTGTAGGACAAGCTGATACATTTCGTACAACAAGCAACTTGCTTGTTTGAAGTGCGCAAGCTGGTAGCTTACGTTACAACAAGCTGGTCGTGGTGCAAGCAACCTGCTTGCCACAAAACAATTTATTTCGCAAGCTGGTAGCTTGCGTTACACAAGCTGGTAGCTTACGGTACATCTGAAGATAAAACAGAGAGTGAGAAATGTCTGTAGAAGAAAATATATTTACTGTCTCAGAGGTGAACAGCCATCTGAAAAACATCATAGAGAGCATGATGGGTACGATAATGATTGAAGGAGAAATATCTAATTTCTCCAGACCAGGCTCAGGTCATCTTTATTTTAGCCTGAAAGATGCAAATGCGGCGATTAAGTGTGTATTTTTCAGACAATACAATATGTATCTGAAGTTTCCTCCAAAAAATGGAGATAAAGTCATCTGTACGGGAAAACTAACTGTTTATGAAAGAGACGGCGTTTATCAGCTTCAGACGATGAATATGTCGCTTGCAGGTACCGGAAATCTTCAGTTAAAATTTGAAGCGCTCAAAAGAAAGCTTAAAGATGAAGGCTTATTTGATGAAAAGTATAAACAGAAAATTCCTCTGATACCGAAAAGTATCGGAATAATCACTTCTGCATCTGGTGCCGCTTTTCAGGATATATGTAATGTCATCAGCAGACGTTATCCTGCCAGTATTCTTCTCTATCCTGCAACTGTTCAGGGTGATAAAGCAGCCTTTGAAATTGCTCAGGGTATTCGCTATTTTAATCAGCAGATGAATGTAGATGTGTTGATTGTTACCCGTGGGGGTGGCTCACAGGAAGATTTATTTTGTTTTAATGATGAACAACTGGCAAGAGAGATTTTTAAATCACAAATTCCGGTGATTTCAGCAGTTGGCCATGAAATAGATTTTACGATATCTGATTTTGTGGCTGATCTCAGAGCTCCGACTCCTTCAGCAGCAGCTGAGCTGGTGGTTCCTGATAAAAAGGAACTATTGAGAGACTTAAAAAACAGAGAAATTCAGATGCGTAAAGTTTGTCTGTATGCGATTAGCCGTTATCAAAATCAATTACAGTCTCTTGATAAAAAAATGCAACAATTACATCCTCAGCATCAAATCAGAATATATCAGCAAAGACTCGATCAGCTGATGATGAAGATGATGACCTTTCCAAGAGAGATTCACAAAAGGAAAAGCATGCTCTATGAATTGAAATCCAGACTGGAAGCTCATCACCCCAAAAATAGCATTTTACAGCAAAAACAACGCTTAACGATGGTTCAGAATACGCTGATGAAGGTCAAAGATAAACTCACAATCCAGAAGAAAAAACTGGATTATACTTTAAATAATTTTCAGCAACTCTTACAGATTTTTTATCAGCAAAAGCTAAGTCGTCGAAAACAGCATATCATTACGCAACATAACCGTTTACAGACTATAATGGATAAGCAGCTGAATCATGCAAAAAACCGCTTTATGAAGTATGAAGCAGTACTAAATGAGTATTCCCCAAAAAAAGCACTTGAAAAGGGATATGCACTTATCAGAAAAGAAAAACTGTTTGTCCATTCTGTAAAACAGTTAAAGGTCAATGAACAGTTAAATATCGATTTTAAGGATGGACAATGTCAATGTCTGATAGAAGAAATAAAAGAATTCTCCTGATCATCTGGTTCTTAATATCTGCTTCTTTATTTTCTCTGGATTTAAGATCTGTTTGGGTAACCCCTTGGGATTTAACCTCAACTGAGAAAATTGACAAGTTGATTCAAGACTGTCAGGATAACAATATCAATGAGATTTTGGCAGAAGTCAGGTATAGGGGAGATGCACTGTACAAAGCTAACAGAATCAATAATCGCTTCCCGAACCCTGAAGAAAAATCTTACATTATGAATGGGTCTGATTTTGATCCGCTACAGTATTTGATAGAAAAAGCAAAACCCGCTTCCATCAAAGTTCAGGCTTGGGTAACAGTATTAGTTACAAGCCCTGCAAGTACAGAAAGACTCAACTCCAGACATTTGTATTTTAAAAAAAGAGAATGGATAACCTATTCAGCAGATGGCCGTGAAATGCCCACCAATACGCTGGAAGGGGCTTATTTAGATCCAGCCTTGCCTGAAGTGAGAGACTATCTGGCAAATGTTTTTGCAGATATTGCGATTAATTATGATATAGATGGTATTCATCTGGATTATGTGAGATATCCCGATCATCGTTGGGGCTTTCATCCTAAATCAGTTAAATATTTTGAAAAGGAACAAAAACTACATCCAACACTGACATGGGATTTATGGAAAGAGCAACAGGTTACTTCAATGATAAAAACCATTTCAGAGAGAGTTAAATCTGTAAAACCACAGTTGGAATTAAGTGCAGCTGTTAAGCCTGATCCTGTTTCTGCAGTGAAGTATTTTGGACAAAACTGGGAAGAATGGCTTGATAAAAAATATATCGACAGAGCTTATCTGATGGCATATCAGACTAAAGATGAAAGCTTCAATCAATTACTCAATAAACTGCCTGAAAAACATGCAGATAAAATAGTAATAGGCGTTCGTGCCTGGTCTGATAATAATTCATATCCTGCTTACTTGCTGAGAAATAAAATAGCTACAGTTATAAAAAGTCCATTAAAAGGAATTTCGTTTTTTTCGTATTCCGGTATCAATTCTCAGTCTTATTTTGCAACAATCAAGCCGATGATTCATCTGTTTAAAAATGATAACGCTAAGCTTTATGCTGATGATACTAATCCCTTTTTTAATCAAAGATTATACAACATTTGCGGGAAAATTATTGGATTAAACTATAAAGCAATTGCAGGTGCAAGGGTCGTTCATAAAAAAACAAATCAGAGCAGTTTTACAGATTTTAATGGTGAGTTTATTCTGTATCAGGTGAATGAAAATGATACAGAAATCAGTGTCGAATATTTTGATCAGGCAAAAACATACAACGCTGTACTGAGTCAGAATGAGTCTATCCCTCAAAACAATGTATTTAAACTGAACGTCTTTCCGGCTGAATCTCTTACTTTGAAAATCAGAGCAGTTTCTGATAATAAAAATATCTATCTATTCTGGGATAGCCCTGTGCCAAAATCATTTGCCCTATATCGCAAAAAAGTTTATTCTCCTGATAATCATACAGATATCGACTTTCAATTTATGAAACTGATGAATGAAAGTAATACCTTTTTTGTTGATTCAAATGCTGAACCTTTTGCTCAGTATGAATATAAGCTGATTGACAGTGACATGATGACTCAGGGATTTATCAGGGTTGAGCTTGATTTTGAACCTCATCCAGTGGAATTTTCTTACTTTAAAACAGAAGATTTAAATTATACCATCAAACTTGAATCAACAGACTCATTGACCGTATCCTGGTCAATTCTCGATATGAATGAAAAACCCTTGTTTTACGGAATAAACAAAAGTAATTCAGGCTTAATCAAATGGAATGGTAAAAGCATTGAAGGCGATTTACCAGATACAGATATTTTTATTTTTGAGTATCAGATAAATGCTTTACCTGTTCAAAATGAAATGATGAAAAACGCTAATCATAAATGGTTCAGAAAATATATCTATTAGGAGGAATAATGCGTATCGATCTGTTAATGAATAAATTATGTCTGGTAAAAACCAGAAGTATTGCCAAAAAAGCTTGTGATAATAATGCGATCAGAGTTAACGGGAAACCTGCAAAAGCAAGTTTGGAGATTAAAACAGGTGACTTGATTGAATATGACCTGTTTGGTTATCAGACTGAAATCAAAATTATCAATCTGCCTGAAGGGAATGTTTCAAAAAAAGATGCACCGGAATACTATGAAATTTTGAAAAGAAATAAGGTTGTTGAATAGTTTTTCTGTATCTGACAGAAAGCAATACAATCCAGGTAGATAAACCTGTTGCTTACCTGCTTCATTCTACCTGGTATTCTTTTCACTTATCCAGGTTAGCAGACGAAAAGGAAGAAGAAACCGATATGGGCTTCAGCTC
>JAKQQL010000453.1:0-32124 GCA_029564175.1 Candidatus Cloacimonadota bacterium
AGGATTATATGCCAATACACGGGCAAATGAAATTAACTGTCTTTGACCTACTGAAAAGGTTGAACCTCGTTCCATGACTGGTTCATTAAAGCGTTCAGGAAGCTGATTCACAAAGTGCATGACATTGACATATTTACATAATCTTTCCAGATCTTCATCGCTTAAATCAGGGTTGTTCAACGCAATATTATCCCTGATCGTTCCAGAGAAAAGAAACACATCCTGTTGAACCATTCCGATATGCGATCTCAAATCCTGTAATCTGTATTCTTCCAGGGCTTTGTTATCTATCAATATCTGCCCTTTTTGATAAGGATACATCCCCAATATTAGATTTACGATAGAGGTCTTACCTGATCCGGTATGACCGACCAACGCTATTTTTTCTCCTGCTTTTACTTTAAAAGATACATTTTTTAATACAAAATCCGCTTCAGTCAATTCACTTTCTGTTTTTTGCAAGACTTCATCACTATTTTGATCCTGATTGTTTATTGTCAGATAAGAGAGGGATACGTTTTTAAATTCAATATCACCCTGAACATCATCCACCGGCACAGAGTCTTCACGGTAATCGGCTTCCTCCTGATCCATCAGATCAAAAATACGTTCAGCACCAGCCATTGCACCCTGTAAAATATTGAATTTCTCTGAAAATTCACTGATGGGTTCATAGAGTTTTTCGATATAGGTCATAAAAGCCATAAAAACACCGATTGTGACCACATTTTCTATAATCTGACCGCCGGCATACCAGAGCATAATCGCGACAGCTACCTGTCGGCTGACACTGATTAAAGGTCTGAAAATAGCAAACAAACGTAATTGTTTCATGGATTCTTTATAATAAAACTGATTCACATTTTCAAATTCTTTTTGTTTGACTGCAGACTGATTAAAGAGCTGAATAATTTTCATTCCTGATATATGCTCAGCCAGCATGGCATTGACCGCAGCAAGCCTCTTTCTGACTTCACGGTAGGTAACACGAGTCTTATTCTTATACGTTTTAATGACCCAAAAAACCAGGGGTAAAATCGTAAAACTCACCAAAGCTAGCCGCCAGTTAAGGAACAACATCAGAATCATAATTGCCACAATCATGGCAGCATCCTGAATAATCGTTAAAACACCACTGCTTAGCATTTCATCCAGGGAACGTACATCATTGGTTACCCTCGTTACCAGACGCCCAACTGGGTTTTTATCAAAGAAGGAAACCGGTAATTTCTCCATATGGGCAAACAGATCAGATCTCAAATCATTAGTAGCCTTTTGTGAGAAAATGGTCGTTATCACTAACTGCAAATACTGTACCACAGTCTTTAATATCACAAAAAATAAAAATGCCAAACCGTACAAAGCAACTTTATTCATCGAGTCTTTACGAACGATCGTTTTATCATTAACACTCAATTGAGAGAGAACAGAAGCCGGAACAGCCAGTTCTTTATCCTTTACTCTGGTAATTTTGTCCATATAAGGAGTTAAGATTTTTTCAATCTGATTATTGCTTTGAATAAAAGTATATTTATCCTGAGTCAGATTTGCATTTTGTTCGTATTGTTTCAAATCCTGTTTGGGGATAAAACGACTATTTTTAGAGGTTAGTACCAGATAGTACATATCGGACACATGGTATATTTTGTATTTATCAATTTCATTCACTGCTTCAAAATGAGCATATTCTTCCTGATTGAGTTTTAAGAGTCTTTTATCTGAAACAATATGGTTATCCACTGCATTTTTGGTTAGCAATGGCATTACGAGTTCCAGACTTGCAGTCATTATCAACAGGCAAAATGCAAGAGCGACCCATTTTAGATAGGGTTTTAAGTATTTTAGTAATCTGGCATAAAGTCTTTTATCGTAAATTTTACCAAGAATTTCATCAGATTGCATTTCAAAATGTTGGCTCATGCTTTATCCTCTAATCTTTCTTCAATTTTCTGTTTTTCATACAGATCATTATATGCCCCTTTTAATGCCAGTAATTCATCATGAGACCCTGATTCCACAATCTTCAGATTATTTAGTACAATGATCTTGTCGGCCTGATGCAGTGCAGAAATACGATGAGCAATGATAATCGTGGTTTTGCCAGATCTGACATTGATTAGGTGATCCAGAATTTTATTTTCTGTTTTCGTATCAACTGCAGAGAGCGCATCATCCAGAATCAATATATCAGGATTCATCACCAGAGAGCGGGCAATCGCTACACGTTGTTTCTGACCGCCGGAAAGCGTAACCCCTCTCTCACCGACCATTGTGTCAAAGCCATGCTCAAACTCCAGAATTTCTTCATATATAGCAGCATATCTGGCAGCATTGTAAATCTCTTCTTTGCTAGCGCCAGGCTTTCCTAAAGCGATGTTATTGGCTATGGTATCAGAAAAGAGGAAAATATCCTGAGGTACCATCACCAATGATTTTCTTAATACTTCCAGAGGAATCTGATACAATTCATGCCCATCAATATAGATACTGCCTTTGGGTGCATTATATACGCGAACCAGCAGATCAACAATCGTACTTTTGCCACTTCCGGTACGTCCGCAAATCGCAAGTGTTTTACCCTGTTCAATATTAAAATTGACACCATTCAGAATCTTTGGATTGTCTTTATTATATTGATATACAAGGTTTTTAACTTCAATATCACCTTTTAATTGAGAGATTCTGAAATCAACCGTTTCTTCATCCACGATCTCTGGTTTTGTTTCCCAAATCTCATTCAGACGGATCAAAGAAGCGGAGCCACGCTGATACATATCAACAATAAAACCAATGGCAATCATAGGCCAAACCAGCATCCCCAGATAGGAAAAGAAGGCGATAAACTCGCCAATGGTTATATCTCCGCGAATCGCTGCCTGACCACCAAAAATGAGTACAATAATCATACTAAAACTGATGATTAAACCCAGCAAGGGATGAAAGAATCCAGATAATTTAGCCATTTTGATATTTTCAACCACATATTTTTTGGAAAAATCTTCCATCTTCTTCAATTCAGGTTTCTCCTGAGCAAATGCTTTGATAACTCTAACGCCAGAGATACTTTCCTGAATCATTCCACTCAGCTTAGCAAAGGTATCTTGAACATGATGAAAGCGCTTATGGAGTTTTGGTCCAATCATGGTTATACAAACTGTAATCAAAGGCATTGGGATAACCGCCAGTAAGGTTAGTTTGAGATTGATACTAGCCATAAAGAAGAAGGACGCTGTTGCCATTAAAAAAATATCTGCTCCGGCAATAAATCCAATTCCGAACAGCATTCTGACCGCATTCAAATCATTGGTTGCCAAAGCCATTAAATCACCTATCTTGGATTTGTTAAAAAAGTTTCGGGATAAAAGCATTAAATGATTATAATACTTCTGTCTGAGTTCTCGTTCGATTACCCAGGAATTACCGACTATCAGCATACGCCATAAAAAACGCATCGCTACAATCCCGGCAGCTAAAATAAGAATAGTCGCTGATGACCAAAAAATATCAGATTGTGTAAAACCTTCAGTACCTAACTGATCAATTGTCTTCTGAATTATCTTCGGAACCACCAGTTGAATAGCATCCACTATGATTAAAACAAATATCCCTAAAGCAATCTTTTTCCAGCTTTTTTTCAAATAGGGAATTACCGCATCAAAAGTTCGCATGATTCTCCTTTTTTTAAAATATACATTTTATTCTTTAAAATGCAAAACTTATGCCACATTATCTATATTTTAAATATTTCTAATGTCTCATTTTTGTCAAATGCTTTATATTGATTATCTTGCTTTTTTTTATCTATACAAAAAGCACCTTCTGTAGAACGACCATCATGGTCGTTTATCATAACCGTACTATACGCATATTTTGTAAAACGAACATTCTGGTCGTTTATATTACTCTTACTACAGGAATCTTACTTATAGCCTGTTATTCTGTAGCAGGATGCCCAGAATATAAAATGAGACTAAATCATAGTAACCATAAGCAAACAGAAAAGAGGACAATCTGAAGACTGCCCTCTCAATATTTATAGTCAATATTATACTTTTTCGATAATCTTAGGGACACTGGACAATACTTCATCCAGTTTCTCTTTCATTTTTCCACCAGCCATTGCCATATCAGGACGACCACCACCTTTTCCTCCGACAATGAGAGCCAGTTCTGATACGATCTTTCCAGCATGGTATTTCTGAGTCAGGTCTTTACTGACATTCACAATCATTGCTGCCTTATCTTCAAGATCTGCAAGCAGAATACTGATGCCTGAGCCCATTTTATCTTTTATCTGGTCACCCATAATCTTCAGATCTTCCTGATTTTGAACACTGACTTTTGAAACAATAACTTTAATACCATTAATGGTCAAAGCATTATTTAACAAATCAGCGATTAAGTTACCGGCTGATTTTCTTTTTAAGGCATCAATTTCCTGAACCAGTACTTTTTGTTCTGCCATCATTTTTTCAATCTTTTCAAAAATCATTTTTTCCGGCACATTGAGTAATTGTGCAATTTCGAGAAGTGAGTTTTTGAGCTGTTTCACATACAATTCAGCCTGATGACCGGTAACTGCTTCGATACGTCTGATACCAGATGCAGAAGATGATTCTGACAGTATCTTAAAATAGCCTGCCTGTCCTGTATTTTGCAGATGGGTACCACCGCATAATTCTTTTGAGAAGCCAGGTACACTGACCACTCGTACCTGATCACCATACTTTTCACCAAATAAAGCAGTTGCACCGGCTTCTTTTGCAGAATCTATATCCATCACCTGAACATTTAATGGGGTTGATTTTCTGATTTCTGTATTTACTATTTCTTCAACTTTATCTATCTCTTCATCACTCATCCCCTGAATATGCGTAAAGTCAAAGCGCAAATGATTAGCAGCTACCAATGAACCTTTTTGCTGAACATGATCACCTAAAACCTGTCTCAATGCCGCATGTAATAAGTGAGTAGCCGTATGATTACGGGCAATGTTTAAGCGATATTCCGCTTCAATCATTGCAGTAACAGGCTTATCATTGATTTCACCTTTTATCAGTTCCCCGATATGAATAAAACTATCATTATCTTTTTGAACATCAATAATTTTAATCTCAGTTTCTTCGTTAAACAACCTGCCTTTATCTGCCATCTGACCACCTGATTCAGCATAAAACGGCGTCTTATCCAATACAATACGAATCTTTCCATCACTGTTAAGCGCATATTTGACAATTTGACTCTCACAATGATTTTCATGATAACCAATAAATTGTGTTTCGGTATCGGGTCTGAAATTTATCCATTGGATATCTTCCAGTTTTAATTTAAAATTTGATGCAGAACGGGCTCTGTCTTTTTGTTTATCCATTTCAACATGAAAACCATCCATATCAATCTTCAGATTTCTCTCTTCAGCCAATATCTGTGTCAAATCAGGTGGAAAACCAAAGGTATCATACAGCATGAAAACATCAACACCTGAGATTGTATCATTTTCCATATTGGCAACGATCTCGTCAAATTTATTCAGACCATTATCAAGAGTCATGTTAAATCGTTCTTCTTCTGACTTGATTATCATTTTGATAAAAGATAATCTGTCATTTAACTCAGAGAAATGTTGTCCAAAATGTAAAGCAATCGCATCTGCCAATCGATAGAGGAAAGGCTGGTGCATATTGATCATTCGACCATATCGAGAAGCACGTCTTAAAATTCTTCTTAAGACATACCCTCTGCCTTCATTGGAAGGCATTCCACCATCTGCAATCGCAAAACATAAACAGCGGATATGATCAGCAATCACGCGATGTGCCATACCGCTTTCTTCACTGTAAGGGATACCGGAAATTTCTTCTATTGCTTTTAATATTGGAGTAAAAAGATCTGTGTCATAATTAGAAGTCTTCCCCTGTAGAATTTGACAAAGTCTTTCCAATCCTGCGCCTGTATCGACAAATTTATTTTTTAAAGGAAGTAAAGAGCCATCTTCCTGTCTGTTATACTGCATAAAAACCAGATTCCAGAGTTCAATATAACGATGACAATCTCCATTCACTTTACAATCATGATTTGGATCATGAGCCAGATTACAGTATTGAGCACCTCGGTCAAAATGGATTTCAGAGCAAGGTCCACAAGGTCCTGTTTCACCCATTTCCCAGAAATTATCCTTATCACCATGATATGTAATATGTTCAGGTATTATATCTGTTTTGTTTTTCCAGAGATCAAATGCTTCTTGATCAGTCTTGTATACAGTTGCATGCAATCTTTCTTTAGGCAGTTTCCACACTTCTGTAATCAGTTCCCAAGCCCATTTAATGGCATCTTCTTTGTAATAATCTCCAAAAGACCAGTTCCCCAGCATTTCAAAAAAGGTATGATGATAGCCGTCTTTACCCACTTCTTCTAGATCATTATGCTTACCACCGGCACGAATACACTTCTGACTGTTAACGGCACGGTTGTAAGGAGCATCCTGTAATCCCAGGAAGTATTTTTTAAACTGATTCATCCCCGCATTGGTAAAAAGAAGGGTGGGGTCGTCATTGGGTACGACGGTCGCAGAAGGCACAAATGTATGTGCTTTATCTATGAAAAAATCTATAAATTGTTGCCTGATCATGTTTCCTGTCAGCATATATCCTCCATTTGATTATATTACTATTTGATTATTAACCCAGGTTAGCAGCTTAATTAACCTAATTATAAAGAGTAGTCTGCTTTCCTCTCTTCTCTTTTGTCACGTCTATAACTCCTGATAATAAAGAATTTTGCCTGCCATTTTTCGTCAAGTAAAAAAGAGACGCTTTTAGGCGTCTCTTATGATAATAGATTTGTTTTTTTAATTTCTTATTCACCAAGAATCATGGCCGGATCTTTTTCTCCGTTAAGTGTTTCAATCATAAATTTAGCTGATTCATTGAGTTCACCCTGAGGCCATTTCACCAGCATTTCCTGATAAAGCTGCAGTGCTTTGTTATTATCTTTCAAGTCTTCAGCATAGACAAAAGCCTTCATAAACCAGGCTTTATAATCATCTCTGCCATTTGCATAATCTTTAATGATTTGATCGTAGTAATGAACTGCTTCACGGTAATTATTCTGTTTTTGAGCAGTTTCAGCCATATCAAACAATTCACTGACAGATACCTGTGTTTTTAAGTTATCATAATTTTCTTTAACAGCAAATTTTTCACGATATTCTTTTACCTTCGCTTCAAAAATATCAGTTGCTTTTTTTCTTCTGGAATTGTTTTCGATAGTAAGACGTAATTCTTCAAGTGTTTTTTCTTTTTCAGGCACATCTTTAACTAAATAAAAGAAGACAAATTCACCACGCATATTTTTGAAAACAGTGCTGGTTTCTTTTTCCTTGATTTCCATTGCTTTTTTATTGTATTCCTGGTCAGTTCCATAAGTAGGCATAATACCGTTATTGTAAACAGGACTGAGTAAACCGTCTTTATCAGTAGAAACAGACACTTTTTTCAAAAGGGCAATAATCTTTTCTTCTTGTCCTTTTTTCACCATTTTTTCTACTTTTTTACGATACTTATTGGCTTCTTTTTCAGTTTTAAAACTAAACTGTCTGATTTCACGATATGGTTTTTCAGCAAAGAAATTTTTATTATCTTCGTAGTATTTTTTAATTTCATCTTCGCTGACAGTGGCTTTATCCATTATTTCTGCCTGATAGAGACTTCTTAAAATGACAGTACGTTTTGTTTGAATGACTTCAGCATCATCAGCAATCTGTTTATCAAAACCTTTAAGAATAGCATGATGATAAAGTAAGCTTGCTTCTACATCTTTATTAACCGCTGATTTTCGGATTTTTGGATCCTGTACATTTATTTTTTCCATTTGATAGCGATTTCTCAGCAAATCAAATGTACGTTTTGAATCATAAACAAGTGAAGGTTCAGATGAATTAACAACGATACGGCTAAATTGATCTGGATGAAGTGAGAGAAAATCTGTTTTATCGACATATTCTTCGTCAATTGTGATTTGATATTGTTTTTTCAGTTCTTCAATTAAGGCAGTATAAGCTTTCTGTTCTTCTTTAAATTTCAATTGGCTGGCAATATCATTTTTTACTTCATCAAAAGCTTTATAAGATTCTGCTTTGTGTTCCAGTTTCTGGAAAAAATGAAATCCGCTTTCTGTGTGTGCAGATACAATCTGGTTTTCATCAACTGGTTTTGCAAAGATCAGGTCATCAAGTTCTTTATCTTTACCAATACCGGTAATATATTGATTATGTCTGATATTTGTGATAATTCCTTTTTTATCTTTTGAGTATTTATTAGTGGAATAAACTGAAATCAGGTCATCGAAGCTTTTGCCTTCATTAATAAGCGTTTGAACAGAATCAGCAGCACCCTGTGTATTGACCTGTAAATGTTTAATTTTCAGTGAAGGAGGAACCATAAATTGATTTTTATTTTCTTCATAGAATTTTGCATAATCATTATCTGTCAGTTTTACATTGGCAGCCAGTTCTTTTTGATAATATTTTTCATTGATAATTGGTTTTAAAGATTTGTTAATATTGTCAATTGTTTCAGGTTTTTTGTCATATCCCTGAGCAATTGCTTCAAGATAAAATAACTCTTCCTGAACCATAGCATCTAATACCTGTTTCTGACCGTCAATTGTTTTATAACGACTTTGATACATTGGAGGGATCTTTGCAATACGATCATTCAGATCCTTTTTAGTGATCTTTGAATTAGAAAACTGCACTAATATTGTATCCTGAGCAGTTTTTTCAACCACCTTAATCTCTTCAGTCTTCTTTTCGACTGGTTTTTTGGTGGTTTTGCTTTTTTTCGAAGTTTTTGCTTCTGCATTAACAAGCATAAACATGAAGCTAAGCATTAACAGAAGAGTGATTACATGTTTGACTCTTTTTGTCATTTTCTATTCTCCTTAGTTATTTTTTTACCCACTGTATGATACAGATAATTTTTCTGTATATCACAAAATACAGTCTTTTTAGACTGATTTATTTATTATAATTCATTAGTCAAGCATTTATTACAAATTATTTTTATCTCACGAAATTATTTTTTTCTTATCCCTTCCTTATTCCATCCTTATTGCTTCCTTATCCTTTCTTGGAGAAAACTTAAAATTTCTGAGATTGATTTCCTGCCAATTGACCACAGGCAGCGGCAATATCTTCTCCCCTGCTCTGTCGTAAGGTAATGGCTGCTGAGATACAAGATAACTGTTCAATAAATTGTGCGATGTCTTTTTCATCAGGAGACAACCAGGACAGACCGGGCACGTGATTCCATTTAATCAGGTTAATTTTACAGGAAATATCACCTGCAAATTTAATCAAAGCTTTGACATCTTCATGTGACATGTTAAAATTCTTTATCATGATATACTCAAAAGTAATCCGAAATGTTGTTTTTTTTCTAAAATCCAATACTGATTTTTTAAGTTCTTCTAATGAATAAAGCTGGTTTATGGGCATTAGCTCGTTTCTCTTAACGTTAATTGCTGAGTTTAGCGAGACGGCCAGTTTTATCTTTATCCCGCTGTCAGCCAGTTTATTGATGCCAGGAACAACTCCGCAGGTAGAGAGAGTCATTCGTCTGGGGCTGAAGGAAAACGCTTTCTCTGATTGCATAAGGCGGATAAAATGAACCACGTTATCATAATTATCCAAGGGTTCGCCCATCCCCATCAGTACAATATTGGTAATTCTTTGATCCGGAAACTGCTTTTGAGCAATCAGTACCTGCCCAAGTATTTCTTCAGGTGTCAATTGTCTGATTAAGCCCATTTTTGCGGTTGCACAAAACTGACAATTCCTGGCGCATCCGACCTGAGAAGAGATGCAGAGCGTATTCTTCTTCTCATTGGGCATAAAAACCATTTCGATGAAATACCCATCAGATAGCTTAAGTCTAAACTTCTCAGATCTATCTGCTGATTTCTGAACAATATCAATCTCCGGCAGGTTGAAATCAAAATGATCATTCAGTTTTTGTCTCAAATCCTTTGATAAAGTGGTCATCTCGTCAAAAGACAGCGCATATTTCTGATATATCCAGTCAAAAATCTGAGAAATTCTATACTTCTTTTCTCCCCAGGAAAGCAGTATTTCTTCCAGTTGTTCAGGAAACAATGATAATATGTGGGGTTTTATATCTGTCAATTTATCTTCTCTTTTTGTATTGTTGATTAAAATCATCCAGTGGCACAGTAATGACAGCCTGATCTTCCCCACTCAGATAAACCATTTTGGTATAATAATCATTACGGAAGACATATAATTTCTTGCCATCTTTCCAGATTTCATCACCAATCACCGGATAATCTTTAGCAATTTCTGCATAAAAATCTTCTTCAAAATGAAGGCAACACAGGAGTCTTCCACATGGACCTGATATTTTTGATAAGTTACCTGATAAATTCTGATCTTTAGCCATTTTTATCGTAACCTGATTAAAACGCTTTAAAAAGGAGGCACAGCAATACTTATTACCACACATACCATATCCGCCAAGTCTCTTCGCTTCATCGCGACCTGTACTTTGATGCAGTTCGATACGGGTTCTGAATACCTGAGCCAGTTCACGTACAAATTCGCGGAAATCTATTCGGCCTTCTGCAGTAAAGAAAAAAGTCACCTTATTGCCGTCAAACTGGAATTTGGTATCAATCAGTTTCATTTCAAATGGATATTTAACAACCAGCTCAAGAAATTTCTCTTGAGAAGTTCTTTCTCTTTCTTCGATGGCTTCAAGCTGTTCCATATCTTGTTCAGTTGCGACTCTAACGATTGGCAATATTTTTTCAGCATGGAACATTTCTTCATATTCCTGTCCTTTTACTGATGCCTGTATCACGACACCGATATCTGTACCCCGATCGACCTGAACAACCACCAATTGATCTGGTTCAAGATTTATATGATGCGGATTAGAATAGTAGCCAATTCTCCAGTTTCTCAGTTCAATTTCTACAAACTCCTGGTATTTCTCTTGTTCTTCTTCAAAATGATGGGTTTCACCACAAATGATAATATCTTGATTTTCTTTATTATCTGCCTGGCAACAACACTTTTCACACGCATTTGGAGCGCATGTATCTTTTTTATCCTGATTATCTTGATTCATTTATCCCTCTTTTATATATCTCTTCCAATAATCCTTTTTCAATTATTGTCAGGTCTTTCTTTCTTCTTTGTTTAACAGTACCAGCTGTTTCTAAAAAGGCTTCCAGTCTATATTTTTGCAAATCGTTTGCTTGTCCCCAGGAAAAATCAGGAATGAATCCCTGAATCAACGGACTACCATATAAATTTGCACCAAAGCCAATCATGCTTCCTGTATTGATAGAGCAGTTGATTCCAACCTTGGAATGGTCACCAATAAAACAGCCTACAAATGTACTGCCGGTATTAGTTTTCTCCCCTGTCGCATAATTATGAACTGCTACACTTTTATAGGTATTTTTCAAATCGCTGTTATTGGTATCTGCACCAATATTCACCCATTCACCCAAATAACTATGGCCTAAAAATCCGTCATGCTGTTTATTTGAATAACCCTGAATAATCGTATCTTCCACCTCTCCGCCAATCTTACATACCGGTCCGACAGATGTATTTGGATAAATCTTGGCAGCAACTTTGATTACTGATTTTTTTCCTATATATACAGGTCCTATAATGACTGAGTTATGCATAATCACTGCATTCTCATCTATCACAACAGGCCCTTCTGAAGCATCAATCACCACCCCTGTTTTTAACTCTACACCTTCCCCTATCCAAATATCATAAGGATTAAGCATGGTAACGCCTGGTTCTGTCTCAAAAAAATTATCCTCATCATAAAAAACGTTTTCAAAATCAAAACGGATCAGATCTCCATTATGATGCATCAATTCCCATAAATATTCCCAGCAAGTCATCTGGTCTGTTTCAATCACACATAAATCCTGACTCATTTTTATTAAAGAATGGTAATCAATCGGCTGAGCCTTACAATTAAGGCGTATCGCCAGGATATTATCTGCATTTTTTAGAATGCTGCCATCAGGCATCTCATCCAGTAATTTTTTATTATCCAGAGTTAATCTGGCGCGACTGTTAATAAAAAGATATTCATCATTTTCAACCTGATTGATTTGCCAGTCAGGATGCCTTTCCCGATACAGAGAAATCAGCTCAGGCGCTACAATAACAGCACTTTCTTCCATTTCCATAATGAATTCAATCCGTTGTCTTAGCTTGAGTATTCCAGCTCTTAAATCGCCTGTAGATCTGAGATAAGTCATAGGCAAAAACTGATCGCTTTTACTATCATCAAAAATCATATATTTCATTTTTTAAAACCCTTTCTGTCTTTCCATTTAAACAGTGAAAAAAAACCTGATACCGCAACAATCATGGTATAAACCGGCTGAAAAACGCTCCAGGTTATCATCAATGTCCAAAAATTTAAACCAGCAACAATACCTTCTCCTGACATTCGTGACCATAACTGAAAGTCTTTATAGCCACGTTGTATAAAAATACTATCCATTACTATCTTTAAACTGAAGAGTAACACACCTATACTAAAATTCAAAAATAATAAAGCAGGTATTAGTGTCAACACGAAGAATACACTCAACAAATATACAAAAAATAATGGATTTGAAAATACCATAAATTTCATATTGGAAGCCCAGCGCGAACGTTGATTAAATAACTTGTACAAGGAAGTAATTGCTTTGGTTTTAACACGTCCATCGGAATTATTGGCAAATACAATATGTTTTTTATGTTGTTTAAAAAGTTGCATCAAGTGCAGATCATCACCTGAAATATACTGTTTGATCGGCTCATAACCACCCACGTCGTTAAACGCTGATTTTCTGAATGACAAATTCTGTCCACTGCAAGAAAAATACAAACCGGCATTAACAGAAGCTGAAGTAGCAAACATAAGTGTCATAAAATCAAAATGTTCAAACAATACACTAAAAGGATAATGAAACCATAAAAAAGCATTTTTCTGAGCATTGACTAACTTATCATTTTTTAACTCAGTTTCAGAAAAACCTACCACCATTTCAGCATCCTCATTTCTCACATAAGCATCAACCATTCCGTTTATCCAGTTTTCCTGAGGAATGCAATCGGCATCTGTTGACAAAAGAATATTATATTTGGCTTTTTGAATCGCTTGTCCTAATGCATTTTTTTTAGCTGAAAGTACCTGATTTCTACCTTGAGCAGTAAAACACGAAAAATCAGGAAATCGGGAGCTCCATGTCTTTAAGATTTCAGCAGTCCGATCACTGGAACAATCATCTGCAATTATAATCTGAACCAGGCTTAGGTCATATTGTTGTTTTAAAAGTGCATTCAAAAAATGAGGCAGATTATCTTCCTCATTCCGGGCACTGCATACGATACTGACTGGTATCTGATGTTTGACAGTAACCGGTTCATGCCTTTTCAGATTAGCATAAAATACAACAATAAAAAGACAATAAATAAAGATAGAAATAAAAGCTGTCAGTAAAAACACTAATCTTTAACTTCCACAACGTTTAAATAACGGTCTCTTCCAGGACGTAATCTGGAAGGATAATAGTTAAATTTCAAAGAATCTGAATAATTGCCAGGTTCAGTCCCTTTAATGAAATACTCCTTAATCACAGGACCATAGCTGTTTTTCGCCAAAAATCCGGTTACTGAGGAGACATTCGCTTCGACAATTCCTTCTGGTTTTACAAAGTCAGCATCTACATCTTCTCCTGCTTTGAGTTGCTCATAAACGGCTTTTTTGGCAATTGGAATCCAAACAGGTAGTGTTGCTGTAGCGCCTGTCATCCCACTCCCCATTGGTTGATTATTGTCAAAACCAGTCCATACCCCAAGAACAAGTTTTGGCGTATAGCCAATAAACCAGGCATCTCTGTAATCGTCTGTTGTGCCGGTTTTACCTGCACAGGGATAAGTAAATCCCCAGGAACGAATTGGGAATGCCGTTCCATGATTAACAACTGTCTTCATTAAATCGGTCATAATCCAGGCAACTTTCGGATCCAGAACCTTGACTTTATCGGGTTTATTTTCTTCAAGCACTTTACCTTTATGATCTGTGACTTTGGTATAGAAAATTGGAGTTACACGTTCTCCCCCAGACGCATAAATACTGAATGAACTGATTAGCTCATAGGGAATAACTTCACAAGAGCCCACAGATAAAGACATAAAAGGAGGAATAGGCGTAGTTAGCCCAAAATTTTCTGCAATCTTTACCACATTTTGAGGACCAACATCATAAATCAGCTTGGCAGCACTCACATTCATAGATTTTTTTAATGCATTTCTTAGCGTCACATTGCCATAATAATTCTTTTCATAATTTTTGGGTTCCCAGTAAACCTGCCCCTCTTTCATAAAGGTTACAGGAGCATCATTAATAATCGTTGCAGGGGTATAACCCTTTTCAACTGCAGCCGTATATAACAATGGCTTAAAAGCTGATCCGGCTTGTCTCTTAGCCTGAGTCATTCGGTTGAATTTACTGTGTCTGAAGTTTCTACCACCAATCATGACTTTTACATATCCGGTTTCTGGATCAATGGCAAATACACCACCTTGAATATAATTTGCCTTAATATTCGAAACAGTTGGAGGGAAATCTTTGTATTTTTCTTTGTAGTTTCTGTTAAGTTCCATACTGGATAAATGTTCGTTTAAAGTGGAATCTGCAAACAATTGCAGTTCATTGTCCAATGTCGTATAAATTTTTAATCCACCGTTAAAAACCTGTTCTGTCCCATATTTTCGTTCAAGTCGGATACGGATATAATCAATAAAATAATTGCTGTTGCTGTTAGTAACAAAACGATGCTGATTTAGTGTTAATTTTTCATTGAGTGCATTTTCGTATTGAATTGAGGTTAAATACCCATTTTCATATAATTTACTCAGTACAAAATTTCGTCTCTGAATGCTTTTATCCGGTTTTTTAACAGGTGAATAATAATTAGGTCTTTGAATCATACCTACCAGTAATGCAGCTTCACCAATGGTTAAATCTTTGGTTGTTTTACCAAAATACCGGTATGCAGCCGTTTCTATTCCATAAATCCCACCACCAAAATAGATCTTATTAAAATAAATCTCCAGAATTTCTTCTTTGGTAAAATTTCGCTCAATCAATACAGCCAGCATCGCTTCTTTAATCTTTCTGGGCAATTGCTTGTCTAAATTGAGAAACATATTTCTGGCTAATTGTTGGGTAATAGTTGAGCCTCCCTGTGCAAAATCCCAGGTAATAATATCAACAATAATCGCTCTAAATAAACCATAAATATCAATTCCCCAGTGATTATAAAAATTCATATCTTCAATCACAAGCAAAGCGCTGATTAAATGAGGAGGCAGATTGTCAAAAGTAGTCAATTTTCTGTTTTCTACAGCAAATATATGAATCAGTTTTCCTTTACAATCATATACTTCAGAACCTGAATTCACCTGATAACTTTGCACTTCAGCCATAGGTGGCAATTCACGGCTGTAAAAAAAGAACAAGCCACTCAGCATACCTGTAACAAATATGCTAATTCCAAGGAATATCTTAATATATTTAAAAATCTGTTTTTTCATACAAACTCCGAAGATTTAAATGTTTTAATAATAGAAAGGCAGAATATCCTGTAAAAAGACCAGTAGCTAATGCTAATATCAACAACAATGGGAAAAGATACAAAATTTTCTGATTCTTTATCACAAAAAGATTAACCGTCAGGAGCTGCCCCATATTATGCATCACAGAACCAATGATACTGATGCCTATTACAGAAAAATTGATTTTGGTTTTCATAAAAAAAATCATAAAGAGATAGGCAAGCAAACCCCCATTTAAGGACATTAAGGTAGTTGGATTAAACAAAGTGCCTGTAACAAAGCCACCGACAAGAGTTTTTGCCAGCGTAACAATGAGCGCTTCATAAGGCATATTTGAAAAAAGCATATAGACAATCATCACATTACTGAGCCCAATTTTCATAAAAGGTAATGGTTTTGGAATAAACATTTCTAAAATATAAATACTCAGAGTAAATGCAGTGATGAAAGACAAAACAATTATTTTTTTTTCTTTATCAGAGCTCATGTATTTACAGATTCACTTTAATAGAAAAGGTTTCACCAGGTCTCATTAGCTGCATCTGATCAAACACCAACTCAATCAGTATATAATCGGGATCATCTGCTCCATCAAAATAATCATCAAAAAAGTAACAAAAATCCATTGCTTCATACTTTAACTGAGGATCATTGATAATCTTTGCGATTCCCTGAGCTCTGATATAACCTGTATGTCCTGATTCATGCAGTGGAATACAGACTTCTACTCTTTTATTCTGTCTGATTTGAGCCGTTTTTGCATCTTTTTTAAAGCTCACATACCAAAAACGACTATACGCATAAAACAATATCAATGGTCTGACAAATGCCTGATCATTAACACTGGTAGCCAGATAACTTTCCTGATTTTCCCTGAGCAGAGAGAATATTTCATTTTTGATTTGTGATTCGTTGTTTTTTGCCATCTTACCTGTCCTTTATAAATTACCGCTATTTTTTACTGCTGATTATGTCAAGTTTTTTCAAATACTTACTTTAGAAAAGCTGAAATGCTAAGCCTAAGCGAATATTACTTTTTATTCTATGAAAAAAACCTCACAACCTGAGATCTCAATTTCACCTACTTTAAAAGTCAATTATTTTACCCAAAATTTACCGTGAAGATGAAGTATTTAAAAAAAAACTTGACGATTATCACTATGATTGTTAGTTTTACAAAAAAAAAGAAAGAATCATTATGAAAATTAAAAATCAATTCATTTTATCTCATACACTGATGTCTGTTTGTCTTATCATCGTATTTACACTGTTAACCCATTTTGTATTGAAAAACGTTCAAAAAAAGAACATTGAGATAGCCCAAAAGAACATCATAGATATATCATCTCAAATGACTAAGCTATCTGAAGAAAATCTGAGACGTTTTGGAGAAACTCAGGTACTGCTTTATGCGAAAGCGATAGCCAATGAACTTGCTTTTGAGCTGAAAAAGTACCCTGTTAAAGATTATAATACACTTCGGAAAAGTGATAAACTGAGAGCAATTGCCACTCAGGATTTATACTCAAACCTCCAAAAATCGGGAAGTGTGGATGTTTTTGACCGAAAGGGAGAAGTGATCTGGCATAAAAACAAAAATCTGGAAGGACGAAATTACAAAGAATGGGAAAAAGAATATCCCAAGATGTGGGAACTGGCACAGTTATCATTTACAAAGCCTCTGGTTGCTGATTATTACAGTTTTTTAGATGAAAATTTCCGTACCAGAGAACGCTATGTAGCAGTTGTACATGTTCAGGACAGTCCGTTTAATCTGTGCGCAGTAGTCAATATCAGTGATTATTTTTATCCAGTAGAAAAAAAGATAGAATCCATCAATACACAGAGTAAAGAAACGGCTATCTCTCAGATTAGAAATTACAGTCAGGGAATGATGAGCAATGTGTTTATTTCTCTTGCTATTATTAGCGTTTTGTTTTTTATCCTGATTTTTGTCATATCGATAAATCTTTCTTACTATATGGCAAGACCTTTAAACAGTCTTTGCAAGTCAGTATCAAAAATATCATCAGGTGAGTTTACATTTAAAACAAAAGAAGAAGGCTCAACAGAGATTCGAAAACTGGCTTCTGATATCAATCTGATGGGAGAAAAATTGGATCAGTATGTCAGAGATTTACAGAGTGAAACAGCTAAACGTCAGGTAGTAGAAAGTGAACTGGCAATTGCCTCTGAAATCCAACAGAGTATCTTACCAAGGGTATTCCCTCCATTTCCAGGAAGAGATGAATTTGATCTTTATGCGATCATGCATCCTGCCAAAGAAGTGGGTGGAGATTTCTATGATTTTTTCTTTTATGATCATCATACTTTTGTATTTTTAGTTGGAGATGTCTCTGGAAAAGGAATTCCTGCTGCCTTGTTTATGATGCTGTGCAGAACCCTTTTACATTCGACTGCTTCTGAGATTAAAGAACCACATGAAGTCTTAAAAAAGGTAAATAAGGCACTTTCAGAAGATAACGACAGCAATATGTTCGTAACCGTTTTCTTGGCTTACTATTTTATTGATACAGGCAAACTTCTATATTCAAATGCAGGACACCTCCCTGCACTTGTTCAAAAATCTACAGGTGAATTTACTGAGCTGACAACGCCAAACAGTACCGCTATGGGTATTGTGCCCGATATAGCCTATCTTTCCAAAGAAAATATTTTAGATATTAATGACAAACTCATACTGTACACTGACGGCGTAACAGAAGCAACAAGCCCTGATAATGAGCTTTATGGATTTGAAAGAATGCAAAAATATTTTAGTTACAATCATCAGTATTCATCAAAATCAGATTGTGAAAATATCCTTGAAAGCCTGATTCGCTTTCAGAATGATAATCAATTTGATGACATTACTTTAAGTGTATTTAAACGATTAAAATAAGGAGATATGATGTTAGAAATTCAAAAAGAAATGAGTGGAACTCACTGTGATTTGTTTTTAAGTGGCAGACTGGACACCAATACGGCTAAACAACTGGAAGAAGTTTTAAATGAACTGATGACAAACAGCTCTTTCACAATCAATTTTAAGAAACTTGATTATATCAGTAGTGCTGGATTAAGAATTATTCTCGGTTTTTACAAAAAGTGCAAAGCGACTTCAAAAGAGCTTGTATTAACAGAAATGAATGATCTGGTGAAAGAAGTGTTTGATATATCCGGCTTTTCAGGATTCTTAAACATCCAATGAAATGAGCTCTTATGAATACGGAATCAAAACACTTCCGATTTTCTAATCTGGCTATTCATGAAAACATCCCCTATTTTCTGGATATGACAGAACTTTGTCTGAATCAGTTAGAAGTAACTCCCAAAGATATTTTCAAACTACTGATTGCCGTAGAAGAGATGATTGTCAATATTGTCAGCTACGCTTATCCCGAAAACACGGGTAATATTGAGATGGAAATATCACTTGTAAATGATTCTATCACTCTGATTTTTATTGATGAAGGAATTGCCTTTAATCCATTGAAGCATCAGGTTGATCAGCGTGATCTTCCTCTTAGTGAAAGAAATGAAGGCGGTCTGGGCATCATTCTTACAAAAGATTTTTCCGACAATCTGGATTACAATCGAATTAATGGCAAAAACATTATCACTTTTAAAAAAAAAATAAGATAAAAAACTGAATTATTTGGAGGACTCATGAGAAAAAAAATATTTATATGTTTAACTGTTATCCTTTCCCTGACAATTGCTTTAACGTTTTTAGGCTGTGGAAAAAATGAACAAATCCTAAATCTTTCACAACTTGCAGAAAAAGATATTGCTGTACCTACTGGTACTATGGCTGACAAACTGGTTTTAAGTAAATTTGCCAATGCAAAAATCAAATATTTTAACAATATTACTGATGCCTGTTTAGCAGTCAAAACGGGAAAAGTGACGGCTGCTGCTTATGATGAGCCAATCTTGAAAAATATTGCATCCAAGATGGACGGATTAAAAGTATTAGATGATATGATTACATACGATGATTATGCCTTCGCTGTTAACAAAGACAATATTGAATTAAAACAAACGATTGACTCTGTCATCAATGAGCTTAAGGAATCAGGAAAGTATGAAGAAATGAAAAACAGATGGTTTCCTAAAAATGCGAATACTTATGAATTACCTCAACCTGTATCAAATCAATATACTGAGACACTTTATCTAGGCACATCAGCTGTAACAGAACCTTTCTCGTTTTTGTACCAGAATAATACGCTGACTGGCTTTGATATTGAATTAGCTCAGTTAGTAGCAGATAAACTCCAAAAAAACCTGGAAATTGTGAATATGGACTTTGGTGCACTTATCCCATCATTAATGAGTAAAAAAGTAGATATGATCGGCGCATGTATTACTGTTTCTGAAGAAAGAGCTCAAAAAGTGCTGTTTTCAACACCTTACTACAGAGGTGGAATCGCTGCAATCGTAAAGGATTCTTCAAAATGAAACGCCATCTTTTCTGGCTTACTTTAGCCATTTTATTATTCATTGGATGCCAAAAATCTGAAAATAACCCTTCAGGTAAAAAATATGCTGATTTTAATGATTTAAAAAATGGAACTGTTGGAATTTATGAAGGAACCGTTCATGACCAGTTTCTTGCCCAGAATTATCCGTCAATCAGCATAAAACGTTATAACACACCTGCAGATATGATTATTTCACTTAAAACAGGAAAAGTAGATGCCATCATGCTGGATGCAATTACCGGAGGTCTTTTAGTTAAAAGCAATCCTGGCATCACGTTACTAACAGATGATGTTCTATCTTTACCACTGGGTGTAGGTTTTAACAAAAAAAATCCAGAATTACTAGCTGAGTTTAATATGTATCTGAAAAAGATTAAAGATAATGGACTTTATGATCAGATATATAAACGCTGGTGTCTGGAAGATCCTGAAACAGCTATCATGCCAAAAATCAACAATCTTAGCTCTGGAAAACTCATTAAACTTGGAGTGGCCGTTGCTGACTTTCCTTATGTAGCTTATCAAAATGGTGAATATGTTGGCTTTGATATTGAACTGATTCAAAATTTCGCAAAAGACCGTAATTATAAGTTAGAAATTACAACCATGGAATTTGGCTCATTGGTAAATGCCCTTGCTTCTGGTAAAGTAGATATGATTTCTGATGGTATTGCGATAACCCAAGAGCGTCAAAAACAAATCAATTTTTCTGATGAATATATGGTTTTTAAAACAGGTGTCTTTGTACTGGAAAAAAATTATGCAGGGGACTTGGCGTCTCATTCGTTAGACATGAATCATATTGCAGAAAAAACGATAGGGGTTTACGAAGGGACGATTCATGAAAATTATATCATGGAAAATTATCCGAAAGCAGAGATTAAACGATTTACTGGAACAGCTGATCTGATTATAGCCCTCAAAACAAAAAAAATCGATGCGATTATGGTAGATGAATTTTATGGGAAATCCGTTGTTAAACAAAATCCAGAAATGGACTTTCTTGCACAAAATATTTTTTCTCAGGATATGGGTATTGGTTTTAACAAAAATAATCAAGTTTTGTTAGACGAATTTAACAAATTCTTACAACAAATTAAAAGCGATGGGACCTATGACAATATTTATCAACGATGGACAGAATCAGAAACAGAAAACATCCAGGTACCAGATATCACTTTAAATTCAAATGGGAAACTATTACGTGCGGGCATATCGATCTGTGGGCTTCCATATTCAACCTACATAAACGAAAAACTAACTGGTTTCGATGTTGAAATTCTTCAGCTCTTTGCCAAACAGTATCATTACAATCTTAAGATTGATGTGATGGAGTTCACCTCATTGCTGGCAGGTTTAGCAAGTGGGAAAGTAGATTTAGTTGCAGCAGGAATAACTATCACTGATGAAAGAAGCAAACAGGTTAATTTTTCTGATTCATACATTCAGGACAGAGCTTGTATAATCATCTTGAAACAAAATAAATTGGAAAAAGAGACCACTCCACTCAAAGTCTCTGGCTTAAAAAACTTTATCAATCAGGTGAAAGAGAGTTTCTACAATAATATCATTTTCGAAAAACGTTATCAACTCATTATTGACGGCTTATTGGTTACTTTATTGATTTCATTCTTCTCTGTTATTTTGGGCACTGTTTTTGGGGCAATTATCTGCTTTTTAAGAATGTCTAAAAATAAAATCAGTCAGGGTTTTGCAAAAATCTACATCTCCGCTCTCAGAGGAACCCCTGTTCTGGTTTTCTTAATGATTACCTATTATATTGTCTTTGCATCTGTTAATATCAACCCAATCTATGTTGCGATATTTGCTTTTGGTTTAAACTTCGCAGCTTATGTATCCGAAATGTTTAGAACAGGTATTGAAGGAATAGACAAAGGGCAGTCAGAAGCAGGTATTGCAATGGGGTTCAATAAAATTCAGACATTTATTCTCATCATCATGCCCCAGGCAGCAAAATCAATCTTACCCGTTTACAAAGGGGAAGTCATCTCTCTGGTTAAAATGACTTCTATTGTAGGATACATTGCTGTTGAAGATTTAACCAAAGCCGGCGATATCATCAGAAGCCGTACCTTTGATGCCTTCTTCCCACTCATCATGATAGCAGTCCTCTACTTCCTGATTTCCTGGGTTTTAATCCTGCTGCTTGATTTTTTTCAAAAGAAAACAGAGCCTAAATCAAGGAGGAAAACCGCATGATACAAGTCAAAAATCTCTCCAAAAAATTTGGCAATCTGACCGTATTAAAAGAAATAAACTGTAATATCAAAAAAGGGGAAGTCATTTCAATTATTGGCCCATCTGGTACTGGTAAAAGCACTTTTCTCAGATGTATCAATCTGCTGGAACAACCCAGTGGCGGAGAAATATTCGTTGACCAGATCAACCTGATGGATAAAACGACAAATATCCCTAAAATGAGACAAAGAATGGGAATGGTTTTTCAATCTTTCAATATCTTTTCTCACATGACTGTTTTAGAAAATCTGTGTATAGGTCAGATTAAACTCCTAAACAAGACTCAGGCGGAAGCAATTGAAAAAGCAAGAGAACTGTTAAAACTGGTAGGTCTGGCTGAAAAAGAGAATTACTTTGCAGATGAACTGTCTGGTGGTCAAAAACAAAGAATCGCTATTGCCCGGTGTCTGTCAATGGATCCTGAAATCATACTGTTTGATGAGCCAACCTCTGCCCTGGATCCTACCATGGTTTCAGAAGTACTGGCTGTAATTCGCAGACTTGCCAAAAATGGAATGACCATGCTGGTAGTAACTCATGAAATGGATTTTGCCAGAGATGTATCCAGCCGGATTTTCTATATGGATGAAGGAATCATCTACGAAGAAGGCTCTCCTGAACAGATTTTCAAAACACCTCAAAAAGAAAAAACAAAAGCCTTTATCAATCGAATCAGAAGTCTAAATTACCAAATCAGATCGCAGGATTATGACCTCTACCAGTTAAATGCTGAAATTGAACAATTCTGCGAAAAGCATTTCCTTTCGAGAAAAACCGTCAATAATACACTACTTATCTACGAAGAGCTACTATCCGTTTATCAGCACTTTTTCAAAGCATATCATATTGATATTTCACTGGCTTATTCAGAAAAACATAACACGATGGAGCTCCATTTCTCTTATCAGGGAGATAAACATAATCTGCTTGAAAGTGATTTTGAAGATGATGAGTTAAGTATCAACCTTATCAATAACTTATCTCAGGAATTCAATTTCAGCTATGAGAATCATTACAACAAGATTTCGCTCCTGATTAAAAAAGTTTAAATAGTCGCAGGGGGCTTAACCGTTCCCTGCCTATTTATTATCTTCAATTAATTCATAAATCGTCATTTGATTTGTTCATATCTTTATCATCACTTCAGTTATAATAACAATATTTTTCAGGAAGTTAAAAAAAGCGCTTGACACTAATGCCTATAAAAAAAAAGATACAAAAAAACGAAATAGATAAATATGGATATAAGGAGAGTCAAATGACGAAAGCTGATTTAGTTAAACAAGTTGCAAATGATACTGGTATGTTACGCCGAGAGGTTGCACAGATCGTCGATGCTTTTTTACTCTCAGTAAAAGAAAAGATGAAAGAAGGAAATCACATAGAGATTCGTGGATTTGGAACCTTCAAACTCAAAACCAGAAAACCTCGTGTTGGACGTAATCCAAAGACTGAAGAAAAAGTACCAGTACCAGAAAGAGTTGTGCCCACTTTCAAATTTTCTAGAGAGTTTAAATTAGACATTATAAACAGCAACGAAGAATAACATAGGAGGACTTATGCCTTGCGGAAAGAAAAGAAAACGCCATAAAATTGCCACTCATAAGAGAAAAAAAAGATTGAGAAAAAATCGTCACAAAAAAAAATAAATTAATCTGACCATTTTCTTTATGAACCGGCCTCTTCTGGGGGTCGGTTTTGGCTTTTTAAAACAAGGAGTTTATGATGATATTCGACCATATCAGCCAATTCAAACAGTATATATCTGTTCATCCTCTGTTCAGATTTGTAAATGACTATATCAGTCAGACAGATTTATCAAGCATCCCTGAAGGAAAACATGACATAGGCCATGGCATCACACTGGGTATTAATGAATACATGACACGTACAGTTGAAGAATCTTTTATTGAGTGTCATCGAAAATACATCGATATCCAGATGATCACCTGTGGCAGTGAGCAAATCGGGATATTGCCAATCAAGGAAGCATTTCAGTTTCCCTATGATGAAGAAAAAGACTTTCAAAAGCTTCAGGGTATTACAGATTTTATCTCTCTGAAACCCTCATACTTTATGATTTTTTTCCCCCAAGATGGACACATGCCTATGCTGATCAATTCAGCTAAGCCTGAGAAAGTCAGAAAACTAGTCTTTAAGGTACCGGCTCAAACAACATAGATCTTATTCTATCTCTGAATATACATGCGCTTTAAGCCAGCTTTTCTTTGACTCAGAGATGTGAAACTCAGAGAAGTCTCCATATTTCAGATAGAAATCAAGTCTGACACTGACTAACTCATCAAAATCTTTCACTTTGAATGGCTCAGGATAACGGTATTGATTACAGAGCGGATAATTAACATGATAGTCTAAAATATGAATATCTTCTCTGGTAAATAATGAGGTTATCGCAATATTCAAGAAAACCTGATGAATAAAGATTTTGTAAAGATTATCTTCTTCGAAATATTTCTGCCACTCTACATTGAGTACATACTCTTCAAAATAATCCTTCCAAAGACTTAGAATCCGATATTCAGGAGAAACAACGATACAGCCCGCATTGAAATATGAATAGATCCTTTGCTGGTCAATCGTAGTAACGACATCAAACAAATTATCCGTACTGACTGAACAGCAATTGTATATCTCATTCCAAAAAGCAGGGAGTGGTTCTTCGTATAATCCTGCGATATTTTTCAAATCTACTGGCCGACAGGCAAGTGGTAAATTAAGCATCGTCAGTTCCTGAGGAAATTGTAAAAATAAAGTATCGATATCCGCCCATATCAAACGATTGCAAAACTTCAAATATCCGTTTTCTACAAATCCTGCTGCTAATGTTTTTTCATGATAAGGGATATGTGCAAATTTTTCTGGAATAGTGATCCACTCAATTTGAACCTGGCAGCTATTGATAAAATCTGTCTGTTCAGAGGTCAAAGTATCTCTATAAATCTCATTCATTACGATCACTATTGGCATCGAAGAAAATTCTCCACAAAAGTCACGAATAGATAACACAAAACTTTTTAATAAATCATACTCATTCTTTAAATCTGCATAAGCTGCAAAAATATACGGATACATATTTTCTCCTTTCACAACACCCCTATTTATAAAAACATTGGAAGTAAACGACTCATTCAGAGTTTATCATTACATTTTGTGCAAAACATCTCAATCTCATTTTCACTAAAGACCTCAATACCATTGAGCTGTAAAAGCGATGCAGTATATCCCATTCCTTCTATTTTGCGATGTGAAAATGTCCCGTCATAAATTGTATGAGAACCACATGAAGGGCTGTTCTCTTTTAATAATGCCATTTTACAATCAAAAAGCCTTGCGAGTTTTAACGTCTCCTTTGCTCCTTTAGCAAACTGCTTGCTAAAATCATTTCCTTGTTCTGATTCAACTGATTGTCTGTCCTGTATAATTTCACATGGTTCTCTGGGAGTACAAAGACCGCCCATTTGCTCAGGGCATACAGGTATAAAGCAAACATTTTGATTCCCATTTATCAAGTCTGTAATCTTCTGGGCGAGATTGTTTTCGCCATTGTATTTACAGTCTAAGCCTAATAAACAGGCACTGATCAGAACATTCTTTTTCATCATAACTCCTATTTTAGAAAGTCTTAATGATCCCTTACTGCGATAGATTTTACAGCCAGTGATATCAGAAAGAAAAGGAATAAAACCAGCACAATAACCGACCCTGAGGGGAAATTAAACTGATAAGAAAGCAAAAAACCAGTCAGCGAAGAAAGAACTGATGCAATAACCCCTATAACAATCGCTTTCGATATCTGACGGGTTAAATTGAGACTGATCATTCCTGGCAAGATTAACTGGGCAGTAATCAGAACAATACCGGCAATTTTTACTGATATGACGATATTTAGTGCAAGAATGATCAAAAATATGACATACACTGTCTTCGCTGGAATATGATAAAATTCTGCAATTTGAGAATGATAGGTCATATAGATTATTTCCCTGTAAAATGCCATTAGAAAGCCTAAATTAAGAACGATCAGGACTGACAGCCAATATAAATCTTCCTGATTGATTAACAGGATATTACCAAACATATAGCTGCTGACATCGGCGGTATAATCCTTTTTAAGGGACAACAGCATTATCCCTAAAGCCATTGAGACAGACATAATGATCATGGTAACATTGGACTCTTCAAGATGATAATATAAAGAAATAAAAGCAATAATGATCACAAGAGACAATACAAACAAAGCACTGACTGCATTCACTGACATCCCCAATAAGATTGCAATGGCGATACCTGCAAATGAAATATGGGATAAGGCTTCACTCATATAGGATATTTTCTTTAAAGAGATAAACACACTCATCAATGAGGTTGACACGGCAGAAAGTAATGCTCCAATAAATGACAACATTAAAAATTTAACTGATAAAAACCCAAACATCTACTGCCCCTCATTCATAAACTGATGGATGATTTTCCTGTTCAGTGTATTCGGTTTGAGATGGCAATGCATGGTTCTGTTCAAACAGATTACCAGCTTACAATGTTCTGAAAGCCTGTCCAAATCATGAGAAACAGCGATGATCGTTTTCCCTTTTTCATTCAGCATTGACAGCAACTGATAAAAACCGGTTACACCTACGCGGTCAATCCCGGCTTCTGGTTCATCTAAAAATATATAGTCTGATTCTGTAGCAAGAGCTCTTGCCAGTAAAACTCTTTGAAACTCCCCACCGGACAGATTTGCAATAAACTTATCAGCCAAATGTTCTGCATTTACCATACTCAATGAATTCATGCTTATAGTCTGGTCTTGCTTGCTAAATCTTTTAAACAGTTTCTTTTGATACATTCTCCCCATCAAAACCAAATCGATTACTTTTAAAGGAAAATTGGGGGTAAAATGCTCAATCTGAGGTAAATAACCCACTTGTTTATGTTTAACGAAATCTGCGTGGTTCTCTTGATTGAACATAATTTCCCCATTTTGTAATGGAATTAAGTTCAGCATCAGTTTTAACAACGTGGATTTACCTGCTCCGTTAGGCCCAATAATCGCTAAAAACTCCCCCTTAGGAATACTGATATTGATATTCTCTAAAATCACACGGGATTTTATCTGAAAGTTCAGATTTTTAATCTCTATCATTGATTGCCATCATTCAGGTTATTCCAGTTTTCGAGTAATAATTCTGAAATCTTACTGACAGCGAGAGTCTGACCAAGCGGATCAAGCTCAACTACTTTTAACTTAAACTCTTCTGACAAAATCTTTACCGGTTTTGGGTTCAGTTGAGGTTCTGTCACGATTATCTTTATCTGATTATCCTTTATCACTTTAGCAATCTGATCAAGTTCCTGCACTGTGGGTTCTTTGCCTGGAAATTTTTGTATAAAACCAAAGGATTTAATATTATATCTGTGATTAAAATAATGAAATGAGTCATGGAATCCAATGAGATTGACATTAGGTACTTTTTCTCTGTCGCTGATAATGAGTCTGTCAGCCTTCATGACATCATTGATGAGTTCTTCCAGATTTTGTTCAAAAAATGCTTTGTTTTCGGGCATTAGTTCTGTCATTTTTCCGGTAATTCCCTTTGCAATATCAATAATGTTTTCTGGGTGTAACCAGATATGAGGATTGATTCCATCATGGTGATGATGTTCAGCAGAATGAGGCTCTTCCTGATGCGCTTCTTCCCCATGTTCTGATTCTGCATGATGATGGAGTTGATTCTGATGCTCAAACTCAATCACTGCTTTTGGAATATAATGAGTCACTTCGATATGTTTTTCTTTTAAATCAGCAAAAATCTTTTCAAAAGGAACTTCTAACTCTAAACCATTAGAAAACACACATTCAGCCTCAGAAATCAATTTGATATCACCAGGTAATGGTGAATAAGTATGCGGAGAAGTATTAGGAGGGATTATGCTTTGAACCCTCGCCTTATCTTTTACTATTTGTTTTACGATGAGTTCATAGGGATAAATACTGGTCAGAATCAGTGGTTTATCGTTGACTTTGTTTTTAGAACATGCACTAAACATCAATAATACAATAAATAATACCAATATTACGTTACGACTTTTTATCATTCTATCTACCTCCATCGCCTCTTCGTTATCTATCTAAAATATATGATAATCAATTTATCATGAAAAGCAAATCATTTATAATATGAGCTTTCAGCCTGTATTTAACGATACTCCCTTGATATCATAAGGATTGAGACAACCAACACGATGACTGCAATCCACTGAGCCAGAGACAACTGGTTACCATGCAAAACCAAATCAAGCACAACTGCCGTTAAAGGAAAACATAATTCACAAATCGTTGAAATGGATGCCTTTACCTTTTTCAAACCATAGTAGTATAAAAATATAGCACCTGAGCCAGTCGTCAGAGAAATAATCAACATCACCAGCCAGTGTGTTAAGTTTGTTTGACCGTAGTTACTGATATCTCCTGTAAATATGACCCAAAAGAGCATAAAAAAAGCAGTAAATCCATACCGATAAAATGTCGCAGTCTGAAATGAAAACTTCGTTGCTATATGTCTGCTGATCACCGTACCTGTCCCAAAAAACAGTGCAGCCAGTATGGCATAAAAATAAGCAAGCATTGCTGTATCGGAGAAATCTGCCTTGGGTAGTTTAAACCCAAAAGACATGATATAAGCAGATAACACGGCAATCACAGACCACAACACAAAACGTTTATTAATTTGTTCTTTTAAAAAGATTACTGATAAGCAGATAGCAAACACAGGCTGTAATTTTTGTAATAATACAACAACGGTTAATTTCTGAAAATGAACTAAGAAGAGCGCTTTTACGATTGCCAGTGTGCCTAAAGAACCACCGGTTAAAGCCAATAATCCAAATAGCAGATAATCGTTACGTTTGAAATGAGCCAGTTGTTTGTACTCTCTAAATAAAAAGAGATTCATCAACATAAAAGGCAGAAAATGTATGGCAAATACAACAAATCCAGGCTTGAGTTGATACAAATGCGGTGTCAGCAATATCCCGTCAGCACCCCATAAAGCAGCAGCGAGACAGATTGCCAGAATATGAAATAAATAGTTTTTTTCTTTGCTCATTATTCTTTCATACCAGAAGAGGAATAGCTTTCAATAATGCTTCTCTGAGCAAATAAGAAAATAATGATAAGCGGAATAATACTAAATGATGAGGCTGCCATCAATAAAGTCGTTTGGGATGAGGCTTCCTGTGAAAAATAACTTAATCCTACCTGTAAAACTCTTAACTCAGGACTATTCGTCATAACTAATGGCCACATAAAGCTGTTCCATGAACCAATAATTGAGAAAACTGAGGCTGTCGCAATCACAGATTTGGATAAAGGCAAGATAATTGTCCAAAGAATTCTAAATGGACTGCAACCGTCAATTGCTGCAGCATCCAGCAGATCCTGAGGGATGGTTTTAAAATGCTGACGCATCAGGAAAATGGTAAATATATTTGCTATCCAGGGGATTATCAGTGCATGGTAAGTATTGATCCAGCCCATTTTGTTTAATAAAATATAAGAAGGAATAATGAATATAGGCTCTGGCACCATCATCATACTTATTAAAAAGTAAAACAGAAAATCCCTGCCCATAAAATGCATTCTGGCAAAAGCATAGGCTGAGAGTGCTGAGGTTACCAATACACCCAACAAGACCATGATCGCCATATAGATCGTATTAAGAAAATAACGGTTGAAAGGTACTTTTCGGAATGCCTCTGTATAGTTTGACCAGTGAAATTTGATTCGTTTTACATCTTTTATTTCATTTGTAGGCACTTTCAGATAGGATTTTACGATCTTGCTTTTTTCATTGATCAGATTGATCACGGTACTGTCTTTTTCAGCCATCACCACTGAGACCTGATATTCTTTACCTTCATACATGTAGGATTTATATTGAACTACCGGATTAAAACCAGAACTGCCCTGATTGACTTCCAGCTGAGAACGCAAAGAGACTCCCAGCATCCACACAAAAGGAACAACCATTGTCAAACCGCAGATTATTAAAAGCACATAGATAAATGTATTTTTGATCATGATATTTTCCTTTCCTAATAATGCACGTGTTTCTTTTCAAAATGCTTTTGAAGCATGGTTAAACTGAGAATAATAAAGAAAAGAACGAGTGCAATAGCACTGGCATAACTTAAATCCTGAAGATCAAAACCTTTTTCATAAATATAGTAAACAATCACTTTTGTTGTGCCGTCAGGTCCGCCAATTGGAGGTCCTGTCATCAGATATACCTGTGAGAATACCTGGAAAGTCGTAATAGTTGTCATCATCAGCACATAATAAGTTGTTGGAGATATCAGGGGCAACGTCAGTTTAAAAAACTGTCTTACTTTACTTGCGCCATCAATCTCAGCCGCTTCATAATAAGATTTAGAAATATTTTGCAATCCGGCAAGATAGATCACCACATTATACCCGATGCTACGCCAGACCGTTACGATAATGATCGCAAACAGAGCCAGAGAAGGTCCGCCTGCCCATCCAGGCAATTCGATACCAAATGGTTCAAGCATCAGATAAAATATGCCCTTACTTTCTGCCAGCCATTTAAGAGGTTCAAATCCAAGAAATTTTAAAAAGCTGTTAGCAAGGCCGGTTTGCTGATTAAAGATGATTTTCCAGATAATAGACAAAGACACTAATGACGTTACAAAAGGGATAAAATAAACTGTTCTGAAAAAACTCCGTAAAGCCTTGATCTGATTCAGCAATACCGCAAACAACAGAGAAAACACGATCGTCATTGGCACAACAAAGATCACCAGATAAAAGGTATTCAACATGGATTTCCAAAATTCCATATCTGTTAATAAGCGTTTATAATTGGCTAATCCGATAAAATCTCCCGGACCAGAAATTGTCCATTCAAAAAAACTGATAATAAAAGAACCAATAATCGGTATAAATCTGAATAAGATGATGATCAGCAATGCGGGGAATATATACAACCAAGGACCTGTTTTATTGAGAAACTTGCGCATTTTTTATCTCCTTTTATAATTGGAATATCAAAAAAGCATAATGGATTAAAAATGTCAAATAAAAAATGATTAAGACCTAATAAAGATTTCATTAATAATGACACATTCTCTTGATAGGATATTTTCTTATTCTTTCCTTATTCCATCCTTATTGCTTCCTTATCCATTCTTCTTCCCAATTTTTCACAAAAGAGGATATCATTTGCTACATTTTCATCATTATTCGTCAGCTTTATCAAAAATTAGTCTTCAAAATGATTATCCTCTCAGAAATGAGTGGATCAGTGGATTTCCTATGGATTATTATAAAACAGTATCCACCTCAATAACTCATTGTTATTTTTATCTTTACACGCTAAAAGTGGATAAGTGGATTTTTTTTGTGTAAAGGGAGCGAACAATTCCCATCCTGTGGAGGGGAGGTACATTTAATTGTGAATTATAAATGATGAATGATGAATGAGCTAAATATCTCTTTTTTCGTGTTTTTCGTGTCTTTTCGTGGCAATAATTAAAAAAAATTCCAGAAATTCCTCATTTTGTCCGGGTAATATAAGTAGAGGATGCATCACTCGAAAATACTAAAGAGGAGGAAACCATGCGTGTTTACCTTAAGAAAAACATTACTGCCTATTCAGGCAAAGACAA
>JAKQQL010000479.1:0-8419 GCA_029564175.1 Candidatus Cloacimonadota bacterium
CTTGTAGCTGCTTTCTGCAAGTGGACAATCTTCCGTACTACAAGCATCTTGCTTGTAGCGGTTTTCTGCAAGCAGGATGCTTGCAGTACGAGTGTAATTCTCGCAAGCTGGTAGCTTACGGTACATTTTTTACTGCGAGCAGATTGCTCGTAATCGGCTTTTGAATTCAGTACGATTTTAATAATCTGATAATTCATAATTAATCCGTATCTTCTGATTAGCCGTTATACGTGTATCAAATCGAACCACATAGTTTAAATTTAGGTTTACTTTGCAATTGTATATATCATCAATAAGCACTTGCTTATCTCGAGAAAGAGACAATTGTTGTTTCAGAACATTCCCCTGATGATAGTCTTTAAACTGAAACTGGCCATTTTTACTGACGATATCAAAAGGATTAACCGGCTCTGCTTTGACCTCAACTTCCAGCCCATCTTGAATATCAGGGCAAGATATATACAGTTTAACTGGTTTTTTATAGCTTGTGTTAGTCTGATACTGTATCGAGCTCTTTATAGAATTATTCACAAACTGGTTAATTGTGCTGTCAAATTTCCAATACTGAGATTCCGTATTCACTATCTCAATAGTTGTAACTTGCCCTATTTTCGTATTGATATCTTTATAGCTAAAATTAGGTTTATGTATTGGGATACAATTCTGAAGAATAACATCAGTCTCCTTAGCAATCATATAATGATTAATGATCATAAGAATCAATACTAGCAGTATTTTTTTCATCATACCTTATTCTATTTTTTTGAATCAATGGCCTTGTTAATCCATAAATTTATTTTATCCACATTTTGTTCCATCCAGGTAACTGCTATTTTTTTGGGGTCTGCATCCTGTATTTCGTTTTCTTTCATAAGCTCGTTGATATCAGCAGTTGTCAGATTGATTTGTTTTAAAAATGCACTGATTTGTTTAAGATCTTTACTAAAATCTTTTCTTGCATAAATGACAGCCTTTTCAGGGCTTCCAAACACTTTTTGATTATCAGTCAGCATTTTTATTTTCATACTGGAAAATATCCAGTGTGGCTGGTAGCTTGCAAAAATAACAGGTTCAACCTTCTCCATTTTATGATTAATATAAGTCAGCATTTCGGGTTCAAATGAAAACGCTCTGATTTTAAAATTTGCCAACTGATACCGATCAATACAATCTGAAACTGACTTTGTCAGTACAGAACTGGTGTCAAATACGACAATTTCTCTGGGATACTGAGAATCCATTGAATTCAACTGTTCTATCGAGCCAATTGGCATATACTCTGCAACGGCAAGACCCGTTTTGATGTCATTATAATACTCTGAGATAAATTCCAGGCTGTCCTTGTAAGCATTTAACTGATCAGCACTGGTATTAGGCAACCAAAAAGAAAAACTTAAATCCGCACTGCCGTCAGCAAGAGATTTAGCGATGTCTTCTTCAGGCATTTCCAGCAAATCAACATTTAGTTTAGTCTGAGAAGCAATAATTGTTTTTATAACATGAGAGACTGCAATATCAAAAGCATTATTACTATATGCAATCTTAATTGCTGTTATTTTTTTCTTCTTTTCACATGATAAAGTGAAAATCATCATCAGAATAAGCAGTCCGCTTATAAGCATCCGTTTCATACTACCTCACAATTAAACTTAATTCTTTTTTTATTATTCTCTTTATTTTAATGATGAATATATTATTATGATTATTGCTCATACGAAATAAAGTTCTTTCTTTTCTCTAAGTGCCATTAGAACCTCTGTTTTATCTTCTTCAGATTATATTAATCTGAATGAACATTTATGTCAATCACTTTTTTGGGTATCTCTCGATTTTTTCTTTATTTTTTTAATTATTCTCTTTTCAGTTTATATCAGAATCGATTACAAACTTCAAAACAATACAAATTATCCATATAGGCTTTGTACTACCCTTATTATGTATCGTTATTAAATATACTTTTGATAAAAAAACAGGTAATTGGGCAACAACTTCTGAATATACAGGTATATTCCATTCTAATTTAGGGCTTGATACAGCTGGAATTAATGTTAAATTGAATTTGTAACTATCACGAACAAATCTTAATATCCCTTTTAAAACGAGTTTGTAAATACTAAGACTACTAAACAGTTGTCTTAACTGATTAGTCAGGTCATTTGGGAAAAAAGAGTCTAAGTGGTATAGTCGAATAAGACTATGACATATCTTCAAAAAAATTGAATAAGCATTATTTCCTCGTTTTCTGAGAGAGGGGTATCTTTTTTTGTACAGTAAGGCATAAGCCTGGATTTCCCTTTTACGCTTGATACTCAATTCAATCCACAAAGCGTGTACGACCTGATTAACTTCCCTAATGTAAAAATTCTGAGTTTGCATCAGATGATTCACTCTTTTACGAACAATACAAACTTTTCCCTGATTATACCAGGCAAGCATCATTCCTTCTTTGTGTTTAGGGTAATCATGTTGATGTTTTTGATTAAAATATACTTTCAAATCTTTACTCTCCTTTTAATATCTTAATCTTTTTTCTTATAATGCCAAATTATTTCTCATTTTTTTCTCTTTTCTATCCTGTTAAAAACAAATTATTTGCAATATAAATACATATGCACTGCAGGAATAGTGAAATATAGTTATAGCAGGAAAGAAAGAGATAAATAAGCTATAATTCGTTTATTATGATTATTTTATTCTTTCGATCTTATCATTGAGTATACTTTATACATGTTGATGATAAAAGGATTAGTTTTTACATTTCATCTAAAGAAAATGTCTATCTCATCTGATGATTTAACAGGGATTTATATGTCTATATAATCGTAACTACTCAGGTACTTGTTTACACAATAAATGTGAGTCTGCAAAATGTCTTTTTTAAAAAAATATGTCAAAATAGTCTGTAGGAATGTGCGAAACGGAGCTTGCGTAGTACCGTACATCCGAAATACCCATACTACAAGCATCTTGCTTGTAGCCTTTTCTGCAAGCTGGAAGCTTGCAGTACGATTGCGGATTTACGGCGCTTCGCTTCGCAAATCCCTACTGGTGCTTTTCAATTTATCATTTATTGCACAGCATTTATGACCATAATTAAAATAACAATCTGTACCTGAGTTTTAGCATATTTAAATGTATAAATTTACCTGAACAATATCAGAAAAGAGATATTGTTCAGGCAATCTTTTATTAAAGCGCTTTATCTTAGTCAATAATCAGCATTTTTTTAATGCTTGAACAACTTGGACTTGTTAATTGATAAAAGTAAATACCTGTTTTACAAGTTTGCTTATGATAATCTTTTTTATCCCAGACAAGATTATGAGTTCCTGCTTCAATTGAGCTGTATTCACGGACTAATTGGCCTTTAATATTGAATATCTTCAGATTAGCAGTTTCTCCGGTTTTAACCCGAATATCAAAATGTGTTTCGACCGTTGATTTTGCAGGATTTGGATAAGCATTCATCATGTCAGTAACTTCTGTAATAGAAATAATCTGATCATCATCAGATATTTTAATTTGGACTGGGCCAAAATATTCAATTGATCCATCAGATTCGATAGATTTTAGCCAATAGTAATAAGTGTTGCCTGATACAACATCATAATCAATATAACTATATTGATGTTCAATAGACTGATTTGCAGCATTTATAATTGAATTACTGATTCTTTCAGCAGTCTCCAGATTTTGACTGTGATTTCTATAAACATGATAACCAATTAAATTAGTTTCAGACTGCGTTGTCCATTTCACATTGACTTGATTATCGGTATTCACAACTGCAGAAAAGGAGCTTAACTGAACAGGCAGTGTATCATCGCCAATTGTTCCAATCACGAATTCACCTTCAGCCATCAAATTGTTATAGATAAGATTATTCCCTTCAAGTGTATGATTGACAAGCTGCCAGTTTGCCCCATACCATCTTCTATAAAGCAACCTTAAATTTTCAGAATTGCTGATACCAGCAATTGTACTTAAATCGATTTTTAAATTACCTGTAAAAGAAAAGGCTGTGGTACCTATTTCCCAATAGACATTAGATAATCGATTGATCCCGGGAGGTAAAACTCCACCAGGAATCTTTTCAATCCTGTTAACCATAAAAGTGTTGGAAGTATAAGAATTGGGATGAAGCGGGTGATCTGCAGTAAAAGCAGAAAAATTCATTGTAATACCAGTATCAGGAAACAAATAGTCCATATTAAGGTTTGTAATATTCAGGACACGCATATATTGCTGATAATTGCTTGCCCGTATGATACAATCAAAATCATAGAGCCCATAGTCTCCCTGTACAATCTGACTAAAAGATGTAAAATCAAAATGAATGATTCCTGTATGATATGGATCGAAATAGTTTAACCAAATCGGATCGCATTCATTTGATATTATATATCCATATCCCTGTCCAACAGACGGAGCTCCCGTTCCATAAGGAGCAGGATAACTGATATCCGAACTAACGAAAATATTGTCTATAGAAAGTTTAACGATATTGTTAAGTTTAATCAGACCGGTTGCACCTGTGTAAATTCGTCGGTCTCCGGCCTCACCAGGAGCTGTTGGATTTCCATCCGGATCAACGGTATTAATGTGTCTGAAATTCGTTAATAGTCCATTATCAACCTCAAAAGATAATCCTGCGACACCATCTAAAAAGTCAACATTTTCAAAAACACCGTATGAGGAGGAACCAGCATCTTGAAAATATGCAACATAAGCCTGAACATTTGAAAACATTACCGGTCCTGTACCAGGACCATACTTTAAGTTGCTAATGTGAAGTTTTAAGGGATCTGTTGCCATTAACCCTGATGTTAATATCGTTAGAACCCAGACGCATACTAATACAGACTTTCTCATGTTTCCTCCCTTTTCTATCGACTTAACGATTTTCAACATATAGTATAGAACTTTTAATTTTAAAAGTCAAGTGAAATTTGATAATTTCTTTAAAACAAACTTTATGAACTTCAAGATCCTGCAATATCTCTCATTTAGTGTTAATCTTATTTTGTTTTTTTAAGTCTGACAGATAAAAGAAAACAATTATTGTAACGACTCAGGCGCATTTATATCGTATTTATCAGGAAACATCTCATTTGTATCTAAACTAATAATAGGGATTTGCAAATCCCTACAGATCCCTTATACCTTCATATTTAAAAAAGATCATTATTGTCTGGTTTCATTTATTTTAAAAAGTACCTGATTAGTTAGGTAAAATCTGTTTTAGCGTTATTTTTATCTAATTTTTAAATTACTCAGCGTAAGATTATGATATGATATCCTTTAATTTGGCAGATGAATAATACTCATCCGATGAGTGTCATTGAGTTTATCTTTTGAAGGAGCTTCAACAAGTATGATAATACCTGAAGCTTGTTTGCTTACTTTTAAAACTTTCTGTATAAATGTATTCCAATTTTTATGATCAGATTCTGACAAAATAGGCATCAAACCATAAGAGAACTGTAAAGATCTGAATACATGAATATCAGATGTGACAGACATCACCCAAACAGACAGCTTAAATCTTGATATCATACGTGCAACATAACCTGTTTGCGTTTGAACAAATACTGCGCAGGCGTTTAAGTGACTGACACTCTGATAAACATTATAGGAGATTGTATCAGTTATATGGGTATTATCTTTACGATAAAAGTCCTGCCTCCTGCGATAAATTCCTTCTGTTTTTGCATCTTCTACAGAAACCGCAATTTTAGCTAACATCAGAGCTGATTCTACTGGATACTTGCCCATGGCTGATTCTTCTGATAACATCACACAATCAGTCCCATCATATATTGCATTTGACACATCGCTCACCTCTGCACGGGTTGGACGACTGTTAGAAACCATTGAACCCAGCATTTGAGTAGCAGTTATAACAGGTTTCCCCAACAAATTTGCTTTTTGGATAATTTGCTTCTGAATTATTGCAATTTTCTCAATGGGAATTTCAACGCCTAAGTCTCCTCTGGCAATCATGATTCCATCACTTGCCTGGAGGATTTCATCCAAATTTTCTACAGCTACTGATCTTTCAATTTTGGCAATTACAAAAGGCCTGTAGCCTAATTCCAGAGCTGCTTTTTTTAGACGAAGTAAATCGCCGGCATTGTTAACAAATGACTGACTGACAGCATCTACCCCACTTTCCAACGCATGTTTCATACATTCATAATCATGGTCTGTAAAAGCCGGTATTCCTAAATCAATACCTGGTAAATTGAGCCCTTTGTTAGATCGTAACTCTCCCCCCACTATCACTTGACAATGAACCGCTTTACCTGTTATTTTCTCTACACATAACTGGATGATACCATCATTCAGATACAAAATATGACCTGGCTTAACAACATTTGGCAAATCTTTAAAGCTAACAGATATTTTTGATTCGTCTCCAATAATTTCTTCTGCAGTCAGAATGTATTTGGAACGGGTTTCCAACCAGATAGAATCAACGCCCAGCTTACCAACACGCATTTTTGGACCAGGTAAATCAGCTAAAATACTGATAGAACGTTTACAGACTTCTGAGGCTTTTCTAAGCATTGTAATCGTCAAAGCATGCGTTTCAAATCCACCATGTGAATAATTAAGTCTGGCAACAGACATACCTGCATTTATTAACTGAATCATCTTCTCTATCGTATCTGATGAAGGTCCAATTGTACATACAATTTTTGTTTTGTGTAAGGGCAGGTGCATCTTATAATCCCCCTATATAAAATATCTTATGAATAAGATACTCAAAAGTATTGATAAACCAATGATTTTGTAATCATTTATTGTACTTTTTTAATAATTTCTGATTCAAAATATGCTCATCCTTGATGACTCCTGACCAATCGGAAGCCAAGATGAGCAAAACCAACTCCTGGTATCGCCTCAAACCGATAATCTACCTTACAAAAATCAGCATAATTCATCCAGCTACCACCCCGTATCACTCGATATCTTCCCGGTGAAGATGCACAAAGAGTTTTACTGCCTGATTTAGGATAAATGCCATACCAATCCTGACACCATTCCCAGACATTACCGCTCATATCATACAAGCCCAGCTCATTCGCTTTATTTAGTCCGACATTCATGCTCTGTTTTGCAGCGTTTTCTTTAAACCAGCCGACTTCAGGCAAATGATCTGATCCGGAAAAAACATATCCTTTAGACAGTTCTCCGCCTCTGGCTGCAAATTCCCATTCTGCTTCTGCAGGCAATCGGTAACCATCAGCGTTTATATTGCATATCACATCATTTCCATTAAAAGTATAATAAGACTCAAATCCTTCCAAAGCACTTAACCGATTACAGAACGCCACCGCATCAAACCACGAAATCTTTTCCACAGGTCTATCTTTTCCTTTAAAATACGAGGGGTTACAGTCCATGACGATCTCCCATTCTCTTTGAGTAACGGGATATTTACCTATATGAAAGGATGAAACAGATGCTTGGGAAGTAAATCCCCTGTCATTCATCAAAAAAGTCCCTCCTTCAACAAAAAGCATCTGGATAAGTGGTGTCTCAATAAAAGAAACATCCTCTGAATCTAAGAGCCTATTGTTTTGACAAATCACTTGATTACTCAATATCTTTAAAGCGTCTCTATCTTTCATTTATCTCCTAAAATTAAATAGTTTATTCATTATTTTTAACACTCTCAAAACTATTATGAGATGATTTGGCAATTCGAAAGCCTATATTGCTTGAATGATCATAAGGATAATCAAGACCACGACGAAAAACAGTGCAATGAATTGGAATAGTATTCCAGCTACCCCCGCGATGGATACGAAAAAAACCATTAGCAGGACATCGGGGATTATCAGAATCACTACAGAGATAATACGCTTTATCATACCAATCCCAACACCATTCCCATACATTGCCTGTCATATCACAGATATCCAGTTCATTACTTAACTTCATGCCAGAGGCATGAGTAGATTTTTCGGATATATTTTTATACCAGCCAACTTCATCTAGATAATCAGATCCAGAATATTTAAATCCTTTTGACTGCTTCCCCCCTCTGGCCGCAAATTCCCACTCAGCCTCCGTAGGTAAACGATATCCGTCTGCTTGCCAGTCGCAGGAAACAAGAATCCCTTTGATCGTATAAGCAGGAGTTAAGCCCTCCTGATTGCTTTTCCAGTTACAATATGCAATCGCATCAAACCAGCTGACACATGTTACAGGGCATAGCTCAGTTTGCAAGAAAAAGGGATTACCCCAAAAGGCCTCTTTGTTCTTATCCCATTTGCTCCCTTCCCAAATATAAGATCCATCTCCTCTTTCTGCATCGCTAATATAACCTGTCGATTCAACAAAAGTTCTGAAATCCAGAACACTTAAAGCAAACTTATCAATATAAAAAGATGAGACAGTCACACGATGA
>JAKQQL010000491.1:0-2439 GCA_029564175.1 Candidatus Cloacimonadota bacterium
TTATGTTTAAGAATGATTTTATTTTTGGTGCAGCTACTGCGGCATATCAGATTGAGGGAGCACATGATAGAGATGGAAAGACTCCTTCTATCTGGGATGTATTTTCACATAAAGAAGGAAAAATTGCCAATGGAGATAATGGAGATGCTGCATGCGACCATTATCATCTTTATGAAAATGATATTGCATTGATGAAAGAAATCGGGCTTGATTCTTACAGATTTTCTGTTTCCTGGCCGAGAGTTATTCCTCATCCCGGACATGTAAATGAGAAAGGAATTGATTTTTATAACAGATTGATAGATGAGCTTCTTGAACACGGAATAAGTCCGATGCTGACTATGTATCATTGGGATTTGCCGAAATGGATGTATGAGAAGGGCGGCTGGATTTCAAGAGAAATCTGCGGATATTTTGATGATTATTCTGCACTTTTATTTAATAAATTCGGAGATAGGGTAAAATACTGGGTTACTCATAATGAGCCGTATTGCATAAGTATGCTTGGGCATCTTTATGGTCAGCATGCTCCAGGGCATAAAAATCTTCAGGATGCTATTCGGACCGCGCATCACCTTTTGCTGACTCATGGCAGAGCTTTGAATATATTCCGGCAAACGGGGCTTAAATCAAAAATTGGAATAACTTTAAATTTAGGACCTGCATATCCATATTCGGAAACAGAAACGGATAAGCTCGCAGCTTCAAGATATGACGGTTTTGCCAATCGATGGTTTTTGGAACCTCTTTTTAAAGGTCAGTATCCGAAGGATATGTTTGATTATTACGAGTCTAATCATATTGATTTTTCTCACATTCAGGATGGTGATCTCAAAATTATAAATGGAGAAACAGATTTTCTTGGAGTTAATTACTACATGGATTTTAACATGCGTTATGACCGAGATGCATTTTTGCAGGGATCGCATGTTGACATGGGCCGAGACAAGACTGCTATGGGTTGGGAAATTTCTCCTGAAGGTTTTATTGATATTGTCAGACAGATTAGAGAAAATTATACTGATATTCCGGTAATGATTACTGAAAATGGTTCGGCATTTAAAGATGAAATAAAAAATGGTGAAATTGAAGATACTGAAAGGCTGGAATATTTAAAAAGTCATCTTGAAGCGGTGGTAAAGATGAATAAAGAAGGATTAAATGTGACAGCATATTACGTCTGGTCATTAATGGATAATTTTGAATGGGCTTTCGGATATGATAAAAGATTTGGAATTATAGGAGTTGACTATGATTCTCAAAAAAGAATTGTTAAAAAGAGCGGAAGATATTACAGTAATATAATAAAAAAACGATCTTTGTAGACAATAGAGTTGAAAATTAATGAAATATTTTTGACCTGTGTAATTAATTATGTGATATCATTTTTTGAATGAGTTTCTTGAGGTTAAGGATTTGCTGGAGGAAATTCCTGGATGTTTAATAAAACGTGTATCGGCAGATTACTGGCAAACCCGGCAAAACGGCAAGTGGTGGATAAGAGCCGTAACGACGAGTGTTTCGCTTGGACTTAATCATGAATTGTGGAATTACAATGAAACGAACAAATACTTCATTCGGGAAATATCTGTACACAGCTGTTTCTTTTATCCTCCTTATGCTGTTATTGATATCCTGTTCAGGAAACAGATTCCATCCTGTCGGGAACAGGATAATAGAATATGGAGATAGACTCCCATTTACGCCTGCACATGCTGATAGAATCATTATTGCAGCAGACTGGAAAACACCTGTATCGTTTGGAATAAAGGGGGAAATTGCCGGCTTCTGTGACATTGGTTTAAGTCAGGTAAAACAGGAGACACATGGCTCCGGTTCAGTCCGACTTGAAACCGAAAACAATGATATAATTGAAATAGGAAATCTTGATAATATAAAAGTTAGCTTCAATGGTGTAATTTCTTCAGACACAATAATCGGCACTGTCGGCAGTGATCGTGGCGGAAGTATCGGCTCGCATTACTGGATAAAAGTATATAATAGTGAGGGACAAACTGTAAATCCTGAAAAATACTATGAATAGCAACCATCTCCCGGGCCAGAATATTTAAAGCTTATATCCAAATACAAAATAGGGAAAGCAGAGCGTAAAATACCATCTGGTTTCCGGCTCGGTATAATAAAATGTTTTTACAAATCCGAAATCAACGCCCGCTTTTCATTTGAGATATGGTAGGCATAGGAAAATGAATTTTTGAAATCCGGTTAATATTCACTATTTCCATGAGTAAATTTTAATTGACCTGCATTATCAGACGTTGTTCTTGGAATAGTTATATTTAATCACGCAATATGTGATCTATTATATTTGAATGAGTTTATTTAATATAGAGATATATTCGAGGACATTCCTGGATGTTAAAGTTTATCACGGCAACCATTTTGCTGTATTCTGTTTTATCGCAGCAACAGGCATGA
>JAKQQL010000028.1:0-2942 GCA_029564175.1 Candidatus Cloacimonadota bacterium
TGGTATGAAGATAAAATCGTTGAAGCAGAATTGTATCAAAATAAAGAAATTGCATAACATACTTAAAATATGAAAGTTATCATGATAGTGTGTCTGTTTTTAAATAAATTTATCAAGGACTTACATGTCGGAAAGATGAGATATAACAGGCTATCAAAATAAAATTGCCAAAATTGAGTTTTTTGCTTATATTGAATCTATAAGGGATAAAGGGGTGATTATGTTTCATAGAACAAAGATAATTGTAACAATTGGTAAAAGATCATTAAAAGAAGATATTTTGAGGCAATTTGTCTATAAAGGGGCGGTTATCTTTCGCTATAATTTCTCTCATGGTTCTCATGAAGACGCACTTGAATTGCTTAGAATAAGAAACAAACTCGAAGCTGAAACTTCTCTTGCCATTACCCTGATTGGCGATATTGCCGGTCCTGAAGTACGGATATATAATTATCCTGATCAGCTCTTATTAAAAAAGAATCAGGAAATTCTTATCTACTCAGATAAAGCTAATATTGAGAATGATCATGCTGAAAGGATTTTAATAAATCTTGATCTAAAACAGCTTAACCTCATCTATCAGCATAAAATATTATTTATGGATGGTCAGATTTGCGGTGAGATTGTTGAAAAATTGGATGATTATATGATTGTTAAGATCCTGAATGAAGGGAAATTGAGACAAAATGCCCATTGTGCAATTCCTGAGATAGATTATCCATTGGATTTTCTAACCACCAAAGATATTGCTGATATTGAATTTTGTGTGATGAATGGTTTTGATTCTCTTGCGCTTTCTTTCATTCGTGATGAAAAAGATATCAAAGCAGTCAAAGAAATCATCTATTCAAAAAAATCTGATTCCTGTATGAGTCTGATTGCAAAATTTGAACTGCCTCAGTCAATTCAAAACATGGATGCCATTATGGAGGAAGCAGATGCCTTTTTTGTAGCCAGAGGAGATCTGGCTCTGGAAAATAATTTCTGGTCAGTACCCATTTTCCAAAAGATTATTACACAAAAAGCACTTGCTCATGAAAAGCCGGTTTTTATCGCTACACAAATGCTGGAATCCATGTGTTATCAAATCTCGCCAAATCGTTCCGAACTCAATGATATTGCTAATTCTGTATGTGATAAGGTAGATGCTTTAACGCTTTCAGGTGAAACAGCCATTGGATATTTCCCTGTTGAATCAGTGATGATGATGAGTGAAATCATTCACCATACAGAAGCCTTTTTGTATGAAAAGAAGAAACAGATTACCGATATCTTTAAAGAAAAACCAGAATTTAAGTTTATTATTAATGAAAAAGAAAACTCTGTTCTTCTTTATAATGTCAGTATTCGGGATATCAGACGAATCTCAGCTCAAAGGCTTAATCTCCTGATTTACTGTATCAGCGATGATATCAATATCTTCAGGCAAAGTAATCTGTATTGGGGCATTATACCGATTTTGAATCAGTAATCTTTCTCCGTCCTGTGAGCGTCCAGCTTGCAGATTTTCGCAAACTGGTTGTAGGACAAGCAACTTGCTTGTTATTCTCTTTTCGCAAGCTGGTTGTAGGACAAGCAACCTGCTTGTCATTCTCTTTTCGCAAGCTGGCATCTTGTTTTTCAGTCTTTTTTAAAAATTACTTGCCTTCATTTTATGATAAAAATATATTGTTCAATAGAGATGCTGTATAACAAGGAGATTTGTCATGATTCATAAGAAATTGCCAATTGGTGTAAGTGATTTTAAAGAAATTATCACAAGAAGCTACTATTTTGTTGATAAATCATTATTGATAAAAGAGGTAGTCGATGGGGCTAAAGTCTTACTTTATCCACGTCCCAGACGCTTTGGAAAAACATTGAATCTTTCGATGTTAAAATACTTTTATGACAATTCTGCTGATAATGCATCTCTCTTTGATGATTTATTAATTTCAAAAGACCCTGAAGTAATGGCATATCAAGGTAAGTTTCCTGTTATTTTTCTGACTTTTAAAGATATTAAATCTAACAATTTAGCTCATTGTATGGACAGCCTGTTTGATTTGATCGCAAAATTATTTCAAGAACATTATCATATCTTAAAGAATGATTTTATGGGTGATTTTGATATCAATTTCTACAACAGAATCCTCTCAAAAACCGGCTCATTATCTGATTATGAAAATTCTTTGAAATATTTGAGCGAGTATCTGTATAAATATCATAAAGTGAATCCGGTCATTTTGATAGATGAATACGATATGCCAATTCAATCAGCTTATATCAACAATTATTATGAAGACCTGATTATCTTCATCAGAAACTTACTGAGTGGCTGTCTCAAAGATAATGTTTATCTTGAAAAAGCAGTTTTAACCGGCATTCTGAGGGTTGCTAAAGAAAGCATCTTTTCTGGTTTAAATAATCTGAAAGTCTGTAGTATGATAAGCAAATTCTCAGCAGACAAATTTGGTTTTACCGAAGAAGAAGTCGCTCAGTTCTTAACAGCTTTTGATTTAGCCGAAAAACTCCCCAAAGTAAAAGAATGGTATGATGGCTATAACTATTCAGGTATAGAGATTTACAATCCCTGGTCAATTTTGAATTATATCTCTGAACAGGAGATCAGACCCTACTGGGTGAATACTTCAGGGAATGAATTGATTAAAACCTTGTTACTTAAAGCGAGTGATCTGGTTAAGCAGGATATGGAAATATTAGTGAATGAGGGTTGTGTCAAAAAACAGGTAGAAGACAACATCGTGTATGCGGATATAGATCAAAATGATGATTCTTTATGGAATTTCCTGCTAATGAGTGGTTATCTTCGTTATGATAATTTTGTACAGGAAGAGGAAGTTTGGTATGCTGATTTAAAAATACCAAACAGAGAAGTCAAGTATCTGTTTGAATCAGAAGTAATTAAAAAGTGGTTCAGCAATATGAGAGGGTCGTTAAGA
>JAKQQL010000036.1:0-45516 GCA_029564175.1 Candidatus Cloacimonadota bacterium
ATTCTGATGAGTTTTCCAGTATTTTCTAAGCTCTAAAATTAAATCATCAGGAATTGGAACAAATCTGTCTTTATTTCCTTTTCCCTGAATTACATGTAAAGTATGCAGATCACTGTTAATATCGGCAGTTTTGACCCTGACAGCTTCTGAAATCCTTAAGCCGGTAAGAGATGCAAGCATTACAATCATTTTATAATCAATACAAGTGAAAGTATTTATCAGTTTTGCTGTTTCTTCAGGTTTTAAAACAACAGGCAGTTTCTTACTTCTTTCAGGTTTGTAAAAATCAAATTGTTTTGGATCATTGCCTAATGTGTTGCAAAAATAGAATTTAACAGCACTAAAAATAATATATATTGTTCTGGAAGAAAATTTCTTGACAGAAATTAACTCAACAAAATATGCTTTAATTAGTTGAATATCACAAGTATAAGGATCTTTCTCATACTGCTTCATAAAAAGTCTTAGATATCTTAGATAATTGACTTTTGTTGATTCTGAAAATCCTTTTAAATAGATATTGTTTACGAAGTCCTGTTCGTAAGATAACATGAATGCCTCCAAATTTAATATTTGGAGGCATTCTAATTTACGAAGTAAATTTGTAAACCTGCTGCTTGTAGCTTCGTTCAAGCTGGTAGCTTGCGGTACAACGATTCGCAAGCTAGTAGCTTGCGGTACGATTAAAGGAGAAAAACAATGACTGATATTTACAAGCTATTGCTGGATTATACGATCTGGCCTGTTTTACTGGCAGTTCTCTGTTATCTTTGGAAAGACCAGGCGAGCCGGATAAAATCCATTGAATCTAAATTTAACAAAATCGAAAAAGAACTTGTTCGGATTTCAACGCTGGTTGAGTCCTATATTTCAAATAAAATACGACAAAAGCCTGGCTAATGGGTCAGGTCTTTATTTCATTACTTCTTATCCATAATAACACTTTTTTTGCTTGATCCAAAAAGTCATTGCAAATATGTTTGTTATTTTCATGAAGTTGTGTCAAATAATTAAAAACCTGATATGCTACATCAATTGGATTTTTGTAATCAGGCAGAAAATATTCTGAAGGATAATTTTTCCAAATATAAAAGATGAGCTCAGCATATGCTTTACATCTGGCAAGATTATCTTTATTCGTTTGTTTTGGGTGTTGTCGGTTAAAATAGCAAGATTGATTGTTCAACATGAAAAAACGGATATCGAGGGCATTCTTAACAACAAAAACAGTGTCAGCCAGGTTTTTGAGTGTATCATCATATTGTTTTTCAAAAAAGACTTCTTTTCTGATTAAAGCACCTGCATGTGGGATAGCCCCGACCAGATGATGATAGAAGAGAGAAATGATTTGATGACGTTGATTAATGGGATAATCCAGGTAACGCCATAAAGTATTCGTCTTATTACCATTTTCTTCAATGATGTTCAATGCCGTTGGATAATAATATTGAAACAGCGGGTTTTTCTTGATGATTCGAATGGCAGATCGGATATAATCAGGTTCAATCAAATCATCAGAATCGATAAAACAAAGAAAGTCTCCTTTTGCCTGCTGAATGCCTTGATTTTTAGTTTTCCAGCATCCTTGATGAGGAAGAATAATGTGTCTGATTCTTTCATCATTGAAATGACGTGCGATTTTTTCAGAACAATCATCAGATCCATCGTTTAAAAGGAGAATTTCTATCGGCGTATAGGTCTGAGAAATTAAAGAATTAATACATTCCTTAAGATAGGCTTCTCTGTTGAAATATGGACAGATAAGCGAAACGAGCGGATTAGTCATAGAAAGGTTCGATTAACAAAAATCTATAGATTATCTGTCGAAATTCATTGATTCAAGATACTCAATCATATGTGTATTTTGATTTTCTTTTGCAATATCTGAAAATGAATATCCATCGTTTGTTTTAGCTTTTAAATCAGCACCTGATTCAATCAAAAAAATGACATAGTCCAGTCGGCCGGAGTTAACTGCATAATGAAGCGGTGTTTTACCATTTTCAGTTTTAGCATTCACATCAGCCCCAGAGTCAATTAAGAGTTTTAAAACTTCCATACTGCCTTTCATGACCGCTTTATGGAGGGCAGTCGTACCATCGATTCTGGATGCATTGACATTTGCACCTTTTTCTATTAAATAGCGTGTAATGTCGAGGTATCCCTGATAAGCAGCAGCATGTAAAACTGTTTGACCATATTCAAATGTTTCATGAATGTTTGCTCCATTAATAATAAGGAGTTTAACCAAATCAAAATGACCACTATAGGTCGCTTCATTTAAGGCAGAGTACGTACTCTGATTTCTAGAAAGAATATCAATCCCTTTTTCAATCAAAAATTGAGCCATTTCGAGCAATCCCTTAACAGCACAAAGATGGAGTAGGCTGTTCCCTGAGTCATCTTTATTGTTAATATTATCTTGATTGATATTTAGTTTAATTTTTTCATAATCTCCATCAATTAATGCCTGATGTAATGGATATTTGAATGCATAGTTATCAAACATGTTTCCTCCTTACTATAATCTCATTATGATTCTATGAATGATTTTGTCAACAAAAAAATTAAAAAAGGAGCCTATAATTGAAATAAGTGATTAAAATAAGAGAATAAAACGCTAATCGTACAAATTTCTTTTAAGTAAATTCTTGACAAAAAGTATATGGAAATATTTTATTGAAACACATTTAGATTGATTTCATATTGAAAAAAGGAAACAAAATGTTTAAACCATTCAAAAACGAATACTTGAAAAGAATGATCCCTCTGGTTAGAGATCAAAAGTGGAAGTTTATCAGTGCATTTATAGCCATGCTTTTAACCAGTACCGGGCGTTTACTCGATCCCATTATACTGGCACATATTATTGATGTTTCTGTACCAAATAATGATATTCCGGATATGTTTAAGTGGAGTGGTTTTTTTGCTGCAGTTGTAACCCTCAGTGGGTTGTTATCTTATTTTCAGATTATGATATTGGCAAAAGCAGGCATCAGAGTCGTTACAAAAATAAAATATGACGTTTTTCAGCATTTAACTGCTGTACCTGTTGCCTGGTTTGATAAAACACCACCAGGAGAATTGATATCACGAATTGAAAGTGACGGAGAAAGAGTTAAGGATATTTTTTCCCAGTTCTCTGTGATGATATTTGGTAATGGATTATTTTTTATAGGTATGATTGGAATACTTTTTTTTAAAGATTGGAAAATAACCGGAATATTGATGTTTCCGATTATTTTTGTCGTTGTTAGCGCTATTTTTATCATTCGGTATCTCACTCGTTTTTATAAACGTTCAAGAGTCTTAAATGCGGATATAACAGGTAATTTGACAGAGTATATCCAGGGAATGAGTGTTGTACAGTTGTTTAATCAGCAAAAAAGAGCAGGATATCTGATGAATCTGAAAAGCAAAGAAAAGCAGATAGTAGATACGAAAGCTTCATTTATCGAATATGGTCTTTGGGGTGTGTTTGATTTTCTGATTGAAACTATTTTTATTATAACAATCATATTACTGACTGTTCCCAAAGTATTAAATCACATTACCAGTATAGGAACACTTGTTATTTTTATTCAGTATTCAGTCCGTTTATTTTGGCCAATCATGCAAATAACGGAAAATTTAAATCAAATTCAAAGAGCGTTTGTTTCTTTGAAAAGAATTTTTCAGTTACTAGATTTGCCTTTAGAAGAATCTGAACAGGAAATTAGAGACATCAGCTTTAATCATGAAATTGAGTTTAAAGATGTTTGGTTTAAGTATAAAGAAGATGAGTGGGTATTAAAAGGGGTTTCTTTTAAAATTAAAAAGGGACAGAAAGTGGCATTGGTAGGTGCATCCGGAAGCGGAAAAACGACAAGTGTGAGTTTGTTGTGTCTGTTTTATAAAATCAATAAAGGACAGATTTTAATCGATGGGATTGATATCAATCAGTTAAACTTGAAAGAATGGCGAAAAAAAACAGGTCTTGTTCTTCAGGATATCATTTTGTTCCCCGGATCTTTACTAGAAAATGTACGAATTTACAATGATGAAATCAGTGAACAAAATGTGCTTGATGCCATTCATCATGTACACGCAGAAGAATTATTTAATAAATTAGGTCACGATTTACAGTATGAGATTAAGGAAAGAGGTCAAAATCTGTCAATGGGTGAGAAGCAAATGCTCAGTTTTGCCAGAGCTTTATCATTTAAACCTGAACTAATCATCATGGACGAAGCAACTGCGTCAATTGATGCAAAAACTGAAACCTTGATTCAACAGACTATGGATGATTTGCTAAAAGATAAAACGGCAGTAATTGTGGCACATCGTCTTTCATCAGTCTTGAATTGTGACAATATCATGATGTTTGATAATGGACAAATTCTTGCCCAGGGAACTCATCAAGAACTGATTAGTTCTTGTCCTGAATATAAGAAACTGGTTGAATTACAATTTTTAAAAAAAGAGGATTAAATGAATAATAAACATGTAAAATGGATTATCAGAGAGTGGTCTGAGCATCAGTTTTTTGTCATTCTGTTGGTATTCATGACAATATTGTCCACTTCTGTAGCAGTAGCTTATCCCTTTATATTCAAGAATTTACTGGATACTCTTCAAAAAGTTATTGCAGAGAATACCGCTTATAATGAAGCGATGGAAAAGATTTACCGTATTTGCTGGATATTAGTCATTGTTGGGGTCGTAAAATTGATCAGTGCTTTTTATCCAGCCCTAAGAGCTATGATGAATTTGTCTTTTGAATATGTACTTCGAAAAAGATACTTTCAGTATATGCTGGAGAAAGATTTTAATTTCTTTTTACATTTCAGAACCGGCGATTTAGTGACACGTTTAACCAATGACATTCAGGATTTTCCACGAATTGGCTGGTTTATATGTAGCGGGATTTTCAGGGCTTTTGATTCCTTTATCAAAATTTCTTTTTGCCTTGGAATGATGTTTTTTATGAACTGGAAGTTAACGATGATGGCCGTTATTCCTTTACCTTTAATGATCGTTATGTTTTATGTTACATCAGAAAGACTGTATAAAAATTTTCAGAAAAATCAAGAAGCTATATCCGAAATCAATAATCAGCTGGAAATGACTTTCTCTGGTATCAGAATTATTAAATCATTTGTCTGTGAAGATAAGTATAAACGTTTCTTTCATGATGCTCTGGAAAACAGATTTAAAACGGAAATGAAAGTCGTAAAAATTAATACTTTTCTTCATCTGATCTATGAATATATCGATTATTTTGCGATGATTGGGATCATTCTGTTTGGTGGGTATCTTGTTGTGAAGGGAGAGATCAGTATTGGTACTTTTTATGCCTTTTATACCTATTTATCAATGCTGATATACCCAATTCTCGATTTACCACAACTTTTTATCTCAGGGAAGCAAGCATTTGTGTGTATTGATCGTTTGGAAGAGATTAAGGATTATCCTGCTCAACACAAGACCAGTGAATCTGATTTAGTTTCTATTACTAACCCAATTGAACATATACGTTTTGAACATGTGAGTTTTATTTACGAAAATCGGAAAACACCCGTAGTCAATTCTGTTAATTTTCAAGTAGATAAAGGTCAAAAAATTTTAATAGTTGGACCAGCAGGTGCCGGTAAATCAACGGTTTTAGGATTGTTATCAGGCTTATATAAACCCATTGAAGGTAATATCTATATAAATGATGAGAATATAGAACATTTGAATATAGATGATTTACGACAACGAATTGGATTTGTCCCACAAGAACCATCCTTATTTTCTGGAACCATAAAAGAAAATATTACTTTTGGTGTTGAAAATCCTGATATGGATTTATACTATCAGATTATCGAAGCTGTTCAGATTAAAGATGAAATTGATCAATTTACAGATAAAGATTTAACAAAAATAGGTCAGAAGGGATTATCATTATCAGGTGGTCAGAAACAAAGAATTGCAATTGCGCGTGCCTTGATGAAGAAACCAGAAATTCTGATATTGGATGATATAACTGCCAGTCTTGATGCTCAAAAAGAAGAACTATTATGGGAACAAATTTCAAAATTATTTGGCGATTTAACCGCATTTATTGTTTCTCATCGTTTATCTTCTTTACGTTATGTAGATCAGGTAATTTTACTGGATTCAGGAAAAGTTATCGCTCATGGCAGGCATGAAGACTTGATTACAGGACATCAGAAATATCAGGAATTTATTTTTTATCATCATCTTTATTCAAAATAAAAATCTTTATTGACATTCTACAAAATAATCATATAATGTCTCTGAGGTAAATATGAGATATATTTTAGTTACATTGATTTTAGGGTTGATTTTGACTTTGAATGCTTATGAATTTGAGGTTAGAAGTTTCTCTCAAGATGATACTGATTTAAAAAATGCTGTTGGTACGACTGTAAATGATATGAATGATGACCCCTGTGCAGTTATCAGAATAGAGACAGACATTAAAGCCGATATTTTTCTTGCAGGCTCTGATGTCGTTAAACGTGAAAAAACAGCTCCAGGTGAATACTATTTTTTTATCTCATTCAGAAGTACATGGGTTAAGTTTACTGCCGAAGGTTATGAGCCTTATACATGGCAGATTCCAGTCATTCTGAAACCCAAAATGACTTATTTATTACAATTGACAACACTTGGAGGGGTTCAGGGAGATTTAATCCCGATTGTCATTATTGCAGATCCTCCTGATGCCAAAATTTTTCTCAATAATCAGGAAATTCAAAGTGGAATACCACAGAGTATAGAAAAGAGCCAATATTCAGTTAAACTTGTGAAGGAAGGTTATCAGTCTATTTCCGATTCCATTCTGGTTAGCGAGGAGAATAAAAGCTTTTTATATAGATTGAAACCGCTTGATCCAGGCCATATAGATATTGCGACTGAACCGGATAGTGTTAAAATATTTGTTGATGGTATTGAAAAAGGGATTTCACCAATTGTTCTCGATCTGGCTTATGGTTTTCATCGGATGGAATTAAAAAAAATGGGCTATTTTCCTGTTTTAGACAGTTTTTTTGTAGAATCAGGGCAATCTTATCAAAAAAGTTTTAAACTAGAAAAAAATGCAGGAACCATCAGACCAAATATTATTCCCAATGATGCTGTTTTAACTGTTAACGGAGAGATTTTTGAGCACAAAAAACCCATCCTTTTAAATCCAGGAATATATCGGTTTGAAGTAAAAAGGGATAGTTACAGAAGTTATGAAGAACTAATCACCATTGAACTAGACCAGGTTAGAGATTTAAACATTGAGTTAATTCCAATAAAAGGTCGTTTAAATATAACGGTTAATCCGGGAAAAACGGATTGTTATCTTTATGATTCTAAAATGCTGATAAATGCGTGGAAAGGTTCAAGATCCTTTCAGTCAATATTATCAGGCGACTATACATTAATCTGTAAAGCAGATGGTTATCAGACAGATTCTGTAAAAGTGAGAATTAACCCAAATCAGTTAACCGAAAAAGATGTTACGCTAGAAAAAATTCTTTTTGATAGCAGAGCTTATGGTAAGGGTCAGTTGTTTGATGAAGCAAGAAATTATCCATTTTTTACAATGTTAACAGATAATTCAGTTTCTATGAATCAGGGAGATTACGATCAACAATTTTATGCCTATTCAAACAATAGATTTTACGTAAAAATTATCAAAGCACTTTATATTGGTGCAAATTATCAGTATAATTTTTCCCAGACAGAACAGGATTTAGGATTAGAATCAATACATGAAAAATCAGACGATGATGATGATGATGGGGTTAACAGCATTGTTTTAAAAGATGATGATCAACGGTTTACAGCTCATGCTTTGTTTATGCTTCCCTATCGTTTTCAGCCTTTTATTTGGTATTCTCAGCAATTTGAAAACCAGTATGACAATATTAAAAATGGAATTGAATATACAGGCGGGATGAAGTATTTCAGTCATGATATTTTTCTATTGGCTGCCCGAAATGAGAATAAAAGTTTTGTACAACACTTTGAAGATTTAGATATAAACCCCTTAGACAGAATCCAGTTTTATTATGAAAGTGCTGAATATTACCGAAATTGGTTTCGAGTTATGTTCTTGCGTGAAAGAATCAATCCTTTGTATGTAACTTTTTATTCTCACAATCATGATTACTTTTATAATGCTGCTGCTTTAGCTGGAGATTTCCAATTAAAATTCGAAATGACCGAAAGTCATTATAAAAATATAAATAATGAAGATTCTGGTATTGATAAAGATATCAGATTAATGAAAGCCGACGCTGATTTATTTTTGTTTAGTTTTTTATCTGTTAATGGTCAGTATAAAAAAATAGAACAAACGACCATTTTTAATGGTTTACTCTTCAATGACAACTCCTCAAGCTACCAGGATATAAATGCAGAAACTCGTTTACATCTGATTCAAACAGTCCCATTTAATCTTTTTGCAGGAGTTCAGTATCAGCAACATAAGTGGCAGGAAACTCCAGAGAGCATCTCTGAGAGTTATTTGGATTATTCAAAATTCAATGCAACTGCTGGTTTAATGATGAGATCAACGGGTGTTTATCAAAATCTGAGTATTCGTTTAAATGGATCCTATCTGATAAAATCTCCTGAGATTGAAGAAAAAACAATAAATTTAAGCGCATTTATATCAGCCTGTTTCTGAAAAATTCAAGGGTCATTTTGCTTTGTATATTTCTAATCAAATGAAATTTAACTTCGTTACAAGTGATTATTACGCCACGTTCATTTTTAGTCATGATATCGAATGTAAGTTTTATGGATTTTCCAAATCTTTATTTGGATATGGCATCTAATCAAAAACATTCAAATATCAAAATAAGATTTTAATCCTAATATGAATTTTTATTGACAAAATCTGTTTTATCCATATTGTGTAGTTTAAGGAGATAATATGCAGATTTGTGTTGATTTACATTCTCATTCAGGATATGCAGGTGGGGTGGGAGATATTCAACTGAAAGATATTGTCAACACAATGTCTTATAAAGGGATAGATGTTTTCGGAACTGGGGATTGTCTCTTTCCAAAAAGGACTAAAGAACTACGTCATGAGCTTAAATATGAAGAGAATCAACTTTATAAACTAAATAAAGCTGATAACCAGTCATTTCTCTTACAGACAGAAGTAATCTTTAGTGTTCGTCTCACAGGCTATAAGCATAAAATCGTCGCTCACCATATTATTTTTTTCCCTGATTTTGAAAGTATTGAAAAGATGGCTTTATTAATGACAAAATGGTCTCAAAAAAATACAATTGGCAGACCTTTTATCGTATGTGAAAATCAAAAACAACTGGAAGATCGTCTTTTCGAAATTCAGAATATTCACCCTTTGATTGAGATTATTCCTGCTCATATCATGACGCCGGATGGTTTAATGGGAAGCAAAAATATGCTTACTTCTATGAAGGAATTTTATGGTCAGTTTTTTTTTCATATTCATGCCTTAGAGACCGGGTTAAGTGCAGATCCTGAAATGCTTTCTCAATTAAATGAAATAAATCAGTTGACTATGCTTTCATTTAGTGATTGTCACAGCGCTGCTTTAAATAGAATAGGAAGAGAGTTTACTGTACTAGACTGTGAACATAAATCATATGGCTCAATTATCCAAAGTATTCGTCAAAAAAAAGTGGTTTATACAGCAGAATTTAATCCAGCTGAAGGACGGTATTTTTTAACAGGACACAGGGCAGGCAAGAATCATCATGAAAAGGATTTGTATTATACTGAAGCAATTCCCCAAGATCATATTTGTCCTATATGTGGAAAAAAGTTAACAATTGGAGTCAATGATCGGTGTCAAATGTTACAAAAAAATCCTATCAATTCACAAAAATATGTACATTTGATTCCATTGATTGATGTTTTAGCATACGCACTTAAACAAAAATCTATTAGTTCAAAAAAAGTAATAGCTTTATACGAAATCATTTTAAAAAACTTTGAGAGCGAAATTGATTTGTGGGAAACAGCAGAAACCACAATGATTCAAAAGCTTGATAAAATATCAGATAAAAGAGTCGTCTCATGTATTCTCGCAGTAAAGCAACAACAATTTTCCTATGATCCTCCAGGATTTGATGGGATGTACGGTCAATTGAAAATTAACTGTAAGGACAATTTATCAAACGTTTAACGACAGGAAGGAGTAAAAATGAATCCTGATGTATTTTTAAAGAGAAGAGAAAAGCTCGTAAGCAGTTTAAACAAAAATGAACTTGTTTTAATATTCGGAAATGATGAACCAGGTGGAGCCAGCCGATTTTTACAAAACAGTCATTTTTTCTATTTTACAGGTTTGAAAACACCTGAAGCGGTTTTAGTGATGGGACATATTGAAGAAAATCCGATTGATCTGATTTACATTCAAAGAAATATACCCGATCGTATTGTCTGGGATGGAGAAAAAATGTATCCTGATGAAGTAACTCAGTTAACTGGAATAAAAACCGTTTTGTTTTTAGATAACTTTGAGGGAAGTATTTCAAATTATCTGTATCAGGCAGATAAGGCATACATTAATATTGGACTGCATGAACTCGACAAACCACTCAGTAAAACATTACATTTTGTAAAAAAAGTCAGAGAAAAAATTCCTCATGTTTGCTTTAGAGATGTCAATCCTTTGATCAGACCTTTACGTCAGATCAAAGATGAAACAGAAGTGGAAGCCATTACTGAATCTATCCGAATTACCTGGGCAGGTATCAAATCTATCTGGATGAATGCTCGTGCCGGTATGATGGAGTATGAACTTGAAGCAATGTTACACTTTGAAATGGAAAAACGGGGTTGCCGTAATTTTGGATTTGTACCTATTGTCGCTGCAGGAAAAAATGCAGCCACCTTGCATTATATCGAAAACAATTGTCGCATCGAAGAAAATCAGCTGGTTTTATTGGATGTGGGTGCCTCAAATGAGAATTATAGTGCCGATATTACTCGTACCTTCCCGATTAGTGGTACATTCTCAGACAGACAAAAAGAAATCTATGCTGAAGTACTCTATATTCAAAAAGAGATTATTGCGATGATCAAGCCAGGTGTAGGAATGGCTGAATTAAACAAGAAAACACGCGAATTAATGTTTGAATCTCTTAAAAAATTAAATCTGATTACAGAAGAATCTGAAATTGTTAAGTATTATATGCATGGCATTGGTCATCATCTGGGTCTGGATGTTCATGATATTGGCGCACGTGATTCCATTCTTCAGGAAGGTGTTGTAATAACCGTTGAACCCGGTATTTATATTCCTGAAGAGGCAATTGGAGTTCGTATTGAAGATGATGTTCTCGTTACTTCTAACGGTCATAAAGTGCTTTCTGACTTCATTCCAAAAGAAATTGACGAACTCGAAAAATTACTTGCTGAATACAAAAGTCACGTTATTACTCAACAGGATTTAGATGAGATTGCAAATGATTAAAAGTGTGGGTTATCCCACACTTTTTTATATGATATTTTTTCATTTGCGGTAAAGCAAGAAGTTTGTTTATAATTTTCATCAATAATATCTTACTTGCTTTAATTAAAACAAAAATTAAGGTTGAAAAATGAAAAAAGCAATTTATCCGGGTACTTTTGACCCGATAACAAATGGGCATATCAATATCTTACAAAAAGCTACTTTGCTTTTTGATGAAGTCATACTCGCTGTTGCAAATATTACAGGAAAAAATACCCTGTTTACAACTGAAGAAAGGTTAAACCTGTGTCGTCAGTCAGTAAAACATATTCATGGTGTTCAGGTTGTCTCATTTGATGGTTTAGTGGTTGAGTTTGCACGTCAGATAGAAGCTGTAACTATGGTTAGAGGACTTAGAGCGGTATCTGATTTTGAATATGAACTTCAGTTAGCTCTAATGAATAAAAGTATTTATCAGACTATTGATACAATTTTTCTGGTTCCAGACTCTCAGTATTTATATTTAAGTTCCAGTATGGTCAGGCAAATTGTTGGGTTGGGTGGTCGATTACACGATCAAATTCCAGAAGTAGTGGAAAATGCAATTATTGAAAAATTTAATGCGTTAAATCTGAAAGATCTAAAAAATAAGTCAAATATATAGTCAAAAAGGAATTGTTATGGTAAAAAGGGCTATTGTATTGTGTAGTGGTGGAATGGACAGTTTAATTACAACTGCTGTTGCAAAAAGAGAAAATGATGAAATTTATTTGCTTCATGCAAATTATGGTCAGAGAACAGAACAAAAAGAGCTAAAATCATATCAAAAAATTTGTGAATATTTTAAGCCTGATGGTCAGTTAGTAGTTGATATAGATTTTCTTGTGAAAATAGGTGGGAATTCTCTGACAGATTATCATATGGACGTGCCACTAAATCATTTGACTGACAGCGTTCCTAATACCTATGTTCCTTTTAGAAATGGTAATCTGATATCTATAGCAGTTTCTTGGGCCGAAGTCATAGAAGCACAATCCATTTATATTGGAGCTGTTGAAGTAGATAGTTCAGGATATCCAGATTGTCGAAGAGTATTTTATGACCAACTGGAAAAAGCGATCAATCTAGGTACAAAAGATGAAACTCAAATTTTTTTAAAGACACCTATTATAGATAAGATGAAGCATGAAATTATAAATATAGGAAGAGAGCTTGGTATTCCCTTTGAATTAAGCTGGAGTTGTTATGTGAATAATGAAATCGCCTGTGGAGAATGTGACAGCTGTATTCTGCGAATAAGAGCATTTAAACAGGCTGGTATGATAGACCCTATTCCTTATTCTATTCAGATTGACTGGAGTGAAAAATGAATGATTTTAATGAAAAATTCCTGTATCATATCTGGGACCAGCAACACCTTAAATCAGAGCTTACGCTTGAATCTGGAAAAACAATAAAAGTCTTATTTTCAGGACATTGGAACAGAGGAGCAGGAGCTGATTTTAAAAATGCAATATTAGAAATAGATGGTGTTAATATCCAGGGTGATGTTGAAATTCATATTAATACTTATGATTGGAATGCCCATAATCATCAGGATGATGCCAATTTCAATCAAGTGGTACTACATGTTGTATATGAAAACAAAACAAGTCAACAATATACAATTAAAGAAAATGGAGATTTATCTGAAATATTGAAAATAAATGATAAATTATCTGAAGAAATCCAGAAATTTCTAGAAACTGAGAACAATTTACATTTTACCGAACATGAAAAGTACTGCCCTGTTTTTTCTATTCAAAATGAGTGGATTCCCAGACTTTTGACAGAATATGGAATGGAACGTTTTTACAGAAAAATCAAACGTTTTAAAGCAGAGCTATCTTTCAGTTCTTTTGATCAGTTACTTTATCAGGGAATTTTTGAATCTCTTGGTTATACGAATAATAAATTTCCTTTTTATCAGCTTGCTACACAGGTACCTTATGTTAAAATTCGACAAATGATTGCTGAAGGGTATCAAAAAATGGACATATTATCTCTCTGGTTGCATACCTCAGATTTAATAAACTTATTACCTTCCGGAGTAAAAACTGTTTTTTCTAATGATTTGAATGAAAGTTTTATAACTCATAAGTATGATGTGAGTGATATGAATTTTGACTGGAATCTCTTCCGTATACGACCGGTCAATCATCCTGTCCTAAGACTGGTTCAAGTATTAGATTTTATTTATGATAGTGTGGATATAGGGCTAACACGGCATATCTTAAAACTTTTTTCCTTTGAAAAAGATAAACTTTCAGTTATTTCATTCAGACGCAGGGCTCAGTTGTTTCTCTCTAAGCAGTCTCTAAAAGATTTTGACACTCGTCTTGGATCTTCAAGAATAGATATGATTTTAATCAATATCATCATTCCAATTATTTATATTTATTCTCAGAAAATGGAATATGAAGATCTTGCCAGTTACTGTATCTTCTTATATAAGGAATTTCCTGGTCTAAGTGAAAATACAATAAGTAATACAATGAAAAAATATCTTACAGAAGATATTGAGCAATTTATCCATACAAAAGCTGTGAATCAACAAGGTTTGATACAGATATATCAGACTTATTGCGTGAATCATTTGTGTGATTCATGTAAAAATCATCTAGATGCGATTAAAATAAAGGTTAATGAGGAATGATTAACAAAGAACAAACCAAAAAGATCAGACAAACTACCAGAGAAAGAAAAAAGATAATTGATAATGTAACACGACTCTATGTTTCAATTCTAAAAGCAGATAATGAAATAAGTGCTTACGAAATCAATATCTTATACAGTCTTTTAATCAATATTTTCAGACGTGAAAGTATTTCATGGGAAGTGTATATACGGAAAATCATAGAAGATGATATCAATATAGAAAATGTTTTGGAATATCTGAATGAAAATCTGACTGGATTAGATAAAATCAGAATTTTGCTTAGTTTAATTGTAATGTCATTCTCAGATAATGATTTCTCAATCTCAGAAATTACACAAATTTTAGATTTGGCAAAAAAACTGGATTTAGAAACAGATGGCTTCATGGATATGATTTCTGCGATTGAATATCAATCAAAGGGCTTGGTTTCTATCAAGGGTTTTAGATATATCAATTTAGTAGAAGAATCCATTTTCAGTGATCATTTGATTTTTGGCAGAAATGAAAAATGTCAAATCCAGTTTGGCAGCAAGAAAGTTTATCCGACTGAATTTGTTCTATTTATGATTGATCATTATATTTTCCTGGGAACGAGTAATCATGTTTCTTCCGAAATAGATGGTAAGCAATTGTATGCTAATGAGTTATATATTCTTCCAAAAGATTGTAAGATAAATGTCAGTAATCAACAGTTCGACTATGATTGTTTGTGTTCTATTTATCGAAATCAAGATATTTATGATGTGATTGATTTTAAAAAGCCCGATTATGATTTCAAGATTATCAATAATCATAACCGATATTCTTTAAATCTCAGCAGTGGTACAGTTTACCGTAATAATAAATCTCAGCTAAAAAACAGAAACATTGATTTGCTTTTTGATGATGAATTACAAATAAAAGGATATGCTGCGTTTTCTCTGTTGGATGTTATTCGCGAAAGAGGGGAAATAGGAGTAGAAAATATAATTCCTAAAGAACTTTATATTATCTTTGATGAAGATTTTTTCTCAATTTCTAGAACTGATACCTCTAAGACCATCGGATATATAGAAATTCAGGATGGTAAGTATTATCTTTACCCGCCTAGAAAAAACTGGGATTTTTATTTAAATAATAAGAAAGTGAACGAAACGACTCAATTTTTTTTAAATACAGATGTGCTGACAATTAATAAGAAAAATTTCAGACTCAATCAATTTTATGACTTGATTGAAATTCCTTTTGAAATTGAACAAATCAATATCCTTGATTTAAAGCATTTTCATCGGGATGGTCAATTGGCAGTTGACAGTATTTCTTTAGAAGTCGAAAAGAATCAACTCATTGGGATTTTAGGTCAGAGCGGTTGCGGGAAATCTACATTTTTAAAATGTATCGCAGGAGAAATAATCCCTACTTATGGCAATATTCTGTACGACGGGAAAAATTTTTATCAGAATATCAATTTTTATTCCCAGTTTGTCGGTTATGTCCCTCAGGAAGATTTGTTATTTTCTAACTTGACTGTTTATGAAAATCTTTTTTATCGTGGCAGACTCAGAATGCCAAAATTATCAAAGGAATATCTGGATCAAAAGATCCGGAATATTCTTTTTAACACGAATCTTAGTCATAGAATGAATACGCTCGTTGGAGATATAAAAAAGAAATTTCTGAGCGGAGGGGAAAGAAGACGTTTAAATATAGCACTTGAATTGCTGTTTGAACCAACGATTCTGATTTGTGATGAACCTACTTCAGGCTTATCATTTTCTGATGCAGAACAAATTATTGACTCTTTAAGAAAATTTGCTGACCAGGGTAAGGTTGTGATTATCACAATACACCAACCAAGCTCACCGGTTTATATGTCTTTTGATAAAGTCTTACTCATGGATAAAACAGGAAAGCAGGTTTTTTTTGGAAGTCCTGATGAATCATGGCGTTATTTTGATTCTGAACTTGGATTAATTAAGAAAGATATAAAAGTTTTAACACAAAAAAGAGATTCAAAATTGCCTGAATATATCTATTCAATTATTGAATATCCTGAATATAAAGACAATGGTGAAATTGTTTATGAACAGGTTTCAAGAAATGCAGTTATAAAAAGAAAGTTTTCCCCTGATTACTGGCGTGATAAATATAAACGTAAAATGCTATTTGATTTGATTCAATATGATAATTCAAGTGTGAAAGTTAATAAAGTCCATATTCGAAAAAGAAAGAGAAATGATCTTTATTCTAATCTGGTTCAATTGCTTGCTTTTGTAAAGCGTAGCATGATAACAAAGATGAGATCCAGAACAAATCTTTTTATTACATTTGGAGAAGCCCCTATCCTTGGTATTATTATTGCATTTATACTTCGTCTTCAGGTAACAAACTCTGGCTATTCATTTTATCAGAATGTAAACTTGGGAATATATATTTTTATCTCTGTAATCGTGTTTATTTTTCTTGGACTTTCTAATAGTATAGAAGAAATTCTTTCAGAACGCAAAAACCTTTTAAGAGAGAAGTTACTCAATTTTAGAATGTCACATTATTTAATTTCAAAGTGTATTGTGCTAGGCCTTTTTGCTGTTGCACAGGTAATTTTATATTATGTTGTTTCTTCTTATATTCTCGGTATCAAGGGAATGTTTTTACCATATTTTATTTATCTCTTTTTATCTGCAGTTTCTGGATTTTCTATTGGTTTACTTATTTCATCCTTTTTATCTGACAGTAAAGCCATCATCAATATTTTGCCTCTAATTCTGATTCCTCAAATTATTTTTGGGGGTGCTATAATAGAGTATGAAAAAATGAATCGGAATATCAAATTGGTTGATGCCAATCCAATACCTGAAGTTGTTCAGGTAATGCCATCCAGATGGCTTTTTGAAGGTCTATATGTTTCTCAGGCAAAATTGAACCCGTATGATAAAGCGGTTGAATCACTTGATAAAAAAAGAAAGAGTTTAAATGGCTTATCTGGACAGTCCTACCTAAGTGAATTAAATCAGATCTATAAGGATATTTCTGTGAAGACAAAAAAATATCCAAAGGATCAATTTACTAATCAATACTTGAATTTAAGTGTGAGCTTAATGGATGGTAAATTTCTAAATACAAACAAAAATATTTTTTTATCAAGTTATAAGACATTTTATGAAAAAAGATATCCAACCATATATTTTAATCTCATTGTTTCTCTTGTCTTTATTTTCTTATTAAATTTGATAAGCGTACTAAAACTTAAATTTTTCTACAAAGAATAAAAAAAATACTTGCCAAAATTTCCAATTAACTTAGAATTTGTAATTAAGAAGAAAAATCATAAATAGAGACTAAATTAAGGAGCATGATTATGGTTAAGAAAAAGATTACTGTGTATGGGATGACTTGTGAAAAATGCAGAGTAACAATTATCAGAGGACTTGAAAAAGTAATTGGAATTGAAAGAGTTAGTGTCAATTTGCCTGATTCACTGGTTGAAGTACATTTCGATGATAGTATCCTTACGATAGATGATGTAAAACGTGAGATAACAGCACTCGGTTACGATGCAATGTAATACTAACTTATCGTAAGCAATTTTATAAGATTTATATACTGCAAAACAAGATAAAAAAATAGATAAGAGGGAAAAAATGAAAGTCGTCAATTATCAGGATGTACCATTAGAGGATGTAAATATTGAAGGTGCTGCTTTTACCAAAATCCGCTGGTTGATTGGTCAAAAAGATAATGCACCCAATTTTGCGCTAAGGCTTTTTGAAGTCGCTGAGGGTGGACATACACCTTTGCATTCGCATGATTATGAACATGAAGTTTTTGTACTGGAAGGACAGGGTGTTTTTGTTTGCTCAGAAGGAGAAAAACCTTTCAAAGCCTGGGATGTAATTTATGTCGATCCAAGTATTGAGCATCAGTTTAGAAACACAGGTGCTGGTTCTATGAAGTTTCTTTGTATCATTCCACATGATAAGCCAAAAGTAAAAAAGGTTGTTAATCCTTTTGCCTCCGGAACAGCCAATAATTGCTAATGATATTTAACAGGTAGAGACGTAATTACATTGCGTCTCTACAATATTATATAAAATATCAGATAAGGAAACAATAAGGAAAGAATAAGGAAATGATTATGAAAATGTATAAACAATTTTTAAGAGATTTAACTCAAAAAGTTGCTCCCTCTGGTCAAGAGGAATCAGTACAACAGTTATATATTGATTATATCAAAAAGTATAGTGATGATTTGATAAAAACTCGTCTTGGATCAGTTATTGCAGTAAAAAAAGGAAGTTCTGATTTAAAAATAATGCTTTCAGGTCACGCTGATGAAATCACTTTAATGGTGAGTTCAATCGATAGTAATGGTTTTATTTATTTTAAAGAAATGGGTGGGTTTGATGCCGTATTACTGCCTGGAATGAGAGTGAATATTCATCATGAAGGTAAGACTAGAACTGGAGTTATTGGCCGTTGTCCAAAACATTTACTCCATGATGAAAGTGCTGTTCAAATCAAAAACCTTTGGATAGATATTGCAGTTTCTTCACGCGAAGAAGCATTTATGCATGCAGAACCTGGAGATATTATTTCCTGGTCAGGTGAGTTCATGGAGTTAACAGACGACATTTTAGTTTCAAAGGCCTTTGATAATAGGGTGGGTGTCTATACCTGTGCCAGAGTCATTGAGGAACTATCTAAAGATGATTTGTATTGTTCTGTCTATGCCGCTTCTAATGTTCAGGAAGAAGTTGGTGCAAGAGGAGCCAAAACATCCGCAGCGTACGTTGAACCTGATATAGCAATTGCAATTGATGTTACTTTTGCTATTGATCATCCTGATACCAATATTAAAGAAACGGCTGATATCAAACTTGGAAAAGGACCTGCCTTAACAATGGGATCCAGAATCAATGCAAAACTATTCAAACATATCAAAAAAATTGCTGAACAGAATCAAATCCCATATCAGGTTGAGATTTATCCTCGAAATACTGGAACCGATTTAGACGCAATTCATTCAGAGTTTAAGGGATCTGCAGGACTATTGATCAGTATTCCTTGTCGTTATATGCATAGTCCAAACGAAATGGTATCATTTTCTGATCTTGAAAACACTGTCCAATTGATTACAGCTTTTATCAGAAGTATCAAAAATACTGAGTTACTTGAACTATTTTAGTTAATCATATACACTCTCTCTGCAGAGGGAGTGTGTTCTTTATCATCATCCTTCTTGTTTTGTTAAGGAGAATATGTGTTTTTGTTATTCTTTAGTATTGTTTTAAGCATTTATTTTTCAATAAATTATTATATCTACAGGCATATAATCAGTGTTTTTAAATTTAACTTTGCAGGGAAAAAGATATTTATTCTTCTATTTTTTGTTTTATCTTCCTCATATTTTATTTACAGGACTGTTGATAGAATTTATCCTACGGCATGGGTCAAGTTTCTGGGTCAAATTGGTTCAATATGGCTGGCTGTAATGGTTTACAGTTTCTTACTTTTACTTATATATGACAGCATTTTGATACTTATTCGAATCATATCGCCAAACTACCTGAGATATATATTATCAATCAATAATTTTAGATTCTATTTATCTGGTTTTATGGTTTTATTGATATCTGGTTTTATCGCTTTTGGATATTTAAATGCAGGCAAACCCAAAGTGAAAGAAATCCATCTTAAAAATCATCATTTAGGGAAAAATAAATTATCAAAACCATGGAAGATCGCTTACGCTTCTGATTTACATATCAATGATCTGTTTTTCCCCGATGCCATAAAAACGCTCGTAGATGAAGTAAACAAAGCGGATGTCGATCTCATGTTGTTTGGGGGTGACGTATTTACAGAGGATGTGGCGCACTTGGCTTATCATGATAGCGGTGATTTATTAAAAAATATCAGAAGTCGACACGGTGTTTTTACTGTCTTTGGAAATCATGAATACATAGGCAGTTTAGATAGTGCCATTAATCATTTTAAAAACTATCATATTGACATTCTGTCTGATTCTTCAGTCATCATAGATAATCAACTGGTCATAATCGGTCGTGATGACTTATCTGCCGAACGGTTTTTTCAAAAGAAAAGAGCAGATTTACAGGAATTAATCAGACCGGAATCAGACAGTCTGTTTACCATATTAATTGATCATCAGCCCAAAAGCCGAATCGAAGGCAAGGATTATCCAATTGATCTTTTTTTGTCAGGACACACGCATCATGGTCAATTGTTTCCCTTCAATTTTATTACCCAAAAACTGTTTGATAACAGCTATGGATTACAATTCAAAGAAAACAAATACTACTACGTTTCCAGTGGGTTTGGTTTTTGGGGACCTCCTGTCAGAACAGGCAGTCAACCGGAATTAATCATTTTTATCATTGAATAAAGAGGCTTTATGTCAGAAAAACTCAATCAGTTTATAGAACGTTTTTTTAATATATTCAGAGGGTTTAAAAACAGAAACTACTCTTTGTATTTTTTTGGGCAGGGCACTTCCCTGATAGGCACATGGATTCAAAGAACCGCTTTAAGCTGGTTGATTTACAGAATCACAGATTCTGTTTTTTGGCTGGGGCTGATTGGTTTCGTTGGACATATACCCTCCTTGGTTATAACCCCTTTTGCAGGAGTGATCGCAGATAAATATTCCCGGCATAAAATACTGAAAGTATCGCAAACATGCTCCATGATTCAGGCATTAAGTTTAAGTGCTTTGGTATTTTATTCAGATGTTCAAATCTGGCAAATCCTTTTGTTAAGTGTCTTTTTAGGCGTTATAGAAGCATTTGAGTCACCAGTCAGACATTCGTTTATCTTTGATATGGTCGATAAAAAAGAGGAAATCGGTAATGCAATTGCCTTAAACTCTGCAATGTTTAATGGTGCCAGACTGATTGGTCCGGGAATCGCAGGATTTATGGTTGCTCAGTTTGGAGAAGCATATTGTTTTCTGATTAACGGACTTTCTTACATAGCGGTACTTATATCCTTATTTAATATGCGGATACATGCAAGCATTCAACATATCTCAAAAGGGCATTTTATCCAAAATTTTAAAGAAGGCTTTTCTTATGTGATTCAGTTTCAACCGATCCGCTATCTGCTCATCAATGTCAGTATATTCACTTTGCTGGGTTCTTCATATACCGTTTTACTACCCTACTATGCGAGAGAAGTTTTTAAAGGTGATGCAAAAACACTTGGTTACCTGATGTCGGGAATCGGTGCAGGTGCATTGTGTGGAGCGGTTTATCTGGCTTCCAGAAAACATTTAAAGGGCTTAGGTTCAATCATCACCAATATGGGGCATATTGCTGCCATCTGCCTGATAATTGTATCATTTTCCAAAATCTTTTATCTAAGTCTCTTTCTGGTTTTTGTCGCTGGTTGTGGTATGATGATGCAAATGGCCGGTTCCAATACGATTATTCAAAATATTGTGGATGCCGATAAAAGAGGAAGAGTCATGGGAATCTATTCAATGTCCTTTTTATCATTTATGCCCATTGGCAGCTTATTGGTAGGTACAATATCAAAGAGTATCGGTGTTGAAAAAACTTTATTCCTGTCAGGTTCATTATGCTTCTTAGGTTCATTTATCCTGCATTTTAAACTGCCATTGATTCGTGAAAAGATCAGAGAAAAATTTAGGAATCAGGCTCAATAATCGTACTGCGAGCATCCTGCTTGCAGAGACAGATTACAAGCAAGACGCTTGTAGTGCGTACCACCCCGTACAGACGCGATTAATCGTGTCTCTACATTATGATCAGGGTTTGCAATCCGCACAGGGTTCGTACCCTTCATTTTTGGCATCAATATTTTTGTTAAAATAGATTCTGTTTTGTTTTGGTATTTTTTTTACCCATTTACAAGAAGAACGATGGAACTTTTTTGACTTCTTTGAGGCAACATAGGAGCCGCTTTTAAGTGTTAAGCCTGGTTTATTAACCGAAGGCTTTTTTATTTTTTCGTTCTTCTGTTCTTTTCGGAAATCCCACGGTGCCTGTGCATTCTTATCTGTCCATAAGCCTTTATTTTTCTCTCTGGCTTCATTTTCCAGTTGAGTGAGGCTCTCATCTTTACTGTACTCTTTATAATGCCATGCAAAACCGTTTTTAATCAGTTCACGATTAAGAGAACGTCCATCCGGAAGAAAGACTTCTGCAACTGAACGACCATACATATCTTTATTTATTACATCTGCTTTGACAGTCTTATTAAAGACTAATTCAGAAGTAAATTGACGGGCTTTTGAACCAAAATCCTGATTCTTTTCAGGACAATCAACCGCATAAAGCCTGATTCTTTCAGGTTTCCCTTTAAACAAAATTTCTATGGTATCTCCGTCTTTAACAGAAATCACTTTTCCCTGAATGATCTCAGCAGACAGAGAACCAATAAAGATCAGGATTATGATAAGACTGATAAAATGTTTCATACAGCACCTGACTTATTTATCAAATAATTCTTTTAGTACCGGCAATATCGCCTGAAAAGCTCTGGCACGATGACTGATCTGATTTTTTTCATCGTCAGAGAGTTCGGCAAATGTTTTATCTAAACCTTCCGGTACAAAAATGGGATCATATCCAAAGCCTGAATGACCCCGCTGGGTTCCCAGTAAATAGCCGTTGATAATTCCTTTGCGTGTAATCACATCCTCTTTATCAGGAAAAGCAAGGCTAACTACCGTTTCAAACCGGGCTTCCCGATTACTGATGCCTTCCATATTTTTCAGCATTTTATTGACATTATCGGCATAAGTGCAATTCTCACCGGCATATCGGGCAGCAAAAACACCCGGTTCGTCATTAAGCGCACTGACAAAAAAACCGGTATCATCCGCAATGGCAGGAATATGGGTAAAAAGGGCAGCTTCTCTGGCTTTTTTTATGGAATTACCCTCAATTGTATCTCTATCCTCAATCGTATCAGGCAGATTTTCAATATCAGCCGCACATATCAGTTCAATATTCAATTCAGAAAGAATTGATTTAATTTCTTCAAATTTATGTCTGTTTTTTGTAGCAACTAGTAATTTCATTATTTGCTCCGGAAACCTTTTTAAAGAAGGTTTTTACGGCATTAATGGCAGGATTATTGAGCTTGGTCTGAATCAAATGAGTAATAGAACGAATCAGTTCAATCACATTCTTCTTACCGCTCCAGTTATCACGAATCACCTGTTCATCGGTTTCAATCAATACCTGATCAAGTGCCAGAACAACTAATACCAGATCATCTACATAGCCTAAAATAGGGATGAAATCAGGAATAATATCTATAGGCAAAATCAGATATCCGATAATTGAACCTAAAAATACTTTTCGGGTAGCAGGAATACGTTTATCAATAAATAGTCTTGTCAACAGAATAAAAAAATCAGGTAATGCGAACAAAAAATCAGAGATTTGAATTTTGGAGGGATCTTTTGATCTGGGGAGTTTATCTCCAAAACGTTTTCTGAGTTTTTCATAGAATTCCAATTTTTTGGGTTCGTCATTAATGACTTTTTCATTGATTTTGTTCAAGTTTTCAGCATTTAACTCTTCGGTTTTGATTTCTTCTGCACTCATTCTATTCCTCCATAACATTTAAAAAGGGCATATATCTCTATATGCCCAATGTCTGAATTATAATCCATTATAAATATCTTTAGTTTTTGAAAGTTTATCGCTTACTTCAGCTTCTTTTTCTTTTTCTTTGGCAACCACTTCTTCTTTTGCATTGCTTACAAACTGTTCATTTCCCAGCTTTCTTTGGATTACAGAAAGTTCCTGTTCCAGTTTGGCAATCTGTTTTGAAAGTCTTTGTTTTTCTGCTTCAACATCAATTAAGCCGGCTAAAGGCAGGAAAATCTGAACATTTTGTGCCACTGCAGCCAGTGAAGATTTTGGTTTTTCAACATCAATACCAACATGAGCTGTTTTCACTTTTGCCAGTTTTTTCAGATAATTCTGATAATTTTCATATAATTTTACCTGAGAGTCGTCAACGCATTTGATAGTTAGTTCAATTTCCAGACCAGGAGCGAGATTGACCTGTTTTCTAAGGTTTCTGATTGCAGAAATTGATTCCATAATCAATGCCATATTATTCATGATTTCATGATTGATTTTATTTTCATCTGTTAAAGGGAATTGAGCAATAATCAATGCTTCTTCATCCATTGGATAATACTGTTTAATCAGTTGCCAGATTTCTTCAGAAATAAAAGGCATAATCGGATGAATTAATCGCATGGATTGCTGGAACACATCAAGCAATACCCACTTTGTGGTTAAATGAACAACCGGATCAGTATCAGAGTAGAACTTCTCTTTGGCAATTTCAAGATACCAGGAGCAGAAATCATCCCATATAAACTGCATCAGATTTTGAGCTGCGTCATTAAATCTGAGATTTTCATAATCTTCGCGACTTTGTTTGATGACTTGATTTAATCGGCTTATAATCCACTGATCAGCTAAATCTGGTTTGATTTGATCAGGTGTTGGCAGACCATCAATTTTCTCAATATTCATGATCATAAAACGGAAAGCATTCCAAATTTTATTACAGAAATTACGACCGGTTTCCAGAATCGCATTTGAATAATAAGTATCCTGACCTTTTGGTGTGTTAAAGATCATGCTAAAACGCAGTGCATCTGCTCCCACTTCATTGATAATATCGATTGGATCAGGGGAATTCCCTAAAGATTTACTCATTTTTCTGCCAAGTTCATCTCTCACTGTTCCATGAAGTAAAACCGTATCAAAAGGTATCATATCTTTAAATTCAAGCGTTGCCATAATCATACGGGCAACCCAGAGATAAATGATTTCAGGGGCTGTAATCAGCAGTTTGGTTGGCAGGAAATATTTAAGGTCTTCAGTCTCTTCCGGCCAGCCCATGGTTGAAAATGGCCATAACCATGAAGAAAACCAGGTGTCAAGCACATCTTCATCCTGTCTAAACTGTGTATGTTTACATTTTGGACATTCATGTGGTGTTTCAGAACTTACAATCATCTCATTACATTCCAGACAATAATAGGCTGGAATGCGGTGACCCCACCAAATCTGACGGGAAATACACCAGTCACGGATATTATTCATCCAGTGCATATACACTTTTGTCCAACGTTCCGGATAGAAAGAAATCTGACCATTTTCAACAACTTCTATGGCTCTTTTTGCCAAAGGTTTCATTCTGACAAACCATTGATCGGAAAGATAGGGTTCAATCACGGTATCACAACGGTAACAATGACCTACTGAATGATCGTGATTGTCTGTTTTAACCAGCAGATTCTCCTTTTCAAGCTGTTCAAGCAGTTTTTTTCTACATTCAAACCTGTCGAGACCTTCAAACTGACTGCCGGCAAGTTCATTCATTTTTGCCTGTTCATCCATAACTGTCATCGGAGTCAAGCCATGACGGTTACCCACTTCAAAATCGTTCGGATCATGAGCAGGTGTAATCTTTACACAGCCTGTTCCGAATTCTTTTTCCACATATTCATCAGCAATCACCGGGATTGGACGATTAGCAACCGGCAAAATAACATTTTTGCCTATGAGGTTTTGATAACGTTCATCACCAGGGTGAACGGCAACTGCCACGTCTCCGAGCATTGTTTCAGGACGTGTTGTAGCAACAACGAGATAGCCTGTTCCATCTTCATAAGGATATTTAATATGCCAGAGTTTCCCCTGTTCATCAGCGTACTCCACTTCATCATTAGCCAGCGCCGTAATACAACGGGGACACCAGTTGATAATGTATTTTCCTTTGTAAATCAGGTCTTTTTTGTATAGATGAACAAATACTTCTTTAACTGCTTTTGACAGACCTTCATCCATCGTAAAACGCTCATGTGACCAGTCACAGGAAGCGCCAAGCTGCTTAAGCTGTTCAATGATATGTCCGCCTTTTTCTTCTTTCCATTTCCAGATCAGTTTTATCAATTCTTCACGACCGACATCATGTCTGTTTTTCCCTTGTTTTGCAAGGTCTTTTTCTACCATATTTTGAGTGGCAATACCGGCATGATCAGTGCCTGGAATCCAGAGTGTAGGTTCTTGATTCATTCTGTGATAACGAACAGCCACATCCTGTAATGTATTGTTAAGCACATGACCCATGTGCAGAATACCAGTAACGTTTGGAGGAGGAATCAGTACAGTAAAAGGCTTTTTATCAGGGTCTTTTTTAGCTTTAAAATGACCATTTTCAAGCCAGAAGCTGTACCATTTTTTTTCAATTTCATTTGCTGAATAATGTTTGTTTAATTCCATAATGTCCTCAATTTATTTTATGTAGTTTATTTTTCTTAAAAAATGCTGATGAGACCAGAAGCAGATAGGCGGAAGTGCCTCCTGCTTAAAGAACTTCGCTTCCAAAGCATCATCTCCGGCTTTAAGTTCTCCTCCGGTAATTTTCATAACAAAACCGAATGATAGAACCCTGATATAAAATGGTGAAAATCCGGTATAATAATCAATGAAGGTACTTACTTCACCTATTAGACCGGTTTCTTCTCTTAACTCTTCAACAGCACATTCATCGGGCGTTTGCCATATTTCGATATAACCACTGGGTAAAGCCCATTCCAATGCTTTTGGCTCAAATTTACGTTTTACCAGAAGCAGCTCATTTTGTTCATTAATTACCACACAGGCTGCTGCAGGAATCGGATTTTTATAATAAATCCATCCACAATTTTCACAATGCGGTCTTTCCTTGTTTTCACGGTCATCTTTAACTATCAGTTCTGCTCCGCATTTTACACAGAATCTGATATTTTGATACATATTCTTAAAATCTTCCATAATTGAAATTAATTTCTGGATTTGTTTTATCTGTCAAGTTATTTTTCTGGATTGAGAATTATTTTAATGAAAAACCGTTATCAGAAAATGATATAAGTAGACTAATTATGAGATTTGTTTGTAAATACCTCAAAAAAAATGAAATGAATACAGGGTATCATTTACTTAATCAGATTAAGGCAATCACCAAGTAAGAACTGAAGTCTCCCGATTAACAGGGATATACGTGCCATGACTGTATAGCCAAATGATGCACCAAAACTGATCATCAGAAAAATGATGCCGAGTCGAGCATTATACCCAATAAACCCTTTGTGTTTTTTACTGAAATAAAAATAGACTAATCCAGTAATTGTGCCAATTATGATAATAAATTGACCGATAATAACAGCTAAATTACCTGATGAAAATGGATTGAGCATCGTTGCAGTTGTTTGTGAGAGGACATCTGATTTTAAAAAACGGAGTAAACTGATTCCTGCAGTTGTCCCAATCAGCAATGATAAAGGATAAAAACTCAACTTTTCAAATTTTGGTATTATACGTAACAACATCATAATTCCTAAAATACCTGGTATAAAATATATCCAGTTTGCTAAAGGGTCAGTTAATATTTTTGAAAAAAGATTAGGAATCAAAATATTATAAATCGTGTAAATCAGCCAGTAGGCAGCAGATACGCCAACAAATATCTGTTCAGCAATTTTATAAAATGGATTGTCTTTATATAAAAAGCTCCAGATAGCCAGTGTGCTTAATGCACCTAACCATAATCCTAACATCGTCCAGAATTGTATCATAATCTAATCCTTTTTTCTTTTTTTACTGACAAAGAAGGCTACGTTTCCGAGAACAATAAATGCTATGATGATAATATGTGCTACAGATTGGGCATCCATACCGGCAGTAGCTGTTCCTTTTCTTTGAATTAAAAATTCATATTCAGCTGCATTTTTTAGACCACCCAATAAACCAGTCAGCTGATTTTGATCATTGAGATAGGGGAGAAATCCCGGAGTACTAACTGCGGTTGTACCACCAGTTACAGGGATGTTGTACTTATCTTTTGCAACCATAATCCATTCTTTTAAGCCAGGAGTTCCTGCTGAAAAAGAGCATATCCATGCAAAATCTTTTAGGGTGTGGATTGAATTTAAGATAGAATAATTTGTAATTGGCGTACCATTTGCATCAGATGGGAAAACATTTTTTAAATTTTTACCCATTGCCTGTATCGTTACAATACCTCCTGCTTTATAACCGAGATTAATAAAATTACGCCCATATTCAATGTCTGGCATTTCCTTTTTAAGGTTCTGATAAACGTCGTCAACCATTTGACTGCCCATAGGCCATAAAGCCAGACACGCTACTTTTTGTTTACGGTCAATAGCATGCTTAATAATTCCGAAAGCCATTGGATGTAATTCTGGCTTGCTTGCCGGATCATAATCAAATGAAAGCAATACAACCTTATTTTCAGGAGTTGATTCAATGAGATTATATACAGTTTGCACATTTGGAGTTACTTCGAGTTTAAAACCAAGTGGTAACATCAAGGGTAATCCAACACCAATCAAGATAAAGAGAAATATCCATCTTCTGTCAATTGTAGTGATTTTCATTTTTTTCCTCCAAGCCACGATCTTTCAATTCCCAGAATAATTCTCAGAGAACTGCCAATAATACCAAGTCCTGCACCAATCATAATGGCTCTTTGGCCGGCAAGATTTGGATAGTCCATAATGAAAGCACTAATTGTAGGAAGATGTAAAAAGTTTAAATTTTCTGGTAAAAATGACGTCAGACTTGTTCCTATACTTGTATTGCCAAGCATAACAAAAATAGCTGATATCAGTAAAAGGCTGGATTCAAGTGTTCTTGCAATAAAAGCACGGTAAGCTGCAGAAGCAATAAAAAAAGCCAGAAGAGAAAACATGCTTGCCATCAGATGCTGATAAATATTGTCAAAAATATAATCGAAGGGTTTGCTCCCAATGCTTTGAATAAGACTTTCCCCTGAACCTATTATACCCCCCTGGTTTTGTGTACCCCATAATAAACCAGCAATGAGCATAATAAAGAAAGATATAAGAGTAACGACGCAATATTTCCAGTTTTCGGATTTATATTGTATTTTTAAAACATTCATTTTTATCAGACTCAGTTGTCCCAATATGATCGCAAACCCAGAGATAATCATAAACCAGATTTCAAGTTCACTGACGATACGTTCAAATGGTTTATGAGGGATAAACTCAGAGACAATCATAAGCAGACCTGCTAAAAAAGTGATGATTAAAGGTAATATATGATTCATTCAAACCTCCTATGATATATTAAAAAAATCTTTTAGAAAATGAATTCCAAAAATTTCAAGGATTACACCAGTTATTATCATGAGAATAATCACTAATTTACCAAAATCTTGGCCTTTAAGACTGCCTAACTGCTGAGGATCCTTCGATAAATAGGCAGATGCAGCAAAGAGTTCTTCTCCAATTAATGTGTAATCACAGGATGCAACGAAAAATGGCAACTGACTTGGTTGTGCAGTTCCAGCAGTTTGTATTGCTCCACTAGCAAAACCTGTTTCTGCAATAATCAGAGATTCAGCATAAAAACAACCTAAAAGGAAATTTGCAGCGGGTTTTTCCCTCATTATAATACCATCAACACCTGCTACATAGCCAAACTGGTCGTCTGTTAAGTAAAAAATATTATCAGGCTGATATTCATCAGGATGTCCTGCCTGCATGTAAGCTGTTTTTACTATTTCTCTGGCTGCTGAAAGAACCATTGACTTGCTGACTGGCACTATTAGTTTACAGTGATAATCAGCTGTTTTTTCAGCCAGTTTTCCTAGAATTGTGAGTCCTGCAATAGTTTGCATGTCATCTAAATCCATGATTCCAGGTACGAACAGTACGGGTTTTCCCATTTCTGTTGCCCGACCCACTGCTTCATCCATTGCATCTAGGCCGTTAATTTTTCTGATATAGAGTTCTTTACCCTGTTTTGCAGATAAAACATAATAGGCAATTGCTGATGAAAATAATATCAGGATTATCAATAAAGGCAATTTGTCTGTATTAAACCACTGAGCTTTTGGAATTGCTGAACTTTTATAAAAATTGACCAGTTCTCCTGCATGGTTTTTCACATCAAGACGATAAAAAACCATATTTCCTGAAAAGGTGGAGTCTTTGTCAACATATTCTGTCATGTCAGATGAAAGAGGGATTTGAATGAAATGTTTATTATCTGTGCTTTTGTATAGTTCAATATGTCCTGATACAAGTATAGACTTATCCCATTGAAGTATGATGGCTGAACCATCATCATTCGGGTAGTCTGTTACTTTAAACAGATGAGCACTCATGAGCATGGATAAAATTCCTAATGCTATGGTGATACAGAATAATCGTTTTTTCATAAAATACTCCGATTGTTTTTATAAAGAAATGTTAGTATTTTTTTATTAGTTTGTCAATGATTATTTTGTGTTTCTTTGGAAATTTCTTTATTTTATTCTTAAGAAGCTGATTAAAGGAGTTTGAAATGCCTGAATTACCAGAAGTTGAAACAATATGCAAAGAGCTCAATCTTATATTACCAGGACAAATTGTGAATACTATAGAAAGTAAAAAAGACAATATGATTATTCCTTTTGTAGAGTTCATAAAATGTCAAAGTGTAATTTCGGTTCAAAGAAGAGCAAAATACATTTTGATTTATTTAAGCTTAGGGCAGATCATTATTATTCATCTAAGAATGACTGGAAAGCTCATTTATCCTGCGATTTCTTCTCAGATAAATAAATATACAAGAGTTGTTTTTTATTTGCAAAATGAAATGCTGTTGTTGTATGATGATGTTCGCTCTCTAGGGAAAATATATATTTGTAATGAAGATTATAAACGTAGGATGTTTGAAAAAACAGGTGTTGAACCTTTTAGTCCTTTGTTTAACTCTAAGTATTTGATTGAAAAAGCAAAAAGAAAACATACTGCTGTCAAGCCTTTCCTGATGGATCAATCAATAATTGCTGGAATTGGCAATATTTATGCCGTTGAGATTCTTTTTAAATGCAGAATATCTCCACTTAGGGAGGTAAGTAATATTAGCGTAGATGAATGGGATGATATTATCCGTTTTACTGTGTCAATCTTAAAAGATGCTATTGTTCATAATGGAACTACAATATCAGATTTCAGACGTGTCGATGAAAAAAATGGAGAATTTCAGAATTTTCTTCAAATCTATGGTAAAGCAAAATGCCCACACTGTTATAATGAGTTGACTTCAATAAAGCAGGCGGGCAGAAGTTCAAGATATTGTTCGAAATGTCAGCAATAAATTATCTGATTAATACAAATTTTCCTTTTTTTGAGCCTTCATTGGTTTGAATCAGATAAAAATAAATCCCGGCAGCACAGTCTCTGTTTGCATCATTTTTCCCATTCCACTCAAATTCGAAGAAACGATTTTCATCTAGCTCTCTTACCAATTGTCCGTTCAGATCAAAAATCTTACAGGAGTTTGCACCAACAGGCATAGTTGGCGCGGCTGTATTTTTAAAGGTTATTACCGGATGTTCTTTAGGATAGAATGGGTTAGGATAAGCAACTATTGACCCAAGTACTTGGCTGGTTTTGTATTGTTTTCCAATTTCTACTGTATTCATTCCTTTATTGGTTCCAATAAAGAGCTTCCCACTTATTGGGTCGTATGCAATATCTGATATAAAATCTGATAATAGAGGAGAATTTCCTGTATTTAAATTGATGTATTTATCCTGATAAGTATCATATATAGATATTCCTGCCCCTAAAGACCCTATCCAGATCCTGCCAAATGGATCAGCAAAAATACAAGATGGGGTAGAGGCATTTCCAGCAAATAAACGTTCTTCATCAGCATAATAATAAGTCTCATCATAAAAATCGTTGTTATTCCATATCCTGCGCTTTCGGTTGACTGTATATTCATACCAGTTACTGCCATCAAACATGAATAGGCCTGATTCCATAGCAATCCAGTACTGAGTGCCGTAACTACTTTTATAAGAGGTTATACCATATACATAGCCTGTTCTTATCGAACTTGGTTCAGCTCTTTTCCAGAAAGATCCATTAGTAAATGGTGTACTTTCATCATCCCAATAAACGATTCCATATCTTTGGGTACCAATAAGGGTTTTTTCATCTGAAAAATGAATATTGACTGCATCCTGGGAATTCGTCAGGCTCAGATAAACAGGTGTCATCGCTTCAAAGTCTGGATTAAGTACATTTATGCCTCTCTGATGTGAAACAATCCACATTTTGTTGTCTTTTGCGTTAAAACGGACTTCAGCAATTGTATTGGAAATTAAACCGGTGCTGATATTATGCCAATCGGGTGAATCAGGATTGCTGTTATCTAATACAGAAACTCCATTACTCCATGGATTAGATTGTCCTTTATCCCATGAACCAAACCATTTTCTGTTTGCCTGATCCACATCTATTCTTAAAATATTATTACTCAGTAAAGGAGAATTTTTATAAGTATAATGATTCCAATTTGTTCCGTCAAAACTGGATACACCACGTGTACCATAGGGAAGTGCAGGTCCACCCATATATCCGTCAGCAACCCATACCGTAGAATTTTTATCTACACAGAGTTTTGTTATAGCATTGGTACTAATAGAATTTTGCTTGTAATTGCCAAAAAAGAAATGACCTGAATAATCTAAATCATTTGATTCATTTAATTGAAGAGAAAATATCCCTTCTCCCCAGGTGGAAGCCCATACTAATTGAGTATCAACTGAGTTTGTTGTTTCAGCGAAATCAGTGATAAAAATGGGATCATTTGAATTAGAATGGTAGTTTAATAATGGATTATTATCCTGAATACAGGCAAATTGTTTATTTTCAGCGTTTTTTTCAAAAGTGTTAGTTATCTCTGACCAATATCCGAAAGCACACCACAGATTATTTTGCTTGTCAATATAGATAGCATTTACAGAATCCGATAAGAAGTATGAGTTTAAAGAATGATTCTCCATCAACTGATTAAATGTTGTATAATAAGCTCCGTTTTTAGTAGCCAGAGCGATTTGATTATCTCTCAGGTGAATATCAATGATTTCATTACTTAACAAATTGCTGTTATTAGTTTTAAAATAATGCCATGATGAAAAAATCTGTATAGAATCTGCGTGGACAACTGACAATCCATTGTTTCCTCCGATAAATAACCAGCCGGCATCATTTAAGCTTAATGCGTTGACTTTATTACTCAATAATCCATTTTCAGTGGTGAAATTTTGGATAAATAGCGGATATGGGAAATCGTCATTTATCTCAAAAACAGATAATCCACTTTCTGTTCCAATAAACAACATATTCGTCGTTGAACCGTCTGCTTGTGCTTTTTGATATTTGACTATATTTCTGGCATAATTACTTATCAGTCCGGTTGAACTATTACACGGAATACTCTTACGGCCATTGATGAAGATATCAACACCACGATTTTTTGTTACATAATAGTATGTTTGGTTTGTTTTTAATACTGCTTTTATATCAGAATCACTCAAACCTCCAATGAGATTGAGACTTTCTCCGTAATTGTGAGTATCAGTTGAAAAAGTACTGACTCCACCCCATGTACCTAAAAGCAGCTCATTATCATCAGCCATCATCGAATAGATTGCTGAAGTATTCGTATAAGCCTGCCAGTTACGTATTGAAAATAAAAAACAAAAATGAATTAAGATTGTTAAAATCAATGCTAATTTTTTCATTTAAAGAACTCCTTTTTTACCAGATAATAAAATAATGCGCCTGAGACGATACTCAGGATTAACAATAATACCAACATGATATGTCTGTTGACAAAGATATATCCTAATGCCAATATGGCAAATAACAAGGTAACAAACCATGATATCAACATCACCATTTTTTCAGAAAAACCCATTTTTAGCATTCTATGATGGATGTGTTGCTTATCGGCATGAAATATATTTTGCTTATTTTTAATTCTTCTAAAAACGGATGTTACCGTATCAAGTAATGGAACAAACAATACAGTAACTGGAATCAATAATGTCATGGTAGTCAAACCTTTTAACTGATAAGTGCCTAGTATTGAAATGGAAGCAAACTGAAATCCCAGAAATAAACTGCCACTATCACCCATAAATATCTTTGAAGGGGGGTAATTATAAAATAAAAAAGATAAACAGCCTGAAGCGAGAAACATACTGGATATTAATACCGTTGGATTGTGATAATAAAAACCTGCAAACATCAGCACCATACTACAGATAAAACTGATACCTGTTGCCAAACCATCCAGCCCATCAATCAGATTCATGGCATTCATAATGATCAGATACCAGAATATCGTAAAGGGAAAAGCCATTATAGACGTTGGTACAGATGTTCCAAAAGGATTTGTTATCTGCTCTATTCTAAAACCTAAAAAAAACATCAGTACTGCGATGACTACTTGCATAATCAGTTTATATCTGGCTTTCAGGTTATATTTGTCATCAACAATACCTGTTATCAAAATCAAAGTACTTCCTATTATCAGACTAGTCAGGTTTTGTTGAACAATCAGATCATGACTTGTTAATATCACAAAAAGCTCAGCCAGAATAACAGGTACTGCAAATGATATTCCTCCTGAACAGGGGTGTGGTTTTTCATGTATATTACGGTGATTGGGGATAGAAATCAAACCCGTTTTATGGGACATTTTTATGTTTAATGGTATGAATAAACAGGATATCAGGAATACAAGACCTGCGAGGATAATCAGGTTTATCAGCATTAAAATCTACTCCTTATCGTATTAAGATGAATCTTGAGTTTGCTATGTTAAATCTCAAGCTTTTTACTTTTATTACAAAATAACAGAATGTTTGATCATTAGCCTGTACACACGCACTATTTTTAAATAATAAACTCATCTTTTTGATTTTCTTACAGGATTTGTTTGATTTAAAAGTTCAGTTATACGGTCAATTACTTTTTTACACTGATTTTCCCTTGATAAGTATGGGATTTCATTATACAGGGTGATTGTGTTATTAAAGGTTTTTTCATTGATTTCTTTGATAAAATGTTTTATTGATGCAACATCTTCCATTGCACAGTACTTATGATAACCGAGTTTTTCAAGTATTTCTTTTGCTTCACCATTTTGTTTGATCATTGGTAGAATCATATTTTTTGAACGTATATATTCAAATAGTTTGCCTGTCAGTACACCTTTTCCGTCTTCAGAAGAGATAAAAAGTAATAAAACATCTGCTGTGCAGATTTTTTCAATTGATTCCTTATGTGTAATTAGTGGCTTGGTTACGACTAAATCTCTCAGTGCCGGTTGATTTAAAAGTTGTTTAGTTTGAGAATCATTGTTGCCATAAAACTCAAAAATAATGTCTTTAAATGGATAAGATGATTCTTTTAACTCTAGAAGTGCTTTAATAAAATATCTGACTGTACGATTCGCATTAAAGCTGCCTAAGTAACGAATGGTTGTAATTTTTGAATTATTATCATTACTTTGAGATGAAAAATCTTTTTCCTCAAACCCATTGTAAGCTGTGATACACTTGTCACTATGATTATCCAGAAATTTTTCACACAATTCTTTATTCATGATATTGCCTATGACCGATATTAGAGAAGCATGGTTTAAAATTTTTTTTTCATAGTAATTGCCCAATAACTTGTTAAATGGATTGTAATCAAATTGATATGTGTTGAGAGTCCAGTGGTCTCTGTAATCGATTATTAAGGGAATATTGTATTTATTTGAAATTCTATAGCCAATCAAGGCAGATGTGTAAGGACCTATAGTGGTGAAAACCAGATCATATTTTGATTGTTTAAAAAGTTCATCTGCTTTGTTTAATGCAGGGATTAACCAGCCTATTTTATTATCTATGGGGAAGAATGAATTGATTATTCTTTTTTTGTTATTACTGACAACTCCCATTCTAAAATTATCATTTGTTTCCTTATTCTTTCCTTTTACCTTCCTTATACAATCTTTAACTTCTATAACATTAAAAAAAAGAGATTTTACATGTTTTTTTAAAGTAATAAAAATTGATTTAAAATAAGCTAACAATGCCAGAGGATCATAAGATTTTGCTCTGTATATGTGATTTGCCATCGATTCTGATAATAGGCTCTCATCAGTTGTATGATAGTCAATGTTTTCGACGGTTAATACATCAACATCATAATTAGCTTCTCTTAGATATTGTATCATTTTTAAAGGTCTGAAAACTCCAGAGCCGGCTAATGGTGGGTAATAATATGCGATAAACAGAATTCGTTTTTTCATTTTAAAATACCATGAATCAGATTAAACAGTTTTGTTTCTTCGTTTTGCCAGTTATAATACGTTTGAATCAGATGATTTGCATTATTTGCAAAAAAATGATAAGTTTCATTGCTTTCTGTTAGTTTGCATATTGCATTTATAAGCGCATTTTTATCATAAAAAACAGTATAGCCACAATGATTTTGTTCGACAATATCTTTAACAATTGGAAAATCATTTGCAATTACCGGTAAAGAAAACTGCATATACTCAAGTAACTTTAATGGGATAGCCTTTCGATAGCGATTTATCGAAGGATTAAGGACAGAAATGCCTATTTTTGCTTGTTGAATATAATTCATAATATGATTACTGCTTACAAATCCATGAATTTGTACCAGTTCATCTAATTGATGAGTTTTAATAAAGTCAAAGGCGTAGTTTTCTTCATCTTTATTCAGAAATTTTCCAATGATGAGTAAGGTAAAATGCTTGTTTTTACATTTAAGTTCAGATATAGCTTCTAACATCAAATCAAGTCCTCTAAAGCGTGATATACCTCCAATATATATCAAATCAAATTGTTTTATCTTATTATGCTGATCAACAATCCTTTTGTGTGGATAATTACCACAATAAATAGTATTTTTTTGATACTTGATGATTTCATTTACCAGTAACTGATTAACAGTAACAACTCCATCTGCTTTACGATACATAGATCTTTCTGTAAATTGATACAATTTTTTATAAAAAGCCTGATGATGATTAAACTTCTCAGAAAACGCCTCAGCAAAAAATTCATGACAGTCGTAAATGAATGGAATTTTAAAAATCATTTTTGACAGATTGCCTATTAGTAATGTTATCGGTTCTACACAAATGATAAGATTTGGTTTTTCTTTTAGAATTGTTCTAAAAGCATTTATAAAAAATTGTGCTTTATCTGGCTTAGTACTTCTGTAAAATCTAATAGGTTGAAGGTTTTTTGTGTCAATCTGACAATTGTGAAAAATGATAACCTGATACTGTTTTGCCAGCGATAATCCAATTTTCTGGTAAACTCTGCTATCGTCAGGTCTGTGAGAGATCGTAATGATAAATATCTTTTTCATTTAATACTGATCTAAAAAGAATTACTATCTTTCTCCAGATAAACTGTAACAACAGAATTTTTTATCACATTGTAAAATCGGATAGTCTTATCTTTACAGGCGCAGTTTCCTCCTTCTGCCATAATAAATTTATAGTTTCCAAAAAAGCGTACAGAGAATTCTTCCAAATCATCAGGAAAAGTAAATAGGAGTTTGTTGTGTTTTATCTCAATTTTAACTTTGTTTCTTTTTTCAAGCCAGAGAATGATCTGACTCAAACTGGCTCTGTAGGCAGTATAGGTTCTGGATTGATCAATAATATATGAATACAGTCTGTGAAGATAGCTGATATCTGTGAAAGATGAAATATTAAAACTAAAATGCACTAAACCTTTAAGGTCTTTAGCTGTTGAAAAGAGTTCTCTGACATAGGATTTAGCCGTTTCAAATGGGATTGAGTTATATTTTGAAAGGGAAATTGCTTTTTCATTGAAGTTGATTGGGATTTCCCAAATATCTCTGACATTTGACTTTAAAACTCCAGGCCATACTTTGTATGGAAAGCAGGTTCCATTTGCAAACCCATATTCCCTGCTGCTGATTTTTGAAGAATCATAGAGAAATTTTAAATCTCTTTCAAGAACCATACTGTTTTCAGAATGGCTTTTAACCTGGAGATGTCTGATTCCTGGATTTACTGGTTTAAGTTTATTGGAGAATGCCTCAAATTCTTCTTTGAACTGGTTGGTATCACTTGCTCTGTTGGATGATAAAAAGGCTAATTCTGAACCGTAATGGACTAATTCTTCTAATGTATGGCTCAGATCTTCATCATTCAAATCATAGTCAATTTCAGGGGTATTGTTTGTTTTTTTATAAAGAAACCATGTACTTCTCGCTTTAATAATTGCTTCTTTTTCGTTAATATCATGAAAATTCCAGTAAGGTTCGATATTTGAAACCATATAGTTTACCCAACTGATGATTGACTTAAAAAAGTAATTCCACTTGAGGCTAAACAACAGATAGAATCCTTCAAAAAAAGCTTTGAAAGTATATCCAATTTTCCATTTATGAAGAGAATCAACATTATAAGAAAGCGTAAAAGCAATTTGCTCATTTTTGGGCCAGAGACTTTTTTTTACCAGAATTGTGTCAGGTCTTAAGAATTCCTGAATTGTTTTATCTAATACAAGTATTAATCGGTTCATATAGGGGAAAGAATGAAATTCTTCAAAAGCAGATTCGTTTTTGTGTTTTTTTTTCTTAACCAGATCATCTGGATTCTGTTGTTTAAATTCCTGCTCTGCCAGATGAAAGAAAATATTGCCTATCAGATCAAACTCTATACTGGCATATTCATATTGAAGCGCTTTGCTTATTAATATCGGGTGTTCAATGTTTTTCTGACATATAATGGGAAATACTTTTTTTAAAATTTCAATTCTTCGAATATTGTTCTTTAGCTTTTCTCCCGAATAAACACCATTCGTATAAAAATCGGTATCCGCTTTTATATATATGAGAGAAAAATGTTTTGCCAATCGATCAAGGTCTTCCTTTTCGAGCAGTTTATCGCAATAATAGATAAGGGTTTCATTATCTTTGGGGCAATCGTCATTAGTTAGTATTTTCCATGAGTAACCAAGGATACTAAAGAGGTTTTCTAAGGCATAATTTATTTTACTTGCATGTTTTTCCAGGTTTTTGTCAATATAAACTGAGATCATTTATAAGACTCCTTAAATAGATTCATTATGTATATTCTCAAAATTGAATGGCTTACTATTTGATTTGATTAATGATTTCAAGAATAAATTCAATTTTTACAAAAGGATATAAAATTGTCAAATTTTTTTCTTAATAAAAAAGTAAACCTTTAAATTTCCTCCAAAATCATTTTTAAATTTTGCTATTGAAGGGATGTTAGCACCACAAAGATCAAATGTATTGATTCCATTCTCATGAAGATCATTAATGACATAATCCATTAACAGACTGTTAACTCCATTTTGCATGGCAAAGTTGTTAGAGGCAGTAAACCAGTCGTAAGCTGATTTGTTTTTCTGGTCGGTTATAATAGTCCTGAATGCAATCAGATTTTGATCAAAGTAAATTGAATAATTCTTGATAAATGGCTTGTTAACTGACAATTTTAATAATTTACGGTATGTTTTGTCTCTGCTATTTTGCCATAATCCTTTCTTATCCATTCTTTCTTTTAACAGATTGAGTTGATTTAAGATTTGACTCTCATATTGAGATGATGTTGAAGGAGAAGGATGTGAAAACAAATCTGGATGAGAATTAGCAACGATATTCAGATTTATTTTTTTTGCTTTTTTTATATTTTTAACCTGATTATAAGTATAATTTTGTTGAGAGGTTTCAATGTAAAAAGTATAAAGAGGACTTATACTCACTTTTTTATGTTTAAATGGCCTCATATCAAAATTATCAGGGCTTAATTTAAATTCAGCTTTAACAAAGTCTTTATAAATAATCTTGGACATATAAGCCATGATTTCATATTCGGTTTGTTTGTTTTCCTGAATTTTATTCTTGGGTTCATAAAAGAACGTAATAGGTATATATGTAACCTGAATCGGATTAAAGAAATATTTGAAGCCGATAATCTTTCTGTAATAAACAGGCAGAGAGGCAACTATCTCTCTATTTTTAAAAATAATCAGTACTTTAACAAAACATTCACAAGCTTCACTGAACATTCTCAGCAATTCAGGATGAGTCCATATATTTGAGTGAATCAAAAGATATTCAGGAACGGACTCTATATCAAGATACTGATGAGTATAGTGACTAATATCCGACTCCATCTTCTTCTGTGTAAATATCCAGTTTGTTTCTGAGTGTTCTGGTTGTGATACCTAAGATTTTGGCTGTTTCTGATTTGCTGTTAGAAGTCTTTTTTAGTGTTTTCAAAATTACTTCTTTTTCAATCTGATCGATGGTTCTGTTTTCAATATTAACCCAGTTTAATTCATCTTTGATGGTTACTTCAGACTTCTCAACTGGAATGAGTGGGATAGAGGTGTCTTCTTTAAATTGCTTTCGACCCTGTTGATTTAAAAACAAAAATGATTCCACTCCTAAAAGTGGGCTTTGAGTTGTAATACAAGCTCTTTCAATTGCATTCTGAAGTTCTCTGATGTTGCCTGGCCAATTATATTCAACTAAAAAATTTAGTGCATCATGTGAGATACTTTTTTTATTGATACCAAGCTCGAAACATACTTTTTTGGTAAAGTTTTCTATGAGCGCAGGGATGTCTTCTTTTCTCTGCTTGAGTGAAGGAAGATGGATAGGCACTATATTTAATCTGAAAAATAAATCTTCTCTGAAATTACCTTTATTGACTTCTTCTACCAAATCACGGTTTGAAGTTGCAATTATTCTGGTATCAATTTTGATTGGCATCTCTGTACCAATGCGAATGATTTCTTTTTCCTGAATGACCCTAAGCAGTTTCGCTTGTAAATCAAGATTCATTTCACTGATTTCATCGAGGAGTATTGAGCCTTTGTCAGCTAATTCAAATTTTCCTCTGGTGTTTTTAATTGCACCTGTAAATGAGCCTTTTTCGAAACCAAAGAGTTCACTTTCTATCAGAGATTCAGGAATGGCTGCACAATTAATTTTAATAAAATTGCCTTTATTTCTGGGACTAAGCATGTGTATTGCTTCAGCAATAAGTTCTTTACCTGTTCCGCTTTCTCCGGTGATTAGAACAGTTGAATTAGTAGGCGCTACCATCTTAACAAGATCCATGATGTCGGAAAGATGTTTACTTTTACCGATAATTTTAGAATAAGTCTGATTTTCTTTAACTCTTTTTTGAAGTTTTTCATTTTCATCTATGAGTCTCTGACGTTCAAATATATGTTTTACAATCATTTCCAGTTCTTCGATGGAAATTGGTTTTGTAATATATTCGTAAGCACCATAGGCCATGGCCTGAGCAGCAGATTCGGGACCTCCAAAAGCTGTCAGTAATACAGTATCTGTATCAGGTGAATTTTCTGCAACATACTTAAGGACATCGAGTCCGCTTTTAACAGGCATTTTTAAATCTGTGAAAATTAAATCATAATGTTTATTCTTAATTTTTACTATGGCATCTTCACCATTGACAGCCATATCAATTTTGCAATCTTCATATTCAGGTATGGATTCAAAAAAGCTGGAAATAAAATCTCTGATTAACGACTCATCATCAGCTACTAATATTCTTTTTTGCATATTCTTTCTCACTCATTAAAATTTTCAAATAGAGGCAGGTTGATAACAAAACGGGTCCCTTTATTTTTCTTACTATATACATGAATATCTCCTCTGTGTAGTTGGACAAGCTTTTTGCATATTGCTAATCCAAGTCCGTTGCCCTCGTTCTTGGTTGAAAAAAAAGGATTAAATATTTTCTGTAGGTTTTCTTCATCAATTCCTGATCCTGAATCTTCAATATGGATTTCGATATCACTGAACAAACGTATCAGTTCTTTTTTTTCATCTTCATCAAGAACATCACTGATTGGTTCCAAAATATTTACTTTTGTAGAAATACGGACAAAGCCTTTTTTTTCAATGGCTTCCCATGCATTTTTTATGATATTGGTAAGTACTTGCTGAATGAGTTGAATATCACAATTGATAATCGCATCTTGGGAATCAGGTTTCATGATAAATTCAACCTGTTTAGGATTTTCAGTGATACCCATTTGAAAAAAATCAACAATATCTGTAAGTGTTTGATGAATATTACAAGGGGAAATATTGAGTTTTTGAGGTCTTGTAAGTGTAAGAAGATTTGAAACAATATTGTTAAGCCGGCTTACACCTTCGATAATCGGTCTGATTAGTTTTTTCTTAGGGTCTTCAGATGGAATTTGCCTGTCAAGAAGTCCTGTAAAACCACTAATAGCAGCTAAAGGGTTTCTGATTTCATGTGCTACATTTGCTGACATTTCTCCTAATGCGGCTAAAGTCTCAATATGTAACATTCTATCCTGTAATTTTTTAATTTCTGAAATGTCAGTGAATGTTTCAACAACACCGTCTATCTGACCATTTACATTATGAATAATACTGGTACTAAACTCTATATTTTTAGATTCATGTCCAATTGTTAGGATTTGCTTTTGTCTCTTAAAAGATTCTTTTCCAGTACTTAAAGTGTACATGGCAGACTTAGAATCCTGACTGGAATTGGTATAGAAAATGTTTTTGTATGAATGATTAATCACCTGATCTTTATCATAACCGGTTATCATTTCTGCTGCCCTGTTAAAAAGTGTGATGTTTCCGCTCATATCTACTACAAGAACTCCAGTATGCACATTGTCTAAAATATTATTCAGAAAATTTTTAATATTTTCACTTTCTTCTACTTTTTTTTCAAGCTCATAATTTTTAATTTCAAGCTGATGATTGAGTGAGTCTATTTTACTTTGAAGTAAACTGTATGTTTTTTCAAATTTATCAATAACCTGTGTAAAATCATGAAACGCAGAAGTCAGTTTCTGTACATTAAGTTCAGTCATAAATGAATTAATTATGTGCGGATTCCGGAAGATGTTTGTTGATTGTGCGGGTTAACTCATCTAATCTGAATGGTTTAACAATATATTCATTTGCTCCGTTTTCCATTGCATTGATTGCTGTATCAAGACTTGGATAGCCAGTCATAATGATAATTGGAAGATCGGGATTATTATTTTTCAAAATTTTTGTTAGTTCAATTCCACTTATTTTGGGTAACTTGATATCAATCAGAGCTATATCTGGAGTATAATTTTCTGTTAATTCTAATGCTTTTTCTGCATCTGGAGCTAGATTGACTTCAAAACCCTGTCGATTTAAATAGTCAAATAAGACATCTCTTAATAAGAGTTCATCATCTACGACGAGTATTTTAATTTTCATTGTTAATAATCCAGTTTTATTATAATTCTTTCGCCACAAGTACATTGAACTTCAATAGAGAGTACAATGCCTTCATGATTACGGTTAAGTTGAAGGACAGGTTCTGTTATTTTATTAGCAGTATTACTTTCAGTCCGGATACTTATATTTTTTTCATCTACAATTGGTATTTTTATTATTGGAGGTGCTTTCGATACAGAAGTACTCCCTTTTTTGTTATCTTCTTCTATGATGTAATTACTGATTATCTTCTTCATAGTGTTTTAAATATCTTTAGTATAATTTGGCGTAACGAGTTTAAAGAGAATGGTTTAAGTAAATAACCATCTGCTTTAACACTCAGGCTGTCTTCTTGCATTTTTGATGGTTGATAAGCTGTCATCAGAATAACTGGGAGATCAGGCATATACGTTTTAAGTGACTTAAGCAATTTTATACCATTCATTTTTGGCATTCTGATATCTGATATTACGAGATCAAATTTTGTCCGGGTACATGCTAGTAAGGCTTCTTCTCCGTTAGTAGCCTCTACAACATTGTATCCCAGGGTTTGTAGAAATTCGGTTATTATTTCTCTGATATTTTCTTCGTCATCAACAACAAGTATGTTTTTGGTCATGTCAAATAATCCTTACTCTATGAAAATAATTTGTCGATATCGTCCTGTGACGCCTGATCTTTTGATTTTTCTTTATTGTCTTTAAAAAGTGCATCAATATCAAAATCATCATCTACAGCATCCTTAGATGCAACGGGTAGCTCTTTTAACTCTACATCTTCATTGTCAGCCGGAATATCAATCTGAGTATTTCCTGTTTCAAATAAGTCATCAATCAGGTTTTGAATATTTCCTTTATCTTTAAACATTGCATCGGCATTAAAAGATTTTGGGTCAATTTCTGGTAAAGTAAAATCATGGGAATCATCTCCCATATCAAATTCTTTAAGTAAATTAGATACATAAATAAGCGTTTTTTCTGTATCAGATAAAAGTGCATAAGCACCTGAAATCTGTTGAGCAGTAATATCCTGAAACTGAAGGTAGTCAATAATCGTAAAGGCAGCATCTTGATTTTTGTAAACCATAGATTTAATATCTTCAATAATTTCATCCTGATTGATATCTTTGTTTTTTAATGAGTCAAGTTTCTCAATAATAATTAGCTGTTCTGAATCTAATTTTTCAGCTACATCGAGTATTTTGTTAGTTGCTTCTTCAGTAGTTGTTGTTATTTTTTTTAATTGAACACCGGTTTTTTTTAACAAACCATCTACACTCTTTTTTAATTCAGAGCGGCTGGAATGAATGGAGTTTATCACTACTTGAATAAGCTGGTAGGTTAAATTGGTTTTGTCAGTAAGGCCTTTCATTTTCTCAACCAATGCATCAAAATGAGCTTGAACTTGAGTTAAATCAGTAGGCTCTATGCTTTCAATAACCGGTCGTATTTCATCAATTAATATATTCAGATCTTCCATTAAAGATTCTATGATGGTAATTACACCCTGTTTTGTATGAGACATGATTCCCCCCTCTATTTGCTTAGGATAGCGTCAATTTTAGCTTTAAGAACTTCTGGAGTAAATGGTTTAACAATATAATTGTTAACTCCGGCTTTCATTGCTTCTATGATGTCATCCTTGACAGAGCGGGTAGTAACCATTAAGATTGGTATTTTTGCATAATCACCGTTTGAACGGATTTCCTGGACTAATTGTAATCCATCCATAACGGGCATATTCCAGTCAGTAACAACAAAATTGATACCAGGAATTGATTTGAGTTTGTCCATGGCTTCCTGACCATGTTCTGCTTCCTCAATCTCATTGTAACCTAAACGTTTTAGGGTATTAAAAACAATTCTTCTCATTGTGGGTGAATCATCAACTATCAAAAACTTTAAGTTTGACATACAGCCTCCATTCTACTTACAAACCACTATCTCTTATTAAGTCATTTTAATCAATATGAATATATTTGTCAAATATTTTTTTACTTATTCTGAAAATATTATTCAAAATATACCCCAAAAACTGATTTTTATGATAACATCTCAAAAGTTGGTGTAAAAAGATAAAAAAAAAGGTTGATCCAGATCCAACTCTTTGTTTTATTGAATTTGAAAATAAAAAAGACAAGGAGTAGATCATGAATCAACCAAAGACAAAGAAAAATGAGCCAAT
>JAKQQL010000054.1:0-3957 GCA_029564175.1 Candidatus Cloacimonadota bacterium
GTAAATAACAGGATTTCAAGATTGCAAGAATATTCTTTTGAAAAAGGGAAATTTTTAGATAGTTTTGCTATTTCAAATAAAACCCGGAGTCATGCTTTCTATGAGCCAGTCTGTACAATCATTGGTGGTGTTCTGGGTTCAATTTTTGGTCCGGGAGGAACTGTAATAGGAGGGATGTTGGGCGGTTTACTTGGAACTTTTATTGGATACAGTGCAAAAAAAATCCATCTAAATCTACAGAAAAAAGATGCCTGGAATGAAGTTGAACCTTATACAGATGATTTCAAATCTGATATCAGTAAAAGCTATAATAACCAGTTGGATAGATTATATGATGATGTTAAAGCAAGTGTAAAAGACTGGCATAAAAATAACGAAAAAGAATTTAAAGATTATATTGAAATGTTGAAAAAGGATACTCAAAAAACAGACCAGGAGAAACTAGACTTTATTCAAACATTAAATATGGACAAATCAGCGTTAGAAAAATTTTTATTAGAAATTTAGGATGGGATAAATGACATTAACTCAATTACAAAAAATGAGTCATGAACTTGGACAACTATTTCCTCTCAATGAAGAAAAAGAACTGTATTATGTTTGGCAACTTGCAGATGACAGACTTTCCAATCCTTCTGCTTATGTTACTTTAGCAGGAGAAACATCAGGAGGGAAAAGTACGCTGATTAACAGCTTTTTTAAACAACAATTACTGCCCGTAAGTGCAAAACCGACTACCGGTACAGTTGTTCATATTAATTGTGTAAGAAATATTCAGCATCAATATGTCTCGTTGTTTAAAAATAATGAGTTTAAGCAACTTAGCAGAGAAGAATTTACCGAGTCTTCTAAAAACCCTCCCGATAATCTGTTAAGACTTTATACTGAGGTGAAACCGCATCAATCTTCTTTTATCGGATTAAATCTGTTTGATACACCCGGAATCAATTCTTTGTATGAACAGCATGAAGAAGTACTAAAACAGTTTATTCCTAATAGTGATGTAGTTATTTATGTGGTGTTGTACAGAGTGGGATTTAATACTTCTGATAAAGATCTGGTTGAATATATCAGGGACAGTTTTATTGACGATAAAGATATCCCTGTCCTGCTAATTATCAACAGATGCCCGGATAATGTTATGGCCAACGATAAGCGAATCAAGGAAATCATCAGTCATGCAGAAGATACATTACTTCGCCCTGTTGAGTTCTTTTTGGTAAACTCGTTAAATCCTGAAGAAGAACATCAATACTTTCCTGATAGTGAACTTGTCTGGAACAGGGTACTTGAATTAGTGAATTCACCTGAAAGGTCGGATACAGTTCTTTACAAACTTAATAAACTGTTAAAAGATGTATGCAGACAATTGAAGCTATATTATGAAGGCCGGATTTTAGCGACTGAATTAACACAGGAAGAAATCTCAATTTTAGAAAATGAGATAGCTGAAATGGAGCGTAGAAGAGATAAAGCATATCAGATTATAGACACATATATGTCTCTGTTAGAAAAAAATATCCCTAAAAATATTGAACAGGGAATCAAACAGATAAAGAAAAAGATTGACTCAGAGATTTATGATACCAATAAATGGACTGCTGCAGAAGAATGTACTGTGTTTATCGGGTCACATTTTATTCCGTTTGAAGTAAGACAGATGATTCAAGGTATAGAGGATTATACAATTAATATACTTAGTAAAATGGATGTTGAATTATCTGAGATGGCTGACCAGACAATTAAATCATTCAATGACAGAGTTAATCGTGTAAACAATCCTCAATTTGCTAATCTGTTACAAAATATTGCTACTCGATTAGGTGTTAATTTTGGAAAGAATCTTTTAAAGGGAATGGCAATTGCCAAAGGCGGAATAGGCGGATCAGCAGCCGGAACCGGTAATTTAGTCAAAATGATGGTCTCCAGAACAGGTAAACTGTTTAATAAAACTTTTTCCAGATCTGTTTACAAAACAATTGGTAAAACATTTACTAAAAGAATGATGCAACGACTTAACATCGTTTTTAATGTTGTAGTTGAAGCAGTCTCGTATCTCTATAACTCAAATAAATGGCAAGGAAAGTTGGTAAATTCAATAAATTCAAGTATAGATAAATGGGCTGAAGAAACAATAAGTGACTTTAAAAATGTAACAATAAAGGAATATACTTCAGCTAATAAAGAACTCGTAAAAAGTATTTTTGAGGAGGAATTTATTGCCGAATTCAATAAAAGTATAAATGATATTCAAAATAAAATTGATCAAGAGGAAATAGAAGTAACAAAGAATAATATTAAGCAACTTAAAGCAATTCTTGATAAGTTAGAGGAGAATTAATGGATTTAACAAAATTTAAAGAGATTAAAGAAGGTAATTCTGTTGAAGTATTGAATGCCGAAGAGATGGAGAGAAAATTTAAACTTTCTGAGGATAATGTTAATACAATAGTAAATGGTGGTGTTAAGATTCTTGAGGGAATTGTCGATATTATTAAGAACAGAACAAGTGCCGATTCTGAGATATCTAAAATTCAAGCTGTGATTGAACATATAAAAGCAGAAACAGATTGCCAAATTAAAAAAATCGATGCAGAATATGATACTTGGGAAAAAAAGTTTGAGAAGAAAAGAGACTTATATCTTCATGCAATCCAAATGATAATGGCTAACAATTCCATTACAGACAGTATGAAACAATCAATTCTGGATGCACTCAGAGGTATCGTAAATGATTGATAATGATTGCATTATAGATTGTCTGGATTATGTTTTGGATTATGCAAAAGCGAAGAATATATATGAAGTTACAGAAAAAATTAATCAGACACTTAACCATTACCATCATGAAAAGTACAAAGCAGATTCAAAAAAGTATCAGGATCTTACGATTAAATACAATAAAGTAAAGTTTAGATTAGAAAGACTAATGAAAAGTATTGAATCATATCCAGTTGAATACAAAGAATCTATCAATGGGTTAATCAAAACAACACAGGATTATTTAAAAGATTTAGAAAAACAAAGAAAACCTCAATATAAAAGGGGTCAGCTTTAAAAGCTGACCCCTTATTATGAATCTGAATGAGTTACACTTCTATCAGATAGTACTTTATACCACCACCAAGGCTTATCCATTCAAAAGGATAGGTCTGGTTGATAGTAATTGATGTATTTCTTTGGCCGGTTGGTTTTTGGATAGTACCGTAGATTTTCTGCTCTTTACGGAAATGTTTGTAGATACCGGTTTGCATATTACCCTGATAGAAGGGAGAATCTGAGACGATAACCAGAGAATAGGTGTGGGTGAATCCATGTTCTTTGAGTTCTTCCATGAATTTGAGGTCTTTGACGAAGGAATACATTTGATCCGGATATTGCCCATTGAGTGGGAATATGAGTTCAATAGCGTATTTCTCTCCGGAAGCTTTGTTGAGAACGACTATGTCTATTTCAGATTTAGCAGTTCCTGAAATTCTAAAGTATGATACATTTCTTTCAAACTGAACTTTGTAGTCTGAACTGAGGTGATTTCTGAGGTAAATACCCAGTTCGTGCTGAAGACTGAATTCATAATAGATTTCAATCTCTCCTTTGCTTAACTCTTTTAAAAAGCCTTCGATTAATTGTTTGATGGCCATAAGTGTTCTCCTCTCTTTTTTAATCATTTTATTCTTCAAACATATCATTGAAACTTAACCAGTCACCACTTTCAATGAAAGATCCATTGCTCATGTATCTTTCATTTATTCTGTTTTCATAGTAATAAATCCATGCTTGTTCTCCATCCACATCACTAACTATCTTTCTCTGATAATGATGCGGGTAACCTTCTAATAAGTCAAGAGAAAAAAATATATTCTGATTGATTTCATATAATTCGGCTACAATGCTGCCTTCCCCTTCATAGAGGAAAGGGAAAAAACCTCTGCTATACATTTGAAAGCCTTCGACTCT
>JAKQQL010000108.1:0-4793 GCA_029564175.1 Candidatus Cloacimonadota bacterium
CTGTATGCGACCTGATTCCATAAAGAAAGGTATTTACGAATAGGTCGAAATTTATCAAATTACTATCAGACAACCAGACGCAATTGTGTTGTTTTATTAACCAATTATCTACTCCATTGTCTGGAAGAATTCTGATAAGGAAATTTCTGTAGCATCAATTAGGGAAAATAAGGTCAGTAGCTTTATGTTTTTCAAACTTCCCTTTTCGAACCTTTGAAGGGAGTTGACGTGTACATCAGCAATTTTACTGAATTCTGATTGCGTCAATCTGTCATTAATCCTGTAATTCTTGATGAGAAGCCGGATTTCTTCGATACGCTTTTCCTGATATTCTGGAATAGGTTGTTTGTGCATAACCAAGGTTTACCATAAATACACTTAGATGTGGATTTTACTCTACGATAATGCAATAATGAGGTACTTCTGGGTACTGGAAATGCGATTTATACTTCTGTTTTTGTTGAAAATTGAGCCAGCACAGAGTTAATTAGGTTTGAAACATAATTGATTTTGAGGAACATAAGTCAGGAAGGTAGTCCCGACAAGCATATTCTCGCCTTATTTTTATCAGAATTTTTACAAAATCAGGTTATTTAAAGGTCTTTGAATATTTCTTCCAGTGTTATATTGTGATGACGCTTGTAATAAAGTAGAATCTGATACAGCGATGAAAATTGGAAATCCAACCTTCCTTCTTCAATGGCATAGTATGTATTTCTTGCAACTCCCATCTCTTCAGCCAAGGGTTTATAACCTTTGTTTTGGTCTAATCTGAGCTTCTTAAATTTCTTTCCCAGCTTAACCATAAATTCCTTTTGTTCAGGAGATATTTTATCCGGCTTCTTCACAGTTCTTTTTTGTAAAAATAAAAAAAATGCTGCCCAGATGTATGGGTTGTAAAATAAATATTATCTTTGCCCATACATATGGGCAACTCAATTAAGAATAAGACAAGGTTCGTTCATGAGTTAATTTCCTTCTCGTTTGATGGAGACTTCATGAATTACTTCTTTATCCTGATTCAACTCGACCATAATGATGTCCCGGTAGGTATTTGGATTTTCCCAATGGTCAAAGCATGTGGGACTACAATCTTATATCCTTATTCACAAAACTAAGAAACCATGTTATGTAAGTACTCATGCCTCATTCAGGAATATTCACTTTTAACAAGAACTGAAAATGGTCATATGTATGATATTCATAGAATTAGACGGTTTTTGTCAATGACAAGTCGAAAACAACAATCACTTTTGATTAAATAACCATAAAACTGAAACATATGAGTGCGAAATTTTCAAGTACAACAGCAGATTATCTGGAATGGAATGAAGCCATGAATTTGATTCGGAAATTATTTGCTGATGAAAAATATTCAATTTCACTTTACATAGCATGTTCTGTATTTTTTGGTTTACGTGCCAGTGATACTCTCAAATTAAGATGGGAAGATTTGCTTGGTAAGGATGAATTTCAACTTGTCGAGAAGAAAACCAAGAAGCGAAGGGACATTCGAATAAATTCGCAATTAAAAAAACACATTGCGGATTGCTACAACAAAATAAAGCCAGCCAGCTTGAATGATTTCGCCTTTATTAGCCAGAAGGGTACTGTTTATAGTCTGCAAAGGATGAATGTGATTCTGAAGGATTTGAAGAAACAGTACAATCTTAAAATCAAGAACTTCTCCACGCACAGCCTAAGAAAGGCATTCGGCAGAGAAATATTTACACGCTCTGGGTCAAACGCAGAACTGTCGCTGGTGAAACTGAGCCAATTGTTTAACCATTCCAATCCTGCTGTGACACGAAGATATCTGGGTATTGCCAAAGAGGAATTGATGGAAACATATGATATGCTGAGTTTCTAAGCTACGTACCCAATACTAACGGAAGAAGATTCTCGCAAATAAACTCTTGAGGGATTCTGTTTATCAGTCACTTTGTCTTTAAGATATAATAAATTCAGGCGTTCTACACCAAGATGGGTATGCCGAAAGCCGGTTGATTTTACTTTTATCCCAAAATCCTCTTTTTTTATGGGTGCTTTAATAAGCCATATTTTTCTCTGTATTTATTCCATTCCTCAAGATGGTTTACAAATTTGTATCCTAACTCACTATCAGATAAATCAAACCTTACATCTTTTCCAAAATATGTTAATTCCACTTGTTTTATGAATAATTCAGCCACCGAAATTAATTCGTCAATTTCTTTACTGGTAATTTGTATTGATTCAAATGGGGTACGTATGCGGTCTAAATGTGCATAATACTCATTACGAGTGTTCTTAATCTTTGTTACTATCGAATTTAATTTGTCCTCTTTTAGGGGAAGACAAAGCAAACTGAAATCATCAAGTGACAAATATTTGTTTAATTCTGATTCGGCATAGTCTTGGATGATTTTATTGCATAATCTCTCCAAACTGAATTTCTCTTTCTTATTGAATAAAATACACAAGTCCATAATAAGTGACACACATATGGAATGGCTTATTCTATCAAAAAAGTACTGATAAGTAGTGTAAACAATTGGATTATTAAATTTTAAGTGATACAAAAATCGAAAATCTAAAGCATAATATTTGGATGGGAGAAATATTTTCATGATTTCCGAAATTTCCGATTCGAGTTCGTTCCTATTCATGACTATATTAAAATTAGATTGGGTTTTATAAAGATAGCCAAATGCAGTATTGGGTTACCAGATTTCAGATTTGTTTTTGTACTTTCATTGCAGCTTCTGAAATAACTTATTTTAATGCTCCCTTCTGATGTTAACTGCGAATCATTATTACTTTATCAAGAAGAATAAATGACTTCACCCGGGATAAAACAGACAAATGAATCTGATTCATTGATGGCATCTGAAAAGTATGTTCCATTTCTAAAAAAGAACGGTAGATACATTTATGTAAAGCATTCAAGTAAGTGTCCAGTTTTTAATGGTAGGGAATTCGATAATGCCGGGGTTTTCAATGAAGATTTCGCTGTTGTTGGTATTAATGGCAAATCGGGATTTATTAATAGAGAGGGGGATGTTGCTATTCCATTTATTTACGATAGTGCATCAGATTTTTCTGAAGGCTTGGCAGGTGTAGAAATAGACGACCGGTACGGCTTCATCAATAAAAAGGGAGATGTCATAGTCCCCATATTATATGATAATGTTAGTGATTGTTATGATGGATATGTTCAAGTTGAATTAGATAGGCTGTTCGGAATTAATGATTCAAACGGGAAGGAAATTTATCCACCAATTAGTATGGAAGTGGTAATCTTCTTTGAAGACATGGCACATATAAGTGATACAGCAGGTTACAATCATGGATTCATTGATATTACAGGTAAAGTCGTCATACCCAAAATATATTACTCTGCTGGTGACTTTTCATGCGGACTTGCCCCAGTCCAATGGCAAGACAAATGGGGTTTCATTGATAGAGAAATGAATGTTAAAATTCCATATACCTATTCAACCGCCTACAACTTTAAAGAAGGCATCTCAGGTGTCCAGTTGAAAAATAAATGGGGATTCATTAATGTTGAGGGTGATGTAGTAATCCCACTTAAATATGATAAATTAACTGATTATTATCGCTTTATGTCTGAAGAGATGATAGGGGTTATGAACGGGAAATATTGCGGTTTTATTAACAAAATGGGAGAGGAAACTGTCCCATTAAAATATGAGCAAACGAAACATTTCTCAGAAGGGATGGCTGGAATCAAGTTAAAAAATAAATGGGGGTTTGTTGATACAAATGGAAGGGAAGTAGTTCCTCCGAGGTTTGAATATATTGGATTTTTCTCGGATAATATTACATGGTTTCTTCAGGATAAGAAAGAAGGTTATATTGACCTTGAAGGGAATATTATTATACCTCCAAAATATAAAAGAGCAGGATGTTTTGAGAATGGACTGGCAAGAGTTGAACTGGATGGACAATCATTTTATATTGACAAGTTAGGAAGGGAATATAAAGAATAAAGACATCATTTGTTAATGACCTTCAATAACTTTCAAATGGATAAGTAATTAAGAACTATTATTCTTACGGATTTACTACACATAAAAATGGCTATATTAAAAATTAATGAATCGGAAGAGATAATAATAAACTACCATGATATCGATGGTTGTGGGGATATTTTGTATGCGTTCCAGTTCCTTTTCAACAAGAAGAATGTAATTAATCCTGAAATATTAAGTGAACGCTATAAGGAAGGATTTTTTATCATTTCCGACTGTGATTTTGAAAAATGTAGTATTATTGATTTTTTCGAACAAGTATTAAATACCAAGGATAGCATTCGTTATGAAAATATTGAGACACCCGTTATCCATATTCATTGCAGAGCATGGAATGAGCTCAAAAATTACAAATTATCACTTTGGGAGAATGCAAAGCATTCAGATGGGAAAGGCAAATATCAAGAAGGATTTATCGAATCTATATTGGAATTCTGGGAGAAAGAAGTTGAATTAACATTTTCATTGGACTCCATCTTTACTATCAACCCAGATAAACATTCAAAAATAAGTTTACATTATGAAACCAATACAGACAACTTACAGCATTTCGTGGAAGAACTAAGGTCGGAATTTCAGGATTTTAAAGGCAATAATCTTGAGAAGCATATTCATAACTCAATGTGAGTAAGCATGCTATAAACTTCCTTTTTTCCAGTAATCTTGGTAATATTTAAGTTGCTTTTCAAGTTCGAAATTTTGTTGCTTCAAATGCCTATAGTAACAAGTTAAAATTACAGAGGACATATCATCAGGATG
>JAKQQL010000134.1:0-7281 GCA_029564175.1 Candidatus Cloacimonadota bacterium
TATTGAAATGCTGCCATATATTATAATCCTTGCTTTTTAATCAAATACGGTTAATTTGATAACTTCACGAATGGTAGTTATCCCCTGAATCATTTTTTCTGTAGCGGCTTCATGCAGTGTCATCATACCATTTTCCAGTGCAGCATCTCTGATTTTATCCTGATTTGCACCTTCAAAAATTAATTGTCTGATATTCGCATTGACTTCCAGCATCTCGAAAATACCAGTACGTCCTGCATAACCTGTATTGTTACAATGAACACAACCAGCACCCATTTTGAATTTCACATCTTTTGCTTTTTCTTTACTAATACCAGCGGAGAATAATTCATCTTCAGTTGGTGTATAATCCATAATACAATGTTTACAAATCTTTCTGACAAGTCGCTGAGCCATCACCAGATTCAGAGAGGAACCCACCAGATAAGGCGCAATACCAATATCAATCATACGGGTAATGGTTGAAGGCGCATCATTCGCATGGAGGGTTGAGAACACAAGGTGACCGGTAAGAGAGAATTTAATCGCAATGTCAGCTGTTTCTTCATCTCGAATTTCACCAATCAGTACCACATCAGGGTCCTGACGAAGAACTGAACGAAGTGCTCCGCCAAATGTAAGACCTATCTTTTCATGGGTTTCAATCTGGGTAATACCTTCAAGTCTGTATTCTACAGGGTCTTCCACGGTGATGATATTCGTTTCAATATTTTGAATAGTTTTAATTGCAGCATGAAGTGTGGTAGATTTACCAGAACCGGTAGGACCTGAAACGATAATAATACCATAAGGTCTGTGAATCCATTTTCTAAAAATGGCCAGTCTGTTTTCTTCAAAACCGAGGGTATGGAGTGTAAATCCGAAATCACCTTTATCAAGCAAACGCATAACCACTTTTTCGCCTAAAACGGTTGGTGTAATAGATACACGGACATCCACACTTTTCAGTGCAGTTTTAAGAGAAATGTGTCCATCCTGAGGTAAACGTCTTTCAGCGATATTCAGTTTTGACATTACCTTGATCAGAGAGATAATTCCGGCGTGCATCTGAATGGGAGGATTCATCGCTTCGCGTAAAGCACCATCCACACGGAATCTGACACGGGTATTTTTGCTGAGAGGTTCAATATGAATATCTGTACAGTTTGCTTTAATCGCTTCTGTAATAATCAGATTAACCAGCTTTACAATAGGTGCATCTGCTTCTTTTGAAGAACCAATTGAAATTTCCTGTTCTTCATCATCAACTGCTACAAATTCGAAATTACCAACCGCATCTTCCACTTGAGAAGTGGTACGAATACTTTTATAGTATCTTTCCATGGCGTCAGTTAAAAGATTATCACCGATTAAAGCCGTACGAATGTTTTTACCGCAAAGTTTTTTGATACTGTCAATAATCTGAATATTCTCAGGATCAGTCATTGCCACGAAAAGAGAATCTCCTTCGGATGCATAAGCCATACAGCGGTTTTCTATCGCAAATGGCTCAGGAATCATTGCCACGACTTTTTCGTCAATTTCAGTGAGATCACTTTCAGTTACAATATCAATATCCAACTGGTCGTGTAAACATTCTAACAGATGTTTTTCTTTAATATATCCCAGTTTAATTAAAGTTTCACCAATTTTTAATCCAAAGTTATTCTGCTTGATTAAAGCTTCTTTAACCTGGTCTTCAGTTGCAAAACCTTTATAGACGAGGATTTCTCCTATTTTTTTAAATTGAGGGTTAAAAGACATAATGCTCCTTTACTGCCTGATTATTCTAGATTTTTGTAGAGGTTTAATTTCCGTCATATCTTATTGCATTAAAATTTAATTGTGACAGTTTATTTATTTGTCCTAAAACTCTTACTGTAATCTGAATTGATGTTTCTTGAGGCATTGGAGGTTGAGGAGAGGGTAAACATTCATACTTATTGATTGTATACTTCTTCTGATTAAAGCCGTTATAATTAGTTATACCAGTATAAGCAAAAGTATCTTCATCTTCAGGAATATCAAATCCATCATAAAACAATCCCTTATCAGCAGTAAAAATTAAAGGTACATTTCTTATAGGGTTATTCTGCTGATCTCTTACTGTTGTTATCAACATAGTAGATACTTGAGTAAGGGTTGTAGGCCAGAATGGTAATGATCCAACTTGTGATATAATCTCAAGAGTAATATTTTGCATTGGCAATATAATAGAGCTGTCAAATACATAGTTAACACTATCGTAGTAACCAACTTCTGCCTTAATACCAACACTAAGATTTGATAAAGATCCATGATATGTTAAAGTAGTATATGCTATTGTTGAGTCTTGCTCCATATCATTCCCAACAAAAGAGTTAGCAACTATTGAGAGAGAGTCTCCGTACATACCAATAGTTTCATCTGTAAGACTGAAAAATACTGAAGTATTTTTATTAACCGGATTTCCCCATCTGTCTTTAATTACAGCTCCCAGATTAATTCTCCACATACCTGCACCGACATTAGTACCATTATCATGTCCATTTGTTGTGATTGCTACAGAATTTGGAGGACCTGCTTGAACAACAATATTACCTGATAAAGCATAAACTGGATTGAGTGGATCAAAATCATTCCCATCCTGATCAACACGTGTTGCTTTTAAAACAATAATACCAGATACATTACCACTTGAAAGAGATACACTTGCGGTACCGGAATTGTCAGTTGATACGATAACCGGATTTGAGCTATTATTGAGTTGAACTCCACCAGGATTATTGACGATCTGATATTTAATTGAATTTCCAGATTCTTGAATTACATTACCATTATTATCTTTTAATACTGTTTGCACAATAGCAGATGTATTACCAGAAGAGCCTTGTACAGATAAACTAATGTTTGAAGTATTGACAAATGATAGACTATTGTAAGAATCAGAATATATCAATAAATTAGCAACATATGATGCACTATCACAGGTAGCAGTTATTGATGATACCCCAGAAACCAAACCTGGGCTGTATTTGACTGAATATCCTCCAAGTGAATCAGTAGTTGCTACACTATGAATTTGACCTTTTGTTGCTACAAGATTTACTATTCTGCCTGATATTGGATTACTCCATTCATCTGTCAGTTTACCTTTTACATCAACATCTCCTGTATTGATAGCAACTTGATTTACAGGTTGACCATCAAAATAAGCTTGACATGTAATTAACTTAGGAGTTCCTGCTTTTACATTGATTGTTTTCTCGTTTTCTGCATTTACATTCCCTGAAAAAGCTGTTAAATGATACTTACCTGAAATTGTCCCTGCACAATATTTGATAGCTGCAACACCATTTTTTACTGCTACTGTTTTAGTAAAGTGAGAGACAATATTATCTTCATCAATAAAGTAACCGCCATTTGTCTGGAATGTTACTAATGTACCATTAGGCATTACTTCATTACCAGATTTAATGACTCTTGCAGTAACATCAATAATGCTGTTTACATCTAATGTCATATTAGTAAAACCTTGAAGAACAATTCGTTCTACATTAGGATATTTTCTTACAACTATTTCTTTGGTTAAATATATTTTTGTTCCAAGATAAGCATAAATAGTTACTTGTAAAGAATCGGCACCATTCAATATATTACCACTGACAAATACTTGCGATTTAGCCTGTCCTGAGCTGTCAGAGATTGCTCTTGCAGGTAAGAAACTAATATTTGGATTATCGCATCTGAAATTGATACTCTGACCTAAAACGGGAAATCCATTATTGTCTTTTACAGTTGCTATTAAATCAATCCAATTGGCTCCGTTATCTTCGTACAATTCATTTTTATCTGAAACTGAAACTAATCTGGTTAATTGAATTGTATTAGGATCGAGAGATCTTTTATCACAGGCTGTTATGGCAACAAGAATTATAAGGATTAAAAGTAAATTAAACATCCTTATTAGTTTTGCTATTGCATTATGATTTCTCATTATCTACTCCTGATTCTCGTTAGATTCTTGTTTTTTGCGTTCGATTAATTCTTTGGTTAATCTTTCATCTACTTCAAATTCTACCTGTTCTTCAGTTAAGTCAATTACACGAGGTGTAATTTCAATCACTAAATCTGTTGATTGAAGTTGTTCAAATTTATGACGGAATAATTTACCAATAAAAGGAATATCCCCTAAGAAAGGTACTTTATTTACTGTTTGGAAAAGATTTGAGCTTAATAAACCACCTACATGGATTTTGCTTCCGTTTGGTACTGTTACAGTTGTGTTGATTTTTCTTTGTTTTGTTCTTGGAACATATCCACCTACTAAATCAGTAACTGAACTTACTTCAGGCGCTATTTTTGCAGTAATCATACCGTCTTTATTAAGAACAGGTTTGATATTCAGTTTAATACCAGTTTCTTCACGTTCAACCTGAATTTGTTTGTCATTATCAGTAACAACGAAAGGAACGACTTCACCAATAAAGATTTCAGCTTCTTCGCCGTTTAATGCAGTGATACGGGTATCAGTTAACAATTTAGCAGCATTATTTTGTAATAACCAGTCAATTGTGATATCAAAAGCAGTTAACTGACGGCTGAAATGTCCCACATTATCCCAACCATCTAATTTTTGGAAGTATTGTGATTCAGGTAATTTTTCAAAGTCTTGCGCATTACCGAAAGGTAAAGCACCAGTTACATCTGAGTAACCATAAGGTAATCCAACGCCTTCTGCATTCACAGGGTCTTCAGCAAGAATAGTAGTCAGATGATTTAAACGTGACCAGTCAATACCTAATTTTTTGGTATCATTAATAGACACTTCGATTAATCTTGCACGAATTTCAATCTGTTTTTGAGGGGTATCAATTTCTTCAATTCTCTTGCTGATTTCAGCAAAAGTTTCTGGGTTAGCTGAAATCATTAAAGCATTCTGGCCTTCAATAGCATTGACTTTACCACCCATATTTGCAAATGACTTTACTAATTTTTCTGCATTTACATTATTTAAATTAACTACAAAAGTTCTTTCGCCGACTTCTTCATTGATTTTTGATTTTTCACCAACGAGGAAGGTGTTTTCGCCAACTAAGCGGTAAGATAAACCAGCAGATTTAACAACAAGGCTGAGCGCCTGTTCAATTGGCAGATCTTTAACATGAATGGTGATTTTCTTTTCCTGTTGAGGTTGACCAGGAGCAGCAGCCTGAGTTTGTCCTGTTTCAACAGATAAAACGATATTGCAATCACTCATTCTTGCAAGTGTTGATAATACATTAGATAATGCTGCATCTTCAGCATTTAACGATACTTTTCTTTTTAACAGGTCTTTATTTCCCTGAAGTTCCTGTGCAAATAATGCCATACTTACGAAGAGAAAACAGATGGTGAGAACGAGTATTCTCATTTTTCTCTGGTTCGATTTTTTCGAAGGCTGATTGCCGACGTTCCCTGCTGGAATCATAAATTCTCCTTTTTAAACACCAATTTTGGCTGTATATTTTTTGTTATTACCAGTTATATTGTTTTTCTTTTTTATCTTCATCAAGCTCAGCTGGTTTCTCAGGAATTTTTTCAACTCCAATAGTTCCCTGATATCCATTTTGAGTAAAAGAAAGCTTGCCTGAAGAAATATCAGTAATCTTACGTCCACCAATTACATCGCCGATGCTTACCATGTGGTTTTTACCCTGATAAGCAATCATTGCTTTTTTCTGACCTTTAGAATCGGTAAATGTTGCACTTAAGCGCATCATGTTTGCAACCGTTTCTTCCCACTGTTTTTGCATATCCATACGGGTTTTAACAATCAAATCCTGTAAGAGTGGATCTTTGGTAACAGTAAAGTTGAAGCTTTTTCTGTCACTGATTGAATGTTCGATTGATTGGATTTGAGACAGAAGGGTTTCATCTAAAGCGATATTCGTATATTTCGATTCTTTAGGTACTTTCTTTTCCTTATGAAACAAGCTGTAATCATTCACCGTGAAGACTAAAAGCATGATAAACGCGAGGGAGATAACCAGATCTTTAATATGTTTTTCCTGCATTTATGCCTCCTTCACAATCTTAAAGATTGAAAGTTCGATTGTAATACGATAAAGAGTTTCATTGTTGAGTTTCTTGGTATCTTTGCTTGTATTCATAGGTTTTACATCCAGTGTATTCACTTTCAAAATGTAGTCGTAAGCTTCTATACTAGCCAACAGTCTTCCAAGCTGAACATAAGTACATTCAACATCGACTGTAAATTGCTGTTCAAGAATTTTATTATTTGAATAGGATACTTTTGGAAATAAGCCAACTACACTAATCTGAAAACGGTCACACAGTGTTGCCAAATCTTTAATAAAAGCATTGGCTTCATCTGCAGATAAATCCTGCTGATCAGTTAAGGTGTTGGTTATTATTTTGGAAACCTGGCTTAATTCCTGAGTAAGAATTTTAGCACTGTTCAGTTTTTCTTGACCACTTTTGATTTTTTTGTCGATTTTGTTAATTTTCTTAATCTGATTGTTAATCATCATTCCGGCAGTTGACAAAACAGCAAAGCTGACTAATATGATGACGAGGAGAAAGCTTAGGTATTTAGTCTTCATTTTTAGTTCCCTTCTTGCCATAGTCTTTAGAGATACAATCTACCTGGAATCTCAGTATTTCTACATCTTTTTCCTGATCTTTAGTTGACTTGACGAAACGAATTTCAGGGAAATCGATACTAATATCCTGATTCTGTTTTAAAGAGTAAATAAAGCTGTCGATTAAATCGAATTCTTTCTGTCCTCTGTCAAGTTTTGTTATTCCATAAAGACTGAGTATGCCGTTTTTGAATGAAAAATGAGTGATTGCAATCTGAGAAGAAGTTCTTTCTGACAAAGCAACCAGCTTCTTAGCCCAGAAAACGCGATTATCATTAATACGGGTTAATCTTTCAAGATCTTTAGAAGAAAGATATTCTGAGCTGTTGCTAAAGGTTTCAAGCTGTTTTTCAATCTCAGTCAGATATCCTTTTCTATTTTCATATTTTTTCTTCAGATTTGAATTTAAATAAATAACAAAGCCGTATAAAACGATTGAGGCAAACAGGAAAAAGACAAGCATTTTAACAAATGTCTTTTTTTCTGCTTCAATCTGTTGTTTTAACTCTCCGTATTTATTAAGGTTTATAGTGAAATGCAATTGATTCATCCTGACTCCTTCATTTCCTGTTTCTTATTCGGTTCTCATTGCCAGGCCGAGAGCAAGAGCAAGTTGTGGATCTTTTTTATCTCTGAATTTCTCAGGCATTTCGAGATTATAGAACGGATCATAGATTTC
>JAKQQL010000136.1:0-6610 GCA_029564175.1 Candidatus Cloacimonadota bacterium
AATTGAAATGACTGACTTTAAGAAAAATCATAAGACAAAAATGCAAATGTCAGACGTGAGATATGATACCGGGCTGACCGATGATGATTTTACAGTAAGGAAATTAATACAATAAGCAACACGTTTGAAATGGTAGTAAATGCTGTAAAATATTGGCTTCCTGAAACTATAATTTCTAATCAATATTTTGAGGATAACTTTAATATTAAAAGTGAAGATATCGTTTCAAAAAGCGGGGTTCTTGAACGGTGTAAATGCAATCACGGTGAAAACACAAATACCATGGCGATTGAAGCCGTTGTTGGTTTATTTAGCGACATGGCACATTCTGTGCAGGATATTGATTTAATAATAGGATGCACTTATACGCCTTATGATACTGTAGGAACTTTGGCTCATGCCGTTCAAAAATATTTTAATATCGAAAGAGCAAAATGTTTTACTGTTAATTCAGCTTGTTCATCCTTTGTAAATGCTCTTGAAATAACAGATTGTTTCTTTAAGGTTCGAAAAGCAAGCAAGGCATTAATTATTGTTTCAGAACAAAATAGTAGATATGTCGACTACTCTGACCCTAAATCAGGTTTTTTATGGGGTGATGGTGCTGCTGCAATCCTTGTTTCAGAAGAAAATAATTCTGAAAAAAGCATAGAAGTAGTGGATATCCAAACATCTGGTTTGGGAACAATTGGAAAAAGTATCGATGGGGTTTATCTCAGACCAACAAATGGCGGGCTGAAAATGCCATATGGTAAGGATGTGTTTCAATTTGCTTGCAATTACATAATTAATGATACGTTGAACATCTTAAAAAAGAACAAAATTGAATTAAATAAACTGGACTATTTTATTCCTCATCAGGCAAATGCAAGAATTACTGATTACGTATCCAAACAATTAAAACTTCAGCCGCATAAAGTGCTGACAAATATTGAAAAGTTAGGAAACACTGGTTCAGCAAGTACACCAATTGTATTATCCCAGAATTGGGATAGGTTTGACAAGAATGAAACGATAGTTATTTCAGTCTTTGGAGGTGGATATTCAAGTGGTGCTATCCTTTTAAAACGGCTCTAATCATTGATTATGAAAATTATCAAAATGCATAATATAAGAAAAAATTGTTCAGACATAAGATAATATGAAATTGACAGACAATGACTTTACTGTCAGGAGATTAGTTCAATAAACTTAGTTATAAAACAATACCTTCTTGAAAAAAATATCAGGATATATACTAACAAATATTTTGGGGTGGAAAATCAAAGGTGAATTTCCAGACATAAAAAAGTCAATCACAATATTTGCCCCGCATACAGCGCACATTGATGCCCTCTATGGGAAATTAGGTATAGCTCAAATGGGTGTCAGATACTTGTTCCTTTCGAAAAAGGAACTTTTCTTTTTCCCCATGAATATTGTTATGAAAAAATTTGGTTCAATGGCGGTTAGAGGTGTCAAAGACGAAAATGCGATATATAAGGTTGTTAAGATTTTAAATGAAAATGATGAATTACATGTCGTAATTTCTCCCGAAGGGTCGATTAATAGGGTAACAAATTGGAATAAAGGATTTTACTATATGGCACAGAAGGCTAATGTACCTATTGTGGTTACATCTCTGGACTACAAGAAAAAAGAAATGGAAGTCAAAGGTGTCATCTATGACCTTAATGATTATGTTACTGTAATAAAGCAAATTAATCAGATGTATAATGGTGTTACAGGCAAAGTTCATCAGAATTTTTCCCTTTCATCAGAAACCTGAAATATGAATAAATCAGTTGCATTAGTATTATCCAGTGGAGGTTCAAAGGGTCTTGCACAGATTGGCGTTTGTTACGCACTTGAAAAGCATGGGTTTCAAATATCCTCTATTGCGGGTTCTTCTATAGGGTCTGTTATTGGCGGAACTTATGCAATGGGTAAACTGTCGGAATTTACTGCATGGGTAAAATCATTGGACAGAAAAACAGTGTGGGGATTAATGGATTTCACTATTTCAACTAACGGATTGTTAAAAGGAGCACGAGTACTCGAAAAAATGAAAACATTCATCCCTGATATGAACATCGAAGAGATGGGAATACCGTTTTCTGCAATTGCCGTTGATATATTAAATGAAAAAGTAGAGGTCTTTAATTCAGGTAGTTTTTATGAAGCTATCAGAGCATCTATAGCAATCCCGACTTTGATGACACCAGTAATATCCGGGGATAAAATTTTAGTTGATGGTGGCGTACTAAGTCCTATCCCAATTGAATATGTAACTCGTCAGCCTGAAGATATTCTTGTGGTTGTGAATTTATATGGGGACAAGAAAAATGATTTATCTGATACATTATCCACTGTTAGCAAACAGCATAAAGTTATTCCTAATAATTTGTTAAAAATTATTACCAAAGCCAATGATACTGGTGATAAGAAAAGTATGTGGTATTATTCTCTTTTAAAAGCCACTACCTCTGAAATGATTCATAAAATTGCAAAACAAACCATTGAATTATTCAAACCTGATATTCTGATTAATATCCCATATGATTCTTCTGATACATTCGATTTCCATAAAGCAGAGGAATTGATAAAAATTGGAGAGAATGCTGCAAATGAGGCAATTTCAAATTATTTGAATCATGAATTATGAAATCTTCGGTAGTGATATGTGCTTATAACGAAGATAAGACAATCAGAGATGTGTTGGTTTCAGTGTCTGATTGCAAAATATTTGATGAAATTATTGTTGTCAATGATGGTTCTGCCGATAACACCAAAGAAATCATAATTGATTGTAAGAATGAATTGGATATTATTGATATCCATCTGCCTGAAAATAAGGGAAAAGGCTTTGCCATGGCAACAGGTATTGAACATGCGGGTAATGAATTGATTGTTTTTTGTGATGCTGATTTATCCAATTTAAAAAGAGAACATTTTCTACAACTTATTAAACCAATTATTAGAAGCGATGCAAAAATGGTTCTTGGTCAACCAACTGAAACCTTGATTAATTTTCACATCAATCCTTTCAAAGTTCTCACAGGTCAGAGAGCAGTATTAAGAAGTGATGTACTGCCAATCGTTGAAGATATGAAAACATCAAAGTTTGGCGTAGAGACCCTTATAAACCTTTATTATGAGGCTCAAAACAAAAAAGTGAAACACGTCAAATTAAAAGGATTAAAGCATCCCACAAAATTTAATAAAACAAATCTATCAGGAGCAATGAAGGCATTTCTGTTTGAGGGAATTCAAATTGCTCTTATAGTTTTTAATAATTTAAACTTAATTACAAAGATTATTAGTAACAGAATCAATAACTTATAACGTATGAAACTATTAAAACTAACTTCAGTGATAATTATACTTTTAGCGAACTCTTATATTGTCAGAGCGCAAGAAAGTAGCTTTACCGCACCGGAACAAGCTGAAAGCAGGCTGAATATCACAGGTTCGCTATTGACTGACGAACGATTTCTGCTGACTGATAAAAAGGATTGGGCATGGAATGAAAATCGTCTTACTCTTAAATTGGATAAAAAAATCAGCAACAGGTCAAAATTTTACAGTGAGGTCTGGCTTCGTAATATTGGTTTACCAAATATTACTTCATCTGCTGATTTATATAATAAGGGGATAGTTGACCCGATTAATTTTGAATTAAGGGAAGCATATGTTCAGATATTCGGCTTCCTTTCAAAAAACTTAGACATTACAATAGGTCGTCAAAGAATAGTCTGGGGTACTGCTGACAAACTTAATCCTACAGACAATCTGAATCCTTATGATTTGGAGGACATTCTTGATTTTGGACGGCATCGGGGTTCAGATGCTGTAAGTCTTAACTACTATATAAACAATGATTTTTCTCTTCAGGGTGTCTACATTCCCATTTTCCAACCTGCAAACATGCCAATTGGTATTTATGCAGATGCATTATCACCTGAAATGGATTTACCACAAGGTATGGTATTGAACGAATTTTCAGATACTATACTTATGCCAAGGTACAATCTGGCAGAAAGTTCGACTGCTGGCTTGAAGTTTAAAGGTTTTGTCAAGGGAGTCGATTTTTCATTGAGCTATGTTTGGGGATATGATGGATTACCTTTCGCAACACGAAACACATTTATCCCTGTCGATGCATTTGGAGGTATAAATATAAACTCTCAGCTTTCCTTTTCAAGAACTCACATTCTGGGGGCTGATATGGCAACAAGTATAGGCGGATTTGGATTGTGGGCAGAAGTGGCAGCTTTTATTCCTGATAAAGACATTATAATGACCAATGATTTTTCGGCATTTTATCCTGCCTCACCTGTTCCGGTGACTGTGGACTCATTGTTATTGGAATCATCCAAACCATATGTAAGATTTGTAATTGGCGGTGATTACAATTTCTCAAACAGTTCGTACCTGAATTTCCAGTATATGCACGGTTTTATTAATGAACGGGGGGAAGGAAACCTTAACGACTATTTTTTTGTACGATATGAAAAAAAGTTCTTTAATGAAAAACTAAGAGTTGCCCCTATAGGTGGCGGTTTTATAGTGACAGACTGGAATAAAATAAAAGATAATTACACCCTTTTATTTGTACCTGAAGTAGCTTATCAGGCAACTGACAATATTGAAATGAGTCTGTCTGCTGCAATTATTGAAGGTAAAGGGAGTGGAGTTTTCGGAAATCTGAATGACTATGATATGCTAATGTTTAAACTCAAATATAGTTTCTAAATCCCGACCGGATTCACAACTCTATATTTTTTAAAAACTCAGAATTTCATATGTCTCCATCAGTTCCTTTTGACTAATGCCAAGATATCTCCTTGTGATTGAGGGACTTGAATGATTAAAAATTTGGGATAACTTAACTAATGCCAGTTCAGCATTCGAATCAGAACGGCTAAACACTTCCCTGCCGAAGCATTTTCGTAGTGAATGGCTGCTGAAATTTTTAATCTTCAGATTATATCTGACTTTCAAGTCTTTAAGTATCACATTAATTCGCTGAACTGTGTAAACAGACCCTTTCCTGCTTATGAAAATAGATTCCTCAACAGAATAGGGTTTGATTTTCTGGTAACAGTCATTAATATGCTTTTTTAACTGCCCGTTAATTTTTATCACCCGGCATTTTTGCGTTTTCTTTTCGACCAATTCGAATTCATCCATGTCATAAACTTGATGCCATTTTAATGAAAGAATGTCCGAAATTCTAAGTCCCCAGAATGAACCAAAGGAAACAAGCAATGAAATCCGATAATCGCCATCCCGGTAGAGATTTCTTATCAAATTCATTGATTGACTCCATTCGAGGAAATCGGAAGTCGTGTTTGAAAATTTTGCACTCATAATTTATTTCAGTTTTGTTTATTATCTATCGAAAGTGAATGTGATATTTCACGGATTTCATTATTTAACCTAATAACACATTGATTATATGTCCATTGAATTGAATGTTGCATATACACTATTGTGCAAAAGTGAATATAGATGCTTATCATGATGGAATCAGTTTTTTCATGGTATACTGTTAGTTTTGTGAATAAGGATATAAGATTGTAGTACCACATGCTTTGACCATTGGGAAAATCCAAATACCAACCGGGACAACATTCTGGTCGAGTTGAATCAGGATAAAGAAGTAATTCATGAAGTCTCCATCAAACGAGAAGGAAATTAACTCATGAACGAATCTTGTCTTATTTTTAATGTCGCTGCCCATATGTATGGGCAAATATATATAATATTTGTTTCACAACCCTTACATAAGGGCAACTTTTTTTTTACTTTTACAAAAAAGAACTGTGAAGAAGCCGGATAAAATATCTCCTGAACAAAAGGAATTTATGGTTAAGCTGGGGAAGAAATTAAAAAAGCTCAGATTAGACCGCAATAAAGGCTATAAACCCTTGGCAGAAGAAATGGGAGTTGCAAGAAATACATATTATGCCATTGAAGAAGGAAGGTTGGATTTCCAATTTTCATCGCTGTATCAGATTCTACTTTATTATAAGCTGCATCACAATATAACACTGGAAGAAATATTCAAAGACCTTTGAATAACCTGATTTTGGGAAAATTCTGAGAAAATTAAAGCGAAAACATGCTTGTCGGGACTACCTGTCTGACTTATATCGCTCAAAATCAATTATGTTTCATACATAATTAACTCTATGATGGCTCAATTTTTAACAAAATCAGAAGTTTAAATCGCATTTCCAGTACCCAGAAGTACTCAATTGGTACATTATCGTAAAGTATAATCCACATTGCGATGTATTTATTGGAAACCTTGGTTATGCCCAAACAACCGATACCGGAATATCAGGAAAAGCGCATTGAAGAAATCCGGCTTTTCATAAAGAATTACAGGATAAATGATGGATTAACTCAATCGGAATACAGTGAAATTGCTGATGTCCATGTCAACTCCCTTCAAAGATTCGAAAAGGGTAGTTTGAAAAATATAAAGCTACTGACCTTACTTTCCCTAATTGATGCTACAGAAATGTCCTTATCAGAATTCTTCCAGACAATGGAGTAGATAATTGGTTAATAAAACAACACAATTGCGTCTGGTTGTCTGATAGTAATTTGATAAATTTCG
>JAKQQL010000154.1:0-2706 GCA_029564175.1 Candidatus Cloacimonadota bacterium
CTTGTCAAAGTGTGTCAGGGACAAATTTAGAGGGAAGTTAGAGCCATTCTTTATGTGATATTGATCTGCAATTTCTTTTCCAAGAAAAATGTCTTCGTTGATAAGAAGAACACCTTTGCATAGACTTCCGTTTTTAGCTCTTCTGTATCTTATATGCTCCTTGTCCCCTGTATATGAAAAATTCAATTCTGATTTTCTTATATCGGCATAATATTGCCCGGTGCTTACCATGAACAAAAAACAATCCAGACACTTAATCAAATTTTCCCGCTTCATCGTAAACTGATATTCCTGCAAGTCTTTGGAAATTTTCTTTGATTTAACATATGGTTTAAGTACAACCTCGCCCTTTTGAAACCTCTGTCTTAAATCAAATAGTTTTTCCATATCAATTACCGAAAGTGCTTTGTCATCATCTTCTGGGCATTGATTGTCATATTCTTCGGTGAATACAGATAACTTGTAACTTGGATCTACTGGCAGTTGCTTGTTACTTTCAAGGAATTTAATGAATCCTTTGAGTTTTGTGTGAAGTTTTACTTTGTAATTATGTTTGCCCTTGATATAGCCATAATAATCATTAAGAACAGATTCTGTAATCTGTGAGGGGTGTGGCTCAATTCTTTTTTTCATAAGAAACTCTTCAAAATATTTCAGTGCCGTCCTATATCCTGAGAGAGTACTTTTTGTAAGCCTGCTTTTGGTTTTTTTGTTGATTCTTCCGGTTTTGCTTACCAAGAATTCATCCTTGTACTCAAATATTGACGCAGTGCGCTTAACGTTAAGTGCAATAAAGTTTTCAATAAATGATTCAATATCAAGTTTTGTGAAATCATTGCCAACGAAATGCTTGCTGAGTTCATACCTTATGGTGAAGGATATGTTTTCTAATGCATCATAAGACCTATCGCCAAGTCTTTTCCTAATCCGCCCCTTAAATTGAGGGTGTGTAACATAAAGTCTGTAGTACTGACTTTCTTTGATGAGTTTTACCTCAAACGGTTTGTCGTTAATTTGCCCCATAATTTTATCGTATTAAGTAAGCGTTTACAGTTTATACGACAAATATAAGTAACTAAATACTTTTTGGGGCAAGGAAATTACTTAGATTTGATGAGTATTTGGTATTTAATTACCAACAATACAATATTATAGATAAATAAATGTCGGTTTTTAAATAAAAAGAGTAAGCAGTTACTTTCCGCCACCGACCTCAACCCCACTAAAACCCCTTGATTTTCAATGGGGTTTTTTTGTTGTGGGACAAATATTGGGACGAATGGGACAAATATTCAAAGTAATTATTTACTTTTTAAGCCTGTGTAATCCCATTTTAAGTAACAATTTACTTTTTTGATTCTATCAATGAACTTGGTAATTTCTTTTCTTTTGCCTTTTCTTTTTCTTCTTCTTTTTTCGCTTCCTCTTCTAAGAACTTTTCCACATCACCTATTGTTATAGGTTCAATTACTGCTGGTGTAATACTTTTGAATGTGTCCTGTAATTTCTTGTTGAAAATGTCCTTGGATATGTCAGCTAACTGATTACTTGTTTCATTATCAGTTTTATCTTCCTGTTGTCCTTTGTGATATTTTATGGCGGCACTGGTCAGGTCAATTAAATCAGCATTCCTTTTTTCAAGTTTTTGAATAATGCCATATAAAGAATAAACTGTCTTTACCGCTTCGCTGTGGTTATGCTCCAATTCATGAACCTTCTTTCGGAGTTCTTCTATTTCATCTTCATCAGTTAAAAACATTGCTCCCTTGCCAAGAAACAGGTAGGTGGGACTCACGCTTAAATTTTCAATCATATTGATGATTGCCCTCGTAGAAACAAGACTGTCACCATCCACAATGCTGTGCAATTGGGATGTTGTCGTATATCCCATTGATTTTGCAATGTTGGTTGTCTTCATCCCCCTCTCTTCAAGTGCCTTGAGAATGGCGGATAAGTTTTGTTTTAATTCAACTGACATTGAAGTAAAATTTTACTTCAAATATAATAACAAACTACCTAAGAAAAGTAAAATATTACTATTAAATTTGTGAGTACTATATTAAAAAATGGCGAAATATGGGACAATGCCCGTGTTAATCATTTAGTTAATGGTATTTAATCAAATCATTACATGTTTACTTATTTGGCAAATAACTAAAATATAATCAATTACATATGGCAATTAAAAAAAGTGAACTCTATTCATCCCTGTGGAAAAGTTGCGATGAACTGCGTGGTGGCATGGACGCTTCCCAGTACAAAGATTACGTGCTGGTATTACTGTTCATGAAATATGTTTCTGACCGTTACGAGGGGAAGGAAGATGCTCTGATTGAGATACCCCAAGGGGGTAGTTTCCGGGATATGGTCGCACTGAAGGGCAGTAAGGATATCGGTGAAGGCATCAACACTATCATTGCAAATCTTGCCGAAGTAAATGAGTTGAAAGGAGTAATTGATGTTGCTGATTTTGACAATGACGACAAACTTGGAAAGGGTAAGGAAAAGCAAGACAGGCTGTCAAACCTTATCGGTATTTTTGAACACCCCAGCCTGAATTTCAGCAAAAACAGGGCAGATGGCGATGACCTTCTGGGCGATGCCTATGAATACCTTATGCGCAATTTTGCCACTGAATCCGGTAAAAGCAAGGGACAGTTCTATACTCCGGCAGAGGTTTCAAGGGTGATGGCAAAGGTCATAGGC
>JAKQQL010000165.1:0-7524 GCA_029564175.1 Candidatus Cloacimonadota bacterium
TCTGTTGTATGCTGGGTATAAAGATTGATTACATCTTCTTTGCTGAAATTCCCCAGTCTGAGTGATTCTGCTTTGATATTGAAAGCACTCCCTCCGGTAATAATATCCTGACCGCTGGTTTGAATCCGGTAATCTTTAATATCCCTTACTCCGCATAAAACCACAGAGGAAGGAAAAGAACCAGGGCGTTTATCATAGCCGGATCTGAGTTGCCTGAGAACTGATATGAATGTGTCTCCGACCAAAGAATCAATTTCATCAATTAGCATGATAACCGGCTTATTTGCTTTTTCTGAGATAATAGTCAGTAGAGAATTTAGCGCACTGTTGACTCCTTCAGTTCTGAATATTTCTGGTAAATCAATTGATGAAATACAATCTGAGATCATTGATGTTCTTTTTTTTATTTCAGAAAGAATTGCTTTGAGACCTTCTTCTGTATTATTTCTGGCAGCCTGCCCGACTTCAACATTTGCATAGATTGCCAGATACTTTCCTTCCTGATTCAGATATTCCTGTAATGCCAGCATGGAGCTTGTTTTTCCGGTCTGACGGGGAGCATGAAGAATAAAATATTTCTCCTGTTTTATCAAGAATAAAATTTCTTCCAGATTCCAACGATGAAGCGGATCTACCTTGTAATGCTGAGGTCGGTTTACCGGACCAGCTGTATTAAAGAATTTCATTTTTGCTCCTTAATGATGAGGTTACAAATCCAGATTCTAACAATTAACCAAATTATTATAAGACATCATAATCTGTTTAAATATTATGTCAATGTTTTTGTCAGAAAAACAAGATCGGAGTATAGTCATAGAATAGCAAAATCAGAGCTTTTTTAACCTGAGTAATAATTGATCTATGTCTTTCTGAGATCGTATTACACACACTTTTTCGTTTTTTTCAATCAATGTTTTTAGATCATTTTTCCTTTTCTGATAAGTTTTCAGAATCCATAGATATAGACTATCTCTGGAAAAAAGACTACTAAGGTTTTCTATATTACCATTGCAGACTTTCTTTTTAAAACAAATTCTGCCAAGGGTTCTTTTAGTACATCGCCAAAGTAAAACCGGTAAAGGATAATCAAGCCATACAATCAAATCCTGTTTAAAATTAACCAATTGATGAATTTTACTGTAATTTCCGTCAATTATCCAGTGACCGTGAGAGATTTCCGCACGGACTAACTGAGCAAACTCATGTTTATCTCTTTCCTGCCATCCTGGTAACCAATGCAGATGATCTAATTCTATATGTTTAATGTTTAGTTCTTCAGCCAGCTTTTTTGCCAATGTTGACTTACCTGAACAACTAACGCCTCTGACCCAGATTTTCATTATGTCTCCTATACTAAATCACAATCTGCTTAACTTTTAAAAGAATCTCTTAAATGCGATTCCGACCATTTTCATTTGTAAAAATATGCTTATATTGTCAAGTCTTTCAATGATTTTACTTCAGAATAACAAAAGGATTTTAATATTTATTGACAAAGCTCTGTTTTTATAATATTATTCAACAGATAGGAGTAAAAATGATTAATCAGATAAAACCACATAGTCTTGGGGTCAACCAGATTGGCCAGATTCAAGTTGAAGAGATACATCCATGGATCAACCGTAAATTGCTATTTTTCAAACTTTGGGGATTCACACCTGATATCGAAAAAGACGCTTCTTTGAAACAAGACATTGAAAATACACTTGAACGAATGCGAATTTATGCTCAGTCTCATACCGCATTATCAGTCGCTTATGGCATTTTCCCCTGTCAGTCTGATGGAGATATGATAAAGATTTACAAGACCTTGCATGAGAACTGTAACAACTGTTCAGGTTGCACACTTGCCGGTAAACAAAAAAACCAGATAATCAAAACCTTGTTTTTTGACAGAGACCCTGAAAGCAAGAAAAATATTTGTGATTATATTAGTTCAGTTCACTCAAATCTGATGGACTTTATTGGTTTTCAGGTAGTTTCAGCCGGAGAAAAAGCTGTTCTTTTTGCCAATGAGTTAAAAGCAAGTGATCAGTATCAGGATTATTTTTTCTGGTATGGTTATTGTGCGGCTTTAACAGAAGCGCTGGCAGGCTGGACTCATGCTAAAATCAGAAAAGAAATGGGTATCGCTCACTCTGAAGAAAGTAGAAAAGATGAATGGGTTCAAAACTATAGAGGAAAAAGATATAGTTTTGGCTATAACTGGTGTCGTGATATGAGTGAGCAAAATAAAGTATTAGACCTGATCAGGGCAGTGGACATTGGCATCACAATGAATGACAGCGATGAGCTGGAACCGGAATTTTCTACATGTGCAGTGATAATACATCATCCGGAAGCAATCTATTGGTAAGCAGATAAATGCTGTATTCTAAATGGAGTTACAAAGTCATTTTCAGACACAGCCTTTTTATATGAAAATATTCAAGAATCACATAGAAGAAACGATAAAAATTGAAATAGCTTACTGTTATCTTCAATCACAGAAAAGAACTTTTAATGATAGATGGTTTAAAAACTGCCTATAGAAGGCATTTCTGAAATAATTCAAAAAAAATTAAAAAAAAAGCTTGACGTTAATAAGTACTAACATAATATAGGTTAGTAATTATTAACAAGAGGGTGAAAATGAAATTAAGTGAACGTCAAAAACAGATAGTCGATGAGTCAATCAGGCTGATTGCCAATAGTGGCATTCAGAGTCTGACCATCAAAAATATCTCTCAGGCAATAGGTGTTTCCGAGCCTGCGATATATCGTCATTTTAAAAGCAAGTTTGATATTGTTATGGCTGTCTTATCGAGTTTTGAGGCGATTTCTGAATTTGTTTTTACCGATGTTGAAAAAGAAGAGCTTTCCTCTATCGGAAAGATTCGCAAGTTCCTCTTTGATCGCTATGAAAGATTTGTTCAAAACCCTGAAATGGCGAAAGTAATGTTTTCGGAAGCGGTATTTGAAGATGACCCAAAATACTCTGAGAAAATGCTCTCTATCATGCATCAACATGGTATGAAGATGAGAACTATCATTGTTGAAGGTCAAAATAAAAACGAGATTCGTAAGGATATTGATGCCAAGGAATTGTTCAGAATCATCTTTGGTTCGATGAGATTACTGGTAACCCAGTGGTGTCTCAGTAATTTTAATTTTGATTTAATTCAGGAAGGTTCTCAATTGTGGGAATCCGTTAAGCAACTCATCAGGGTAGAATAAAAGACTACCCAAAAAATTTTAAGTATATAGGTTAGTGAATAATAATTATAAGGAGAAGAAAATGAAAAGACAGATTATCGAGATAGACGAAAAAAAATGTACAGGATGCGGTGTATGTGTTCCGGGTTGCCCTGAAGGTGCTTTACAGATCATTGATGGTAAAGCAAGACTGGTCTCTGATTTGTTTTGTGACGGACTGGGTGCTTGTTTAGGCGAATGCCCTGAAGGTGCAATTACAACGATTGAAAGAGAAGCAGAACCTTATGATGAGTCAAAAGTCATGGAAAACATTATCAAAGCTGGTGCAAATACCATCAAAGCTCATTTGAAACATCTTAAAGATCACAGTCAGACAGAATACTTTGACCAGGCTGTTGCTATTCTAAAGATGAGAGGAATCCCTGTCCCGGAACTGGAAAGCTCAGCTTGTCCTTCTGGAGGATGCCCATCATCACAGACGAAGATTATCGATAGAAAACAAAGCCCTGAAGTGAATGAAAACATCAGTATTCAATCACAATTAAAAACATGGCCGGTTCAACTTCATTTAATAAATCCGAATGCCCCTTATTTTGATAATGCCAATGTCCTGATTTGTGCAGATTGCGTTCCTTTTGCCTATGCGAATTTTCATAACAAATTTGTCAAAAACCATGTGGTCATTACGCTTTGCCCAAAACTCGACAGTAATATTGACAGCTATATTGACAAATTGGCTGATATCTTCAAAAACAAGAATATCAAATCTTTAACTGTTGCCAGAATGGAAGTGCCTTGCTGTGGCGGAACAGAAATGATTGTTCAAAAAGCGTTGGAAAAGGCACAGAAATTTATGATGGCAAAAGTAACTGTTGTCTCAATCAGTGGTGAGATTTTATAATGAAATTTATTTGAAAGAGGTTAAAATGAAAATTACCAATTACAAAAATCTTCAGAGTAATGCAAATCCTCATGGCATCGAATCTCACAAGATTTATGACACGGAAAATGCCCTTGTTATGCATCTGACCTTACAGGCAGGTCAGTCTCTCAAACCCCATATCACGCCGGTGGATGTCTTCTTTTATGTGTTGGAAGGCAGTCCGACTATCTTAATCGGAGAAGAAAAAATGACTGTTACAAAAGATGATTTGATTGAAAGTCCAAAAGATATTGTTCATTGTATCTATAATGAGACAGATTCAATCGTGCGGGTGATGGTTAGCAAGGTGCCCAAACCTGTAACGCAAACAAAGATGGTTTGAAAAATGAAAATCAATCAAATCACATTACAGGAACCGTTCTTTTCACAGGATAAAATCAAAGCCTGGAAGGTTTTTTCAGGTCATGAAACCGAGCAGATACTGATGATTTTAGAAGCAAATGCCGTTTTGAAAGCTCATCAGACAGAGTTCGATTTAAACGTTCTTGTTATAAAAGGAAAATTCAATTTCATCTTAGAAAACGAATCCTTTCTGATGAATGAAAATGAGTTTTCAGCATGTCAGGGCAATATCCCTCATGGATTGGAAAATCCTTATGATAGCCCTGCACATATCTTATTAACTAAAATATTGAAAAATAAATAACCCGGATTTCAACCGGTTAAAAAGAAAAGGAGAGAAAAATGAGTATGTTCTGTTACCAATGCCAGGAAACAATGGGAAACTCCGGATGCAAGTTCGCTGCAGGTGCTTGTGGCAAAAAAGCGGAGACTGCTACTTTACAAGATGCTTTGATTTACACACTCAAAGGAATCGGATGCGCTTCAGAAGGCAAGTATGATGCGAAAAACGGATTGTTTATCGCTCAGGGTCTCTTTGCAACTATTACCAATGCCAATTTTGATGATGACAGAATTGTTGAATTAATCAGAAAAGGTTTGGAAATACGTGACAGTTTAAAATCAGATTGTGATTGTGATCTGATTCAATGGACGGGAAGTTCAAAAGAAGACTTTGTTAAAAAAGGTGAAACAGTTGGTGTTTTATCTACAGAAAATGAAGATGTCAGATCTTTGAGAGAGCTCCTGATTTATGGTTTGAAAGGTATCGCCGCTTATGCAGATCATGCCGCTGTTTTAGGCAAGGAAGACGATGAAATTTACAAGTTCCTTATGGAAGCGCTTGCTTCTACTACCAAAGACCTTTCTGTTGATGAAATGATCGGAATGGTCATGAAAGCTGGTGAAGTGGCTGTCAAAACAATGGCAACCCTTGATACTGCCAATACTTCCACTTATGGTAACCCTGAAATCACAGAAGTCAATATTGGTGTTGGGAAAAACCCGGGAATCCTTATTTCCGGTCATGATCTCAAAGATATGATGCAACTTTTAGAACAAAGTGAAGGAAGCGGAGTGGATATTTACACTCATTCCGAAATGCTCCCTGCCAACTATTATCCTGCATTTAAAAAGTTCAAACATTTTCATGGCAATTATGGTAATGCATGGTGGAAACAATCCACTGAATTTGAATCTTTTAATGGACCAATCCTGATGACCACAAACTGTATCACCCCAGTCAAAGAGGCTTATAAGGATAGAATTTTCACAACAGGTATGGCTGGTTATCCAGGCGTTCCTCATATTCAGGAAGTGGATGGAAAGAAAGACTTTTCTGCGATTATCGAGCTGGCTAAAAAATGCGATGCACCAATTGAGATAGAAACCGGAAAAATCGTTGGCGGATTTGCTCATAATCAGGTAATGGCTCTTGCGGACAAAGTAGTAGATGCTGTTAAATCCGGAGCTATCAAGCGATTTGTGGTAATGGCCGGCTGTGATGGCAGACATAAAGAAAGAAGCTATTTTACTGAAGTGGCTGAAGAATTACCAAAAGACACAGTCATCTTAACTGCCGGTTGTGCAAAATATCGTTACAACAAGCTCAATCTGGGTGATATCGGCGGAATTCCAAGAGTATTGGATGCAGGTCAGTGTAACGATTCTTATTCACTGGCAGTCATTGCACTCAAACTCAAAGAAGTATTTGGTTTGGATGATATTAATCAGTTACCTCTTTCTTTTGACATTGCCTGGTACGAACAGAAAGCCGTTGCAGTGCTTCTCGCTCTCTTATTCCTTGGTGTCAAAGGAATCCGTTTAGGTCCAACTCTCCCTGCCTTCTTATCACCAAATGTAGCAAAAGTATTAGTTGAAAACTTTGATATCAAACCCATTGGCGAAGTAAAAGCAGATGTGGAAGCGATGATGCAAGGCAAATAATAATAAATATACTAATCCTTGCCGGTAAAAATCAAATTTCCGGCAGGGAATTTTTGCTTATAAAAAAGAAATTCGACGAAGATCACAGGGCTGACGAGCTTGTGCAAAAACCAGAGTTCCATAGGAACGATATATAGATAAGCATGTGCGTAAGCGCAAGGAAAACAATGAACTACATAGAATGTCTCGTAGGTGTGGCACAATGTAACAATCAGGTTGCTTGTTCTACACTGAATGGTAATTTAAACAAGCAGGTTGCTTGTTCAACAATAATCGTAGCGTAAGCTTCCAGCATGCGAATAAACTGCTTTAACAAGCAGGTTGCTTGTCCTACTATAAACGTAGCGTATGCTACCAGCTTGCGAATAAACTGCTTTAACAAGCAGGTTGCTTGTTCTACAATTGGACATCAGCAATTACCTTTCGATCAGGTGTAATCAGTTTGTAGGGATGAGCGAAGCGAAGCGCCGTTCATCCGCAATTGTACGGCAAGCATCCAGCTTACAGAAAAGGCTACCAGCAAGATGATAGTATTGCTTATCTCGGATTTACGGCATTCCGCAGGCTCCATTTCGCAAATCCCTACTGCCCGCGTCTCCGCGTGAGATTACAAAACACACACAGCGTAGTTAAAAAAATGAAATCACTTTTTAAAAAATGCTTGACTTATTTTTTTGTCTTTATTATTTTGTGTATATTGATAATAATATATACATCATTTGGAAATCAGAATCAGTCTGAATTAACAACTCTCATAAATGGAGAGATAATGGAAGCATATCATAATAGTGGAAAAGGTGGATGTAAGACAAGCAACCTGCTTGTTTATGTCGTGTATCAGTGTTATACATATTCGGACCTCTTTTACCCCTCCGAGTCTGTGTAAAAATGAGAGTTCCGGAGGAACGAAAGAATCCTAGCCAGTGGTGAAACCACTGGAAAATAGTCAGTAAAATATCAAGCGCCGTAGGTGCGGTACAATGTAACTATAAACGTAGCGCAAGCTACCAGCTTGCGAATAAACTGCTTTAACAAGCAGGTTGCTTGTTCTACACTGAATGGTAAATTTAAACAAGCAGGTTGCTTGTTCTACAATAATC
>JAKQQL010000191.1:0-28507 GCA_029564175.1 Candidatus Cloacimonadota bacterium
AATTATACAGCTTTTTGTAAATCGCTCATCAATAGAACCTTGCGGTAAGATACATGAAACATGGTTACCTATTTTTGACAATGAATAAGCTAACTCAAGATAATGAACTTTTCCAGCATCATTTTGTTCTGTATTAATTAAGCTCAACATTAATATATTCATCATTCCTCATTTATTGCACAAATAACGTAAGCAGGAGACAAAATAAGTTTTACAGAGCCTGGAAAAAGAAAAAGTAGAATATTTAAAACAGGTGCGAGAATCAGGGATAGCAATCTAATTGAAATATAATAGGAAATGAGAATTTTATTTTTTTGCCTGTTCGGAATTTCAATGGCAGGTAAAGCAATCGGGAAATAAGAAGCTTCCAGTTGAACCCTGGAATATATCATTGTAAGTGCTTTTTTTAAATTTTTGTAGTTAAAGCAGTGCTCCTGCCAGTATCCTGTATCAGGATTACAAGTGTTAGTATTAATACCAAAATTTATATTTTGACCTGAAATTAGAAATAGTGAAATGTATGCGGGAATCTTACTATAAGTTAATCCTCTTGTTTTGTATGCAAGATATTCTGAAAGTTTACCTGTAAAATCAGGATAAGTTGTTCTAATGAAATTTAGTCTTTTTAGAAAATATGGATTCTTTTTATCAAATGGTTCAAAATCTCTGTGTTTAATACTATTCATTATCTTTAACATTGGATTAAATGTATTAGCTCCAGAGACCATATAGATTAATCCATTGGGTTTCAGATATTTCTTTAAAGTAATAAAAGCAGATAATGGATAATCGATATGTTCCAGAACATCATAATTGGTAATAATATCATAAAAGGCATGCTCTTTAATATTATGGTAACTGGCACAATATATACTGTCTATTGAAACTTCTGTCTGTTTTGCCAGGATGATAAAATTCCTGGTATAGATTTCAGATAAATCACAATAAGTTACTGAAAAAATGCCGCATTTTTTAGCAAGTAATGATAATATTCCAGTTCCTCCTCCGAAATCTAACAAGTTCAAATTAAGTATATCTTTATTCTGACAAGTTTTATATATGATTTTTTCATAGCGTTGTATTATAACATCATACATCGTAATATAGTTTTTTAAATAAAGTGTAAAATCTTTGCTGTTAAATTGATCAAACTGTACTTTTAACAATAATTCTTTAAGATTTTTTGCTGCAGAATGAATCATTTTCTTTGTTAAAAACATTTTTCCTCACAGCTCATACTTTTAATAACTGAATGAATTTCTGGATATTACTGGATAAGTCAAAATAAGTTCTAATATATAGTTTTGAACTATTACTTAGGGATTCGTAATGATCCATATTCTTGCATGATCGTTCAATCATACCGATAAAACTCCTTTTATCTTTTAATGGAGTCATATAGCCATTAATGTTCTCAGTGATAAAATCCCTTATTCCCTCAACATCTGACCCAATAATCGGTAATCCATACATATTAGCTTCCAGCCCAGCCATAGATAATCCCTCTGTAGAGCTGTGCAGAATCAGGTAATGGCATTTTGTTAGATACTTTTTAATCTCTGCTTTATCCAGCCAGCCGGTAAAATGGACTTTTTCTTTTAAATTGGATTTTAAAACCTGTAATTTTAAATCCTCAACATCTCCTGATCCAACAATAAAAAATTCAAAATCTTCATGAACTTCATTTAAGCAATCTAATATAAATGCTAGATTTTTTTCTGGTGAAATTCGTCCTAAGAAGAGAAATTTCACAGGTGCTTCCTTATGAGTATTGATACTTTTGAACTTTATACTATTAGGTATCATCATAATTTTGTTATCTTCAACTATAAAATCATTTTTAATTTTTCTAACTATTCCTTTGCTTACTGCATGAATATGATCAGCATGTTTAATTACATATTGGGCAATTGGTTTAAAAAATCTAAATAAATCTTTTGTTTGCTCTGGTTGATGAGAAGGTACATCCCCTCCATGTGCTGTTATAACGACTCTCAATCTGAAAATTTTTTTTAGTAAAATAGCCAAAATACCACAAGGGAGAATAAAATGTGCGTGAATAACTTTGGGTTTTTCTTTTACTATGAGATAAACAGCTAAAGGAAATGATACAATTAAGTAGAAAAGCATTTCAATCAATCTGCTTTTTTCAGCTTTTTTTCTAAACACAGGAATTCTAAATATGCTATAATTATTGGTATATGAATAATAAGGCAACTGATGATAATGTGAAGTAATTAAGAAAACTTTATTATTCATTGATGCTAGTGCTTCATTGATCAATAATGTCTGACTACCAGCTCCACCACCTACTGGCGGGTATTCATAGTTTAATACAAGAATTTTCATAAAAAATTATTCTCATACCACTTCTGAAACATATACATACTCCAGATTTGTTTCCGATTGTCTGATTTGCCTGAAAGATGAGCTTTAAAGATTGTTTGCAGATATTCTCCGTTGAATAAGCCCTGATTACGGATGAATTCAGAAGAGAAATATAAGGCGATTTCATCTTTTAAATCATCTTTAATCCATTTGGTCAGAGGAATTCCGAATCCTTTCTTATCTCTATACAAAATAGAGTGCGGTAGGTGATTTTTGAATGCTTTTTTTAAAATATATTTACGACAGAGATTATTGAGTTTATAAGAAGCTGGCAGTGAATTGGCAAATTCAGCAACTTCAAAATCCAGGAAAGGACTTCTGGCTTCTAAAGATACCATCATACCTGCTCTGTCAATTTTAAACATAATATCGTCTGTCAGATAGTATTTCTGATAATGGTGAAATAAAGAGATTATTGATTTTGAGTAATGGGGTATATCTATTACAGATAGAGGATTAAAATCCTGTAAAAAATTAAGTACATTTGTTGAAAAAAGAGAGTTCTGCTCTTTTCTATTAAATGCGCCAAGCCATAATTGATTTCTATCAACAGGATTATCATAAACATACTTTAAAAATCTTTTGGCTTTAAAATCAAGACTCATATTGCTATCAGAAACCGGAAGTCTATCTACAATAGTTTTAATAAAATGCTTGTTTATAAATGGAGGAATTTTGGTATATTGATTTGCCCAAAAATCTGCTAAAAAGGGATCATATCCTGCGAATAATTCATCTCCGCCATCTCCTCCCAATGCAACAGTAACATGTTCTTTTGTGAAAGCAGAAAGCAGATAAGTAGGTATGATGGATGCATCAGCATAAGGTTCATCCAACAGGTTGGTAATGGTCGGAATGATGTCTGGCATATCTTTTGATGATAGAATCTTCTGATGATGTTCAGTTCCAAATCTATCAGCAACTGTTTTCGCATAATTTGACTCATCAAAGCTATTCTCGTTAAAGCCAATAGAAAATGTCTTTATTCGTGAGGCCGGTACAATATCGGCCATCAGAGCTGTAATAATACTGGAATCAATTCCTCCACTCAGGAAAACACCTAAAGGAACATCTGAGATTAATCGTCTTTCAACCGCTTTACTCAGTTTATCTATCAAAATTTTGATTAGTTCTTGTTCAGAATAATCATTCCATTTTTTACTTTCATATATCTTGATATCCCACCATTTAGTTATATTGATTCCTTTGGATGAAAACTCAAGATAGTGGCCAGCAGGAAGTTTAAAAGTATTCTCATAAATAGAGTAGGGGGCAGGCGTATATTCAAATTGTAAGTACAACGATAAAGACTGATAATTTATTCGTTTGATAAATTCAGGGTGCATTGTTAGGGCTTTTAACTCAGAGGAAAAAATGATACCTTTGTCAATAAGCGAGTAATAGAGGGGTTTCTTTCCGAATCTGTCCCTCGCTATAAAAAGCTTTTCAGACTGAATATCCCATAATGCAAAAGCAAACATCCCATTCATTTTGTTTAAAAAATTAGCACCATATTCCTCATAACCGTGAATGATTACTTCTGTATCAGTGTTAGATCTAAATAAATGACCTTTTTTTAACAGATCATCTTTGAGCTCCAGGTAATTGTAAATTTCTCCGTTAAACGTAATCCAAATACTTTTATCTTCATTAGTCATTGGCTGATGTCCAAAAGATGATAAATCAATGATACTTAATCTACGTTGACCCAGACCAGTAAAGAAATTCTTTGACTGTATGAGCTCATAGCCTGAATCATCTGGTCCGCGATGAGTCATAGAATCTGTCATTCGCTTTAAAATACTCATATCAAATGGAGTTAAACTAACAAGACCTGCGATACCGCACATTTTATCTTCCTTGGGATCTGGTTAAAATACGCTCAACAATGTAATAATCTTTATTCTGTCCTTCGAAGTAAACTCTCATTAGAATCTCTCCCAGTAAACCCATAAAGAGTATTTGAGTACAGAGCATGATTAATATGCCATACAAGATGATGATCGTATTAAAACTCAAAATCGTAAATACACTTATAAATGATAAGATTAAGAACAACAGGGAACCCCATAAAAACAAGGTTTTCACTATTTTTCCAAAAAATTGGATGGGTCTGGTCATGTAGTCGGAAAAGAATCGTACGACTATAAAATCAAATAAAACTCTCGAAACCCTAGAAAGGTTGTATTTTGCTGTCCCATGTACTCTGGGGTGATGTCTGACTGGAATTTCAGCCACTTTAACTCCAAGCCAGGCAGCAAAAACAGGGATAAACCTGTGCATTTCACCATATAAATGAATATTTTTTATGATTTCTTTTTTATAAGCCTTTAAAGTGCAACCAAAGTCATTCAACTTTATTCCGGTTCCACTGATTAAATAATTAATAATTTTATTGGCTATCATCGATGGCAATTTTCTGGTGAAAGCTTTATCTTGTCTGTCTTTTCTCCAACCATTGACTAAATCATATCCTTCAGCCATTTTTTCAAGTAAAACCGGTATATCTTCCGGGTCATTTTGAAGATCACCATCCATAGTAATAATAATATTACCATTTGCATATTTAAAGCCTGCACTTAAAGCTGCCGTTTGGCCATAATTCCTTCTAAATTGGATTAAAACTACATTTTTTTCTGATAAAGACAGGTTTCTTAAATACTCAATACTTCCGTCCCTGCTGCCATCGTCAATAAAGATAATCTCGTAATTTTGTTTTAAGTTACCAAGAATATTTTTTAGTTTATCATAAAGTATAGGCAGATTGCCTATTTCGTTCATGATGGGGATTACTATTGATAAATCAATATTTTCAATTTTTTCTTCTTCTATATGTTGAATCATATAAAAAGGATCAATTTCATAGAGTTTATCAGAAAATTCTATTCTAATCTTTTCGGAGGGTATTACTGAATAATTTACTATATAGTCTAACTGATTTTTTAAATCTTTAATATTTTGATCAAGTCCATAGGTCTTTTCAAGTTCTATTAAAAAAAGTCTCGCTTCATCTAATTTTTTAGATGATAGCAAGACGGTGACAAGATTTATTTTGGCAACATAGTATTTATCATCGAAGCTAATCGCATCTTTGATAAATTTTTCTGCATTTTCTAAATGGTTCAGTTTGAAATACACAACACCCAGATCATTAAGCAGTTCATAATTTTCTGGTTCTATAAGCAAAGCTTTTTCAAGTATTGAGATTGACTCATTGTATCTTTTTTGTTCGAATAATACAAGGCCCAGATTATAAAGATATCTAAAATTATCTGGATCTAACTGAGCTGCTTTTTCTATGTTGTAAGTTGAAGAATCAAAATCATTTAAGATTTTATATGCATTGCCCAGAATAGAGAAAATTTTTGCAGAAGCCGGATTTAGTTTAGCAGCTTTTTCCCAATGTTTGATTGCGTCATTCACGTTGTTTTCTTGGAAATATTTCAATCCTAAATGATACTCTTTTTCAAAATTTTCCATTTTATCTTCCCTGATAAGAATTTTGCTTTGATACAGCTTCGCCCTCTGACTTCGCAATAAGTCAGTACAAATACTTTAAGCAAAATATATGCCATTATAAATGGCAAAAGTCAAGCTTTTTTTAATAAAAATGTGTTAAGACAGATTAAAATAAGAAAAATTTTCTTAAAAAATTACTTGATTATGTTTGTTTGTTATTAAAATACGTACCCAATTGGTTGTAGATGTGTCCAAAGATGAGTTTTGGGTTGACATGACCTTTTACTGCACCCTGAAGATCTTCTAGAAAGAAGAAAATCTCATCCAGATATTCCAGAATGTAAGGATTTTTTTCATAGAATTTGGAAATCAGTTTGATTTGGTTAATATTAATAATATCTGTCTGACAAAGTTGGAAAGATTTTATATCATTTAAAAAAAGTATAAAAGAGTCTATTACATCTGTTAGAAAAGTACTGTTTTTGCCAGATTTGACTATCATTTCCTCCATCCATGAAAGGAAAGCCTGGTCATCGTTTGCCAACAATATCTGAAAGAAATCAGATGTCTTATCGATACTTTCAAAGTCATTTTCGTTAGATAGAAGTATTGCTTTTTCTAAATTGGAATTGGATAGTTTAGAAATCAGTTTTGCTTTTACAGGTTCCAGGGAAAAAACATGTCTAAGATAGATTTCTATCTTTTCAGGTTTCACCGGATGAAACTCAATCTTTTGGCATCTGGATAGTATTGTGGGTAAGAGGCTGTTTATGGTTTTGGTTGTCATGATGATAATCGTGTTGGGTGATGGTTCTTCAAGCGTTTTTAAAAAGGCGTTAGCAGCCTGGATATTCATTTTTTCCACATTTTCAATAATGATGATCTTTTTTTCTGCCTCATAGGGTGCAGTGATCAGCTTTTGTTGAATCATACGGATTTGATCAATTCTGATTTCTGTATTACCTGTAAACAGGTAGTCTTTCCAGGGTGTCTTTATTTTTGCCTGGATATATTTTTGATATTCATCCTGATTTGCCTGGTTTTTAATTTCTCCACTACTGTTCATTTCGAATTTGGGGATAGGGAAGAGGTAAAGAATATCAGGATGTGAAAACTGGAGAAACTTCCGACAGGATATACAGGTACCACAAGGCACTCTGTCTTCAGACGAATAGCAGTTAATAGCCATGGCAAAAAGATAAGCTGTGAAAAGTTTTCCACAGCCTTCTGGTCCATAAAACAAGTAAGCCTGAGCAATCTTGTCATTTTTGATGGAGTTTTCTAAAATTCTGACTGCTAAAGCCTGATCTACAACCTTTTTTAACATGAATCAAAGCTCCAGTTTCAGTGTCAAACTACTCTTATCTGTTTGCAATTCATTCATGACTTTTTTGATATAAGGACTTTCAAAGTTTTCTGCAAAAATCTGCATGTAAATTATATCATAACGTTCATTGGCGATTTTTCTAAATCCTTTCATGCATCCACATTCTGTAAATCCAACTTTTTTATAAAGCTTAACTGCCCTTTGGTTGAAAGATAATACACTCAGATAGATAGAATACAGATTTAAGATATTAAAACCAAAATCCATTAACAAATTCATGGTTTCCTGACCATAACCTCTGTTCCAGAAATTTTTATCTCCAATATTGATGCCAATTTCTGAAGTTCCATTAATCAAGTTTACATTATGTAATCCAGCTGAGCCTATTAGTTTATTGCTTTCTCTGTCAACAATTGCATAAATATAGTCTTTACTGTTTTGAAATCCCTCAAGAATTTTTTTTTCTTTCTCAATATTGAAAATAGTACCACCCACACCCAGATTTAAGGTTACATGATAATCATTCATCCATTCAGTATATAAGGCTGCATCTTCAAGTGAAAGAGGGGATAGGTAGCATTTTTCACCAACCAGGTTTTTAAAATATTTACTCATAATTTCTCCTTATATGATATTGAGTTCTTTTCCGACTAATTTAAACTTATCAAGCGCTTTTTCTAATTGGCTCAAGGTATGGGTTGCCATAAAACTACACCTGATCATTGTATCAGAAGGCGGAACTGCCGGTGGAATAACAGGATTAATAAATACACCTTCTTCTGCCAGACGTTTCCACATCTTGAATGTAGTCATCATATCGCCTGTATGAAGTGGTATCACCGGTGTTGTTGATGAGCCTGTATCATATCCCATTGATTTAAACCCTTCAGACATAAAGCGTGTATTTTCCCATAACTTTTCGATTCTTTCTGGTTCATCTCTCATGATATCAAGAGCTGCAAGCACACTGGCTGCGGATGCAGGAGGTAATGAAGCACTAAAAATTAAGGCTCTGGAAAAATGTTTCAGATAGTGAATTACATCTTCATCTCCTGCAATAAAACCACCAACAGAAGCCAGTGATTTGCTAAAAGTACCCATGATAATATCTGTCTTATCTGTTAATCCAAAGTGCATTGCTGCACCAGCACCGGTTTTATGCAATACGCCAAGAGAATGAGCTTCATCTATCATCAGATTGGCATTATATTTTTCACACAATTTAACAATTTCTGGAATATTTGCAATATCTCCTTCCATAGAAAAAATGCCATCGACAACAATTAACGCTTTTGAACTGTCAATTTTTGAAAGTGTTTTTTCAAGAGAAACCATATCATTATGGTTAAATCTTAGCATTTGACCAAAAGATAACTTGCAACCATCAATAATGGATGCATGGTCAAGTTTGTCTGTTACGATGAATTCATTTTTTGATACAAGAGCACTGATACAACCTACATTTGCCTGATAACCGGTTGCAAATACAAGCGCTGCTTGTTTGCCAGTCAGTTCAGCCAGCCTGTTTTCCAGTTCAATATGAATATCAAGTGTTCCATTTAAAAATCTGGAACCGGCACAACCGCTACCATATTTATCGAGGGCATTTTTTGCTGCTTCTTTCACTTTGGGATGAGTGGTTAAGCCTAAATAGCTATTAGACCCCATCATCAGCATTTTTTGACCATTTACAAGAACTTCTGTATCCTGTTCAGTAGAAATAACCCTGAAATATGGATAATATCCCATTTTTTCGATTTTTCGGGCTTCCTGAAAGGAAGCGCATTTGTCTAATAATTTCATAACAACCCCTTATTTTCAATAACCTAAAAGGTCATAAACTATATAATATCAAAATCCTTTAGATTTTTATACAATACCTGAATGATACCACTTACCAGATAAAGCAAGGGTAAAGCCAACAACATTCCAATAAAACCAAATGTCAGTCCACCTGCAATCGCTGTCAGAAATACATAAAGCGGATGGATTTCTATACCTTTGGACATTACCATTGGAAAAACAATATTGTTGTCAATTATCTGGACTGCCCACATTCCTAAAATCGTATATACAACCATAGAAATTGGCCTCCCTGTTAACAGAACCGATAAGCTTGCGAATAATGCTGCTGAGAAAGGACCCAGATAAGGAATAATGTTGAATAAACCAGCGATTAAGCCGATTAAAATGCCAAATTTAACACCAATCAGAGTTAGAACCAAAGCCGTCATGCCCCCAACTATTGACACTTCAATCAAAAGTGTTTTTAAGTATGTTATAATACTGCTATTTACTTGATTGATCAATATAATACTGATTTCAAAGTACCTGTTAGGAATGAGTTTAAAGATCTCTTTTTTAAAAAACTGAACATCTCTTAATATAAAAAAACTCATTACGGGTACAATCACAAAATAGGAAAAAAAACTTGCAATATCTTTAGAATAAAGTAAAATATAATTAGGGAGCTTTTTAACTGTTTGAGAAATAATAAATTGAAGATTAACAGTTAGCTTATCGAGCTCAATAAATGGAAACCATTTTATCAATGGCTGCATAACCCCTTCAATGTTTTTGACAAAGGGCAGTTCATTCAGATTATCAGGAGAAAGACTGATAAATTCATTAAACGCTGAAGTGATAGTAGAGCCCTGCCTGAGCATCAGAGGTAATAAAAAGTATATGATAAAGAATATTGATGAGAACAATAGCAAATAAAAGAGCAGAATTGAAAATGATCTTCTGATCCCCAGATTTTCAAATACAGTTACAACAGGATTTGCAAAGTATACAAAAATCAATGATAAAATAAAATATGAAAATATGCTTTTGTAAAGATAAAAAGCAACTCCTCCTATCAGCAGACAGAGTAAAATAAAACCAATTTTCATTAAATTAACTTGGGTCAAATTCATTTTTTATCCATTTAAACAATTCACTTGAAATACTCTCGGCTAGTTTAAACAATAACTTGATGCCGGTACCTGGGTATTTACTGATAAATTTTACAAAATCATATTTGGAAATGGCATATAAGGTACAATCAGTGATGGCTTTCGCAGATGTGATGCGGGTACTTTCATTAAACATACCCACTTCACCAAAATGATGGTTTTCAGATAAAGTTGTATAAACAAATTTATTATCATTTTGATCAATGAATATTTCAATTTTTCCAGATATAATAAAGTAAAGAACAACATGTGGATAATTTTCTTTGTAAATCATCTCTCCACTTTTAAAATGTCTTTCAATCATATATTTAGAGAGGTTTAACAGCTCAAGCTTGTTGAGATCTTTCAATAAAATCATGCCAGACAGCTGACTGATATCTGTCTTATTCTTAAAAAGGTTTTTAAAACAATTCAGCATGATGACTCCTAAGCACTCCAGCCTTCCTGACCGATAAGTGGTACAAACGTACAGGGTGCCAGTTCTATTATTTCATTTTCATGTTCGTGTTTAATAAGTAAAATCACTTTTTGTTCGGTTGTATTTCCTACAGGGATAACTAAACGTCCTTCCAGCCTTAACTGATTTATTAAACTGACAGGAATATCCGGTGATCCGGCACATACTACAATTTTATCAAATTCTGTTTGAACTGGAATCGCTTTATCCCATCCTTTTGTTCCATCTCCAATCCGGTAAAAGATATTGGTATAGTTTAAACTTCTTAATACTTTTCTGGCACTCATTGACAATTCTGAAAATCGTTCTACTGTATAGACTTCTTTACTTAGTTCAGCTAAGAGAGCTGTTTGATAACCAGAGCCCGTTCCAATCTCAAGTACGATATCATCCGACTTAATCTCAAGTAGCTGCATCATATATGCAATAATAAAGGGTTGGGATATTGTTTGCTTACAAGCAATTTGAAGGGGATGATCCTGATATGCATATTGTCTCCATTCATCTGGTACAAAATTTTCTCTTGGCACTTTATCAAAAGCTTTTAAAAGCGCTTTATCATTTATCCCTCTAGAAATTAAGTTCTTTTCTATCATGATTTTACGTTGATCTTCAAATCTCATTGTACTCTTACCTTTTAATTATTTAATTTCAAATGATCATGATTTTGTTCAAAAAAATCCTGATATATATCATGTTGTTCATAATCATTCAAGTCTATTTTCAGAGGTGAAACTGAAACATAATGATCTTCAATGGCAGCGCCATCCACATTTTCATGGAAATGATCCCAAACAGGTGTGTCACCACCAATCCAGAAGATTTCACGATTACGATGATCTTTATGACAATGTATAATATTCTGGTAACGTCTGAATCCCGTTTTACATACTTTATATCCTTTGATTTTCTCGATTGGTAGGTTTGGTATGTTGATATTGATAATCTGGCGATATCCAATCAGTTTTGAAATATCTGAAGCAATTAGCTTTTCTAGTATGTTTGCGGCTGTTTCAAATATCTGATTTTCGTAACTGGTAATTGAAATAGCTATCGCTTTGTATCCCAAACACATTGCTTCGATCGCCACGCCTACTGTACCAGAATATAAGACATCATCACCAATGTTCTGTCCGGCATTGATTCCTGAAATAACTAAATCAATTTTTTTATCTTTAAGTATATGTTCAAAAGCTACCAGAACGCAATCAACAGGTGTACCTGAGACAGCCCAGCTTTTTTCACTGATTTGTTTTACCCGTAAAGGCTCACGAATTGTGATTGAGTGGGATGCAGCACTCCTTTCGTATAAGGGGGCCACCACATAAACATTATGCCCGTTTTTTTCAAGTACTTCAGCTAAAACTTGAATTCCTTTGCCTTCGATTCCATCATCATTACTTAATAATATATTCATTTATTCTCCTAAATATGTCTAAATATGACTTTTATGAAGTTCATTATATCTCTGAATGATCTGATATAACTGACTTCACCATTATAAATCGTAGCAATACTGACATAGTCAATCTTACAAAGATGATTACTCATTTTTAATATGATTTCAGTCTCATACTGGTATCTGTCAGAATGAATATGAAGATTTCGCAATTTATCTAAACGATATAATCTGTATCCACATTGTGAATCATAAACTTTCTGACCAGAAATTAGACTTACTATTGCTGATGTAATACTATTTGACAAAATTCTCATAAAAGGCATTTTTCTGAAGGAAAAGTCTCTTTTGCCGATGAGTAAATCAGCCATCGTATAATTTTGCTTTCTAAAAAATCTGGGAATACTGTGAGGTGAATGCTGTAAATCACTGTCTATCGTAAATGCAAACTCAAAAGCATTTTGTATCGCATATTCAAAACCGGCTTTTAATGCGGCTCCTTTTCCTTTGTTCTTTTTAAAACTGATTAGTCTTACGCCTGCATTCTCACATAAGGCAGAAGACTGATCACTTGATCCGTCATCAACTGCAATTATTTGATTTAAAGGAATATAGCTACTAATCTCTCTGAACAGTTGATCGAGATGTTCCATTGAATTGTAAATTGGTACAATTACCAGTGTATTATCTTTATTAGCAAAACTCATCTTCATCCTTAGACTTTTTTACAAATTATCTTAGAGTATTTCTTTATGTCAAGCCTTTTATCTCATTTTTTAAACTTATTGTTAAAAATCATCATTTAAAACCTTATACTCCCCTTTTTTTCATAAAATCAGTTTTTTTATTTTCATGTTAGTCATTTTTTAACCTCCTCTTCCTTCAATGAGAGCGTAAGGATTAAAAGTACTAACAATGTATGTGGGTTTTTGAATGATAGTTTCTGAATGATTTACTAAAATAGTGATGTTTTGATTAGAAATTTCTTTTTTGATAATCGTTTGATTTAACTGATAGGCATTCTTTACAGCTCTAATAATCCCCTGCAAGATAAGAGAATGAATCGATGATAAAGAAAGAATATCTGAAATTGTTTGTTCTAACTTTAAATAAGATAGTGAATTAAGACTAAATTTTCTTATGATAGAGTGGCAAATCATTAAAAAAATGCTGTAAGCATTATTTCCTCTCTTTCTGAGTGATGGATATCTTTTTTTATATTGGTTAGCATATTTTTGGAGATCTCTTTTAGAACTCATACTAAGTTCAGACCATAGTCTATGTATGATTTGATTCATTTCTTTGATATACAAATTCTGCATCTGTAGTGTGTAGTCATTGTATTTTCTTATAATACAAATCTTTCCGTTTCTATACCAGGCAAGGTGGGTATCTTGTATCTTTTTGGGGTAATCATGTTTAACTGTCTTGTTGAATTTGATAATCATTCTTAACCTCTCTTTTTAATAAAATATATTAAAAACATATAAAAGCAAATTAAAAATCATATTAAAATCTTATCTATCCTGTTAAAAACAGTAGAGAATTATCTGGTCTTAGTCTTTATACAATTTAGAAAGCTTGAAAATGATAAGGCGAAACAAGGTGATGGAAAGTAAGATAAATAGAGATTTTTTTAAAACTGATACGGGCTGTTACGTTGATTAACAATCATTATTGTAAAACTTTTTGGAAATAAAAAAGTCCTGCCGAGGCAGGACAAATGTAGATTTGTGACTAATTATTTGATTTTCATGATTTTACAGGTTTTTGATTCAGTAGCTGATTTGACTTTTACAAAGTAAATACCGGAGCTCAGATGCTCAGTATTGAAATTGACATTGTTTGATCTGTTTAAATTCATATTTTCTTCAGCAATTAAACGGCCTTTGATGTTGTAAAGCTGAACCTTTACTTGTTTATCATTTGACTTTACAGTAATATTGGTATTGCCGTTGAATGGATTTGGATAAGCACTGATAGATATTGTAGAAGGTGCTATTACCTGGTTATCGTTTGCAGTCGTGTAGTTGTAACGGTATCTGATATACTCTTGAAGTATATCATTATTTAATTCTTTATGAATCTGATAATCCATTTGTTGCGCATTAACATAAGCAAGCTGAACTTCAGAGAATGTCTGCCAATCGTTATTGATCCATTCTTGTTCTTGATTTAATGTGATATTCCAGTTTGTGTCATAAGCGTATAATTCTTTTCCAAGATTTTCCCATTCACTACCATTTCAGGAATATGTCATTTCATTGTTAACTCTTGCTGTGCCAAAATTGTAGTTAAAACCGATTTGCATATAGTTTGAGTTATCAACAATATTTTGGAATGTATCATAATTAGAGGTATCTGTTGGATCGTAAGTCATCACAGTTTTTTCATACTGAGTCCAACTGGAAGAGTCTGGTGATGAGTAAGCAATCATTTGAATCGCTCTGCCATTGGCATCATATTCAACAACACTCTTATCATACATTACTTCTTCAGTTTCTTCATCAATTTCAAAGTTAACCACTGAATGAACACGATTGTTTTCATAGACAAAATGTACTCTTGAACCAATGATCATTTCTCCAGTTTCCATGTCTGTTGCAGCCATATACATCATTGTCAAATGATTTTGATTGTTATACTGATAGTACATTGACATTAAAGCGATCCACAAAGGTTCTCCTTCAGGATCCATCATGTTAGCATTCATTTCCATACTGATAATTGATATTTTTCCATTACTGTAAGTATAATGATATCTCATGAAAGGAATCAATACAGTCTCTTCTTCAATCTGGCCTAATCTGTTGTAAACGACATTAGCAACTTGATTGTTTTCATATTCATAAACATATTTTCCTACATAAGCCCATTCATTGTTGTCCATGTTGTCTTCATAAATACACATTGGGTTTTGCAGACGTGTGTTCTCAGCATTGATTTTGAAACTGTTGATTTGCTTAAAGATTTTCAATGCTTCTTCTTTCCCTGGTAATGGCATTGCCATTAGTGCGCTTGCGATCGCTATTACGATCAGAGTCAGTAATACTTTTTTCATTTTCTCCTCCGAACTTAATAAAAATCATTTTATAATAAATCAAGACAGTAAATTTGTTAAGAAAAAAATAAAAATAAAAATAAAATTCTGTATTATATGCATTTAGACTTTAGTATAATCACACTGTAAACTGTAAGTTGATTGCAAGAATAATGCTTGACTAATTACGTGTATATATAAAATGGTTTTAGGAGAGAATATGAAGATACATCTAATTGTTGGGGCCAGACCAAATTTTATGAAAATCGCCCCACTGTATAGAGAATTTAAAAAGTATCCAAATCAGTTTACAGTAAGGTTAATACATACAGGCCAGCACTATGATGAACGAATGTCAAAAGTCTTTTTTACAGAATTAAATATGCCAGAACCAGACGTATATTTAGGGGTTGGCTCGGGTAGCCATGGCGTTCAGACTGCTAGAATTATGGAATCTTATGAATCTGTATTATTGGAAGATAAACCCGATTGGATAGTCGTTGCAGGTGATGTAAACAGTACCTTAGCCTGTGCTCTGGATGCTGTGAAACTTCATATAAAAGTGGCTCATTTAGAAGCCGGATTGAGAAGCTTGGATCGTTCTATGCCTGAAGAAATCAACCGTTTGGCGACTGATGCGATCTCTGATTTATTACTGACCCCATCACTAGACGGAAATATGCACTTACAAAATGAAGGTGTTTCTGAGGAGAAGATTAAATTTGTTGGCAACATCATGATTGACTCACTCGTTGAACAAAAATGCAAAGCCGAATCATCGGACATTTTAAAGCAACTCAATCAAAAACATCAAGCTGATATACAGAGAGAAAACTATTGTCTCATTACTTTGCACAGACCCTCTAATGTGGATACGCCTGAAGGTTTGAAAGTGATTTTAGATGCTTTTGAAACAATATCTGAAAAACTGAAATTGATTTTTCCAATTCATCCTAGAACTCTTAAAAATATAGAGATATTTGGATTTCAAGCTCAGATTAAACGAATGAAAAACCTGATATTTACAGAACCGATTGGATATTATGACTTTATGCATCTACAGATGAATGCGAAGTTTATTTTGACTGATTCGGGTGGTATTCAGGAAGAAACGACTTATTTTGGCATTCCATGTCTGACTCTCAGAGAAAATACTGAAAGACCGATTACGATCACAGAAGGCACGAATCAATTGGTTGAACTGAAAACAAATGAAATTGTCAAAAAAGCATTTGAAATTATTAATGGAAAAACGAAACAAGGCAGAATACCTGAATTTTGGGATGGAAAAACGGCAGAGAGAGTTGTCCGTTTGTTTAGAGATATCATCTGATTGTTTAAAAATTAAATAAGTTATAGGATAAATTATGAAACTTATCACTATTATTGGAGCAAGACCTCAGTTTATAAAGGCTGCAACCGTCAGCAGAAAGATAAAAGACTACCCAGAGATTGAAGAAATCATCTTACATACAGGGCAACATTATGATAAGAACATCAATGAGATATTTTTTGAAGAATTGAATATACCAGAACCAAAATACAACCTCAATGTTGGATCGGGGCAACATGGCGCTCAGACAGCTAAAATGATCAGTCAGATCGAACAGATTCTGATGGATGAAAAACCAGATTGTGTTTTAGTTTACGGAGATACTAATTCAACGATTGCCGGTACGCTGGCTGCTGTCAAGATACATATCCCGGTTGCACATGTAGAAGCAGGACTTAGATCATTTAACCGCGCAATGCCAGAAGAAATCAATCGAATTGTTACTGATGCGGTTTCTGATATGTTGTTAGCACCTACCCAAAATGCAGTCGTTCAACTACAAAAAGAAGGCAGGGAAGCATTTACCTGGTTTACCGGAGATGTGATGTATGACTCTGTAATATATTATAAATCCAAGATTTTAAAAAATGATAAACCGAAAGTGATTCAAGATATTGCTGACTATTATCTTTGTACAATACACAGAGCAGAAAATACAGATAATCCGAATCACCTGAGATCTATATTTAAAGCCATCAGTTTAATGAATAAAACTGTTATTCTACCTTTACATCCCAGAACAAAGCATATTTTGAAAAATCTTGAGATTGAAATACCTGATAATCTGAAAATCATTGAACCGGTCGGTTACATGGATATGCTGACTTTACTGTTACATACAGAGAAGATGATTACTGATTCAGGTGGGGTACAAAAAGAAGCTTATTTCTTGCAAAAACCATGTATTACCCTGAGAAATGAAACTGAATGGATAGAAACGCTTGATCATAACTGGAATATTCTTTGTGGTACTGATACAGAGAAAATCATCCGTGCGATCAACGAAACATGCGGTGAGCAAAGCAATTTACAGGCATTTGGGGATGGAAATGCAGCAGAGAAAATCATCAAACTGATTTTGGAAAGAATTAAGTAAAAAGCCGTTTGACAAATATACGCTTTCATAAATAAATGAAAAAAACACATAAAACAGGAGAGAAAATGGAAAAAACCATTTATATTGACGGTAACTCATTGACCCTGGAGCAGGTTTATGAAGTTGCTTTTAACAGATGCAAGGTTCAGTTAACCGATGAAGCAATAGAAAAAGTGAATAAATGCCGTGATTATGTCGAAAAGGTCATAAACGAAGGTAAAATTGTGTATGGCTTAACTACTGGATTCGGTAAGTTTGCCACGATTTCAATTGCAAAAGAAGATATAGAAGAATTACAGACCAATCTGATTTTAAGTCATGCAACAGCAGTTGGTAACTATTTATCAATCGAAGAAACCAGAGCCATTCATTTATTGAGAGCCAATGTACTGGCTAAAGGTAATTCTGGAATCAGACTTTCTACATTACAGGCTTTGATTGATATGCTGAATGCAGGGATTCATCCTTGTATCCCTGAAAAAGGGTCAGTAGGCGCAAGCGGTGATTTAGCACCCTTATCTCATCTGGCACTGGTTTTACTGGGTCATGGTAAAGCGGAATATCAGGGAGAAATTATTGATGGTGCTTTAGCGATGGAAAAAGCGGGTATCAAACCGGTTGTTTTGGCTGCAAAAGAAGGTCTGGCACTAAACAACGGTACCCAGGTAATGACAGGTATCATGGCAATTAATATCATCAAGGCGGAAAGATTGGCTAAAAGTGCCGATATCATCGCTGCAATGAGTGTTGATGCACTAACTGGTACACCTGCCGCTTATGATGAACTGGTTCACAAGGTCAGACCACATCATGGTCAGATGTGTTCTGCTTACAATATGCACGAATTACTAAAAGACAGTCCACTCAGAAGATCTCACATTGATTGTAAGAATGTTCAGGATGCATACAGTTTACGTTGTACTCCTCAGGTCAATGGTGCTGTCAGAGATTCTCTGGCTTTTGTCAGACAGACACTTGAAGTGGAGATAAACTCGGCAACCGACAATCCATTGATTTTCCCAGATGATGATAAAGTTTTATCCGGTGGTAATTTCCATGGCGAACCTGTTGCGTTCTCTGCTGATATACTCGGTTTTACTGTTTCAGAATTGGGTAATATTTCAGAAAGAAGACAGGAACAAATGTTTAACCCTGCTTTAAACAGAGGGCTAAATGCCTTTTTAGCACCAAGACCTGGTATTGATTCCGGTTTCATGATTGCACAGTTGACTTCAGCATCCTTAATCTCTGAAAATAAAGTACTTGCCCATCCGGCATCTGTTGATTCAATCCCGACTTCAGCCAATCAGGAAGATCACGTGAGTATGGGTACCATTGGCGCTGTCAAGGCAAGAACCATTCTTAGTAATACAACTTATGTTCTTGGTATCGAACTGATGGCTGCCTGCCAGGCTCTGGAAAGCAGAGATTATGCGACTTCTGAACCTTTACTGGCTTTAAAAAATGAATTCAGAAAGCTTGTAGCAATCATCGAAAAAGACAGAATCATCTATCCTGACATTGAAAATTCAAAAAGTTTTGTTGAATCTGGAAAAGTACTTGAAATCGTATCTCAATATATCAATTTAAAATAAATGATAGATTAGGGTGCCTTATTTGTAATAAGGTGCCCTTTTTTATGTTCTATTAGTATCAATCAACACAGGAGTTTGGATGTCGAATCAATCTTATTTCCTTAAGAATGCTTGCCTAAAAGCCTTTAAGTTATCTTTGTTTGTTTTAATCATATTATTATTATCTTCTTGTGCCTATTATAATACTTTTTACAACGCTAAGCAGTATTTTGAATCTGCGCAGAAAAAACCGCTTACCAATCGTAATAAGCCCTCTTCTGCCGCTATTGAAGAATATAATAAAGTGATTAAAAAGTGTGGCGTAATACTCACAGACTATAAAGATAGCAAATGGGCTGATGATGCTTTGTTTTTGCTGGCAAAAGCATTGTATTTCAGAGGAAATAATGAAATACAGGCATTGGAAAAAGCCGATGATTTATTAAAATTCTATCCTGATAGTCCTTTTATCCCTGAAGCGCATATACTGATTGCTAAGATTAACTATGATTTGAATAAAAAAGCAGATGCTTTTAAAATGCTCCAAGAGTTTATTCAACGAGCTGAATTTAAAGAACAGCATCCAAAGGCTTTAGTACTTATTTCAGATTATTACATTCGTGAAAAGAATTATATAGATGCTCAGTTTTATCTGAGAATGATTACTGAAAAATACTCTGATAGCGATGAATACCCTAATGCTTTTTATCTATTGGGTAAAACTCTATTTGATAATGAGGATTACAAAGGTTCACTTAAAGTATTTACGGATTTAAACAGCTCAAGAATTGATAGATCAATCAAGTTATCTGCACAATATTACATTGCATATAATCAGTTCAATTTAAAACAATATGATGATGCTCAAAAAACAATTAAAAAACTAACAAAATCAGAATTTAGAGAGAGTGAAATACCAAAAATTAGTATTCTGAATGCACGTGTTTTAATTGAAAAAGGAAATTATGAAAAAGGGTTGAAAGAACTTGAAGAAGTCATCAGGGTTAATCCCAGAACTTTATACTCAGCCGAAGCCGTTTTCTTTATTGCCGAAACAAATTTTTCAAAACTCTATAAGTATGAAGATGCAATTTCTTACTATAACCGAGTCAAAACTGAAATGAACACTTCTCCATTAATAGAGAAAGCAGTGATCAGAAGTGCTATCGCATCTCAGATTATTCAGCTACAAAGACCAAACCGTGAACTGGCACTGGATGATTTGATCAATGAACAGCTAAAACTTGCTGAATACTTTATGTATGAGCTTGATCAGCCTGATTCTGCGCTTGCAATTTATGAGAAAATACCCATCCAAAAAAATAAACTGATTGAACTGAAAGATATATATCTTCAAAAGAGTCAATTTTTCAGCCAAAATACACATATCTCTTTTGATTCCTTGTTCACTGATTATAATATGACCTTTAATGATACGCTTAAATGGGATCATATTGTTAATGACTCTCTAAAAGTGGTGTTTCAAGACTCTTTAACTACAAATATCCAGCAAAATCTTGAACGATATGAACAGGATATAAAACAGTATGATGAGCAATATATCCCTTATACCTATTTCATTCAGGCAGTAATTTATGATCATTTAAAAAATGATCAGACGAAGGTACTGGAGATTGTGAATTATCTCAATACAAACTACGCAGATAACAGATATACGATTGCCTTACAAAATTATCTTGCCGGAGAACAGGTTGATTTTTTAACAGTAGATGAAAAAGTAATTAGCAATCAGTATGACAAAGCGATGAGTATCATTTCTGATTCTTTGCAAACTGCAATACAAATTCTGGATGACATCGCTGATGATGATAGTCAGTGGGGTTTAAAATCAAACTTTACTTTGGGTATAACTTACTATATTGACTTACAAGATTCAGTTAAGGCAAAACCTTATCTTGATAAAGTGCTTCTCAAATCACCTCAGTCAGAATATGCACAATTTATAAATTCTTTCTATGATAAGGGTAGTTTTAAGCTAATCGATGTACTACCAGCTGTTCTTGATATTGAAAAATATGAAAAATTGAAGGCTGAAGCCTTAAAAGATAGTGTTCAGGTTGACTCATTAAATGCTGTTTCTTCTGATTCTCTAAATTTCAAAGATCAAATGAAAGAGATGATGCCGATTATTATTGAACCAGAAAATGACTCTAAACCAACAGAAGAAACTCTGGAAGGTTATTTACAACCAATCATAAGTAATGAACAAAAACACTATTGCATGATTCTCAAAAGATATAACCGTTATAATCCTTATGAAATTTAGCTTATTACAGCAACAACATACGGTTTTAAAATTTATATTTATACTGATGGGCTTATTCTATGCGTTTGTGATTAAAGATAAAGTCGTCATGATACTTCTCGGATGTAATCTGTTGTTTTTTTTATTTGATCTGACATTGTTCAAAGCATGGCTTTATACATTAAACAAAGCCAGTTCTTTTGTGATGTCATACTTGATATTTGCGCTGATTATCGATATTGATTTTAGCCTACAAATCAGTTTTTTACTGAGAATTATGTATTTATTGCAGCTATCGGTATATCTGACAAAAACAAGTAACCTTCATCATAGCATTAATGACTTACGTTTTTTGCGTAAATATGTTGTTTTGTATGAGGTTTTTTATTTTATTACTGCTTTAACTTCATCTATGTCAGTACTTAGCCATATATGGGACAAGCATATTGCCCGGATAAAAAAAGAGAAATTTCAGTTACAGAATTATATTAACGTACTAGTTATAACGTTAGAAGAAGGTTTCGCTAAACTTTCTCTGATAGAAAAACAGGTAAGTAGAGTGATCAAAAATACGCAAACACATAAAAGTGAAATACTCACTTCTGCTAATTTATTGCTTGCATACCAGTTTGTTACTTATATTTTAGCGATATCATTATAAATTAGGATAATAAATGAATAAAAGACGTATTGCGATTCAAATTGCCTACGATGGATCAGTCTTCTATGGTTGGCAAAAACAATATATTTCACCTACTGTTCAGGAATTAGTAGAACAGGGTTTATCAGAAATTTTTAAAGAATTGACGCTTGTTACCGGCTCTGGCAGAACCGATTCAGGCGTTCATGCAACCTGTCAGATGGCTCATTTTGACTTTAATTTGAATATGAATATGGAGCAGATCAGACTGGCTGTAAAGAGTAAATTGCCTCATAGTATTCAGGTGATCAAAGCCTGGGAGGTCTGCGATGAGTTTCATGCCAGGTATTCTGCAGAAAAACGATCATATACATATTTAATCAGCAAAGACAGTAATCCATTTGTTAGGCAGTATCAGGCCGATTTATGGAAATATAAAATCCGTACAGAAAAGATTGTCGAAACCATTCCCTATTTTTTGGGAGAACATGATTTTACTTCTTTTTGTAAACCGAATCCTGAAGTAAAAAATCATGTATGTAACATAAGCCATTTATCTTTTGAAGAAACAGACAGGCATTGGGTTTTAAAAATCTCAGCCAACCGGTTTTTACATAATATGGTGAGAAGAATAGTCGGAGCATTGGTAGCTATTTCTCACAAAAATCACCCTTCTGAGATTGTCAGTCAGTGGATAGAGGCAAAGAAACACGAACAGAAAAACTTCTTTACTGCACCTGCTCAAGGACTCTATCTATGTAAAGTGGAATATCCGGAGCATTTGTTTCCGTATCAAACAATAGATGTACCAATTATATGAAACTATCATATTAAACATCTCCATGAAACATATAGAGCTATCAGCAAACCCCCTTTTTGAGCATAGACAATTACTATTGACAATAATTAAAGCACTTTATATTTTGGATTGGTCTTTCCAAAGTTAACAGAGAAATGGCAGTAAAATAGGCCAGATCGTATAATCCAGTAAAAGCTTGTAAATTTCAGTCATTGTTTTTCTCCTTTAGCCGTACTACAAGCGTCTCGCTTGTAGCTTTTCTGCAAGCATTTGACAGTGACTGTCAGACTTATTTTGATCAGCATGAAGAGTTAAAAAAAGAGAATGCCTCATGAAATATCATGTGATCAAAGATATATTTGGTGTTTCAGCGTATGTATGGGAGGGATATATCATCAAAAGAGTGCTTTCAAATCCCCTGCAAAGAAATCCTAACAAACAATTATATCATGTGATTTATCAAAATAAAGTCATCAATACGCATCGATTTTACTTGAATGAGGCGAAGAAACAGGTGAAAATACATTCTGGATTATCTGATAAAGATCATGATAAATAAGAAATTACTTGACCTAATCAGGCTAATAAAATAATTTGACAAAAATAGTAAAAAAAATATTTTTAAGGAGCTATAAAATGTCAAAGAATAATCGTGGAAAAGGCTTAAAAAATGTTGCGAATCATGGTAGAGGTGAATGTCCAGTTTGTAAAAGAACAGGCATCAAAGTGATTTTTGAAAGCAAAATCGAAGAAAGTACAGTCAAAGTTTGTAAAACCTGCCAAAAAACGATTTCAAACAAAGCATAAGACTTCATTAGCAGTTTTTAAAATTTGATCGGTAAACATAATGTTTGCCGATTTTTTATTTTTTAATTTTACTTTACATTTTCTGAGTTTAAAAATAATTTGTTCAAAAATCAAAACAGTAAAGTTTATGATAAGTCATAACGTGTTTTTATATCAAAAAATGGAGAATTCATGAAAAATAGATATATGTTCATAATTATCGTGATAATCATAACAGCAAAGCTTTTTGCCATCGATTATATATCCATAGATAATCCTAAAGAAAAGCGGATAAATCCATATCAAAATGATGACAAAAATACATTGTTTTCATATCATAATTCATCGGTTGACAGATTGTTTTACGGAACAGATTCGTGGGCTGTATTTTATGATTTTACAAAATGGTATGCCGGAATAGATACTTTAAAATGCCAGGTGGAAAGTATTTATCTATATTCCTGGCAAAACCGAGTCAGCGCAAAAATATACTTGTATGATAACGTTAACGGTCAACCAGGAAGTGTCATCCAGGAAAGGACTAGTGCTTTAACAGAGGGTTGGAATGAAATTCCGGTCAATCCGGTAGAACTCAGTCAATTTTGGGTCATTTTTGATGATATTACTTCGAATAATGTAAATGCTCAGAATTATGTGTGTGCCTCAGAAGGAAGTGGAAAAAACAGCTATTATAAATCTGGGCAAGCTTATTATAATTTTGCTAATAATGGATTTAAATCAGAATTGCTCATTTCCGTTAAAGGACAGTTGCAATCCGGTATGACAGATCTTGTTTTATCTGATTTTGGTTTTGACAGAGAATTAGTGCCCGGAGAATCTGTGCGACCGATCATTCGAATCGCAAATAATAGTAAAAATCCAGTATTTAATCCTTATGTGATATTTGAATATAACAATCCGAATAATGAGCTGGCAGGCCGTGATTCAGTCTATATCGGCAATGAAATTGCTGCATTTGATACACTTACCGTCGATTTAACGCTTTTTGAACCGGTAACACTTTTATCAACTCCCAATCAATACCAGTTTCAGGCAAATGTGATATGCGATCAAATGGAAAATGAGATGTTAGGAAATAACAGCTATTCTCAAATATATAACGTATTTAGCGATACTTTGGCCTTTATCACGCTGGAGAACTTTCTACAATCTGATAAAAACAGCTCTAATCAACTTTGGACAGCGCAAAATGATTTGATTCATGAGGGTATTCTGAGACTCGATTATTTTCCTGATTATTCAGATGATTACTTTCAACTGATATTTTCAGAGAAAAATGCCTGGTATCAAAATTATGCATTTCCAAATACAATCATTCAAGGCAATCAAAAAATTAACGGTTTTAATTCCAATACTTACCACAGTCAGCTTGAGTTAATTTTGAACGAAGTAAGCCGTAAAAAGACATTTTTAAAACTCGAACGCGCTGATATAGATACCCTGGCAGGTTCATTAACCGTTAATTTTATACTAAAAAATGAAGAGACGAGACTTTTTAGTAATTATTTAAGCGATTGTATGATCCAGGCTTTTATTGTGCAACCTTATCATTTTAATGAGAAACACTGCATTTCAGTGAGTAATTATCTCACTAATATTAAGACAGGAGTAACTCTTACAAGTAATTACGCTTCAGAACAGAGTGCTGATTTTAGTATTGCATTTGATAAAATTATGCTATATGAAGGTAATCATATCAATGATGCATCACTGGTAATTCAAGTTATCAAAAAATCAAATCAGGAGATTTTATTCAATCACCTCATTGCATTGCCGGAACTGGATATCAGTACTAGCAATCAACACGTAAGCCTGAATGCGCCAGATATTGAAGTATGGCCAAATCCTGCCAATCCAAAAAACCAGTTAAGTATCAAATCGGAATATGTTTCAAAAATAGAAATATTTAACATTAAAGGACAGAAGATAAATCAAATTACACAGGGACTTAATTCGGTTTATCACTGGGATTACACAGATCAACAACACAAGCAAGTCAGCAGTGGCATTTACTTTTTAAAAATGAGTTATCCAAATGGCCAACATAAAATCAAAAAAGTAATGCTTTTAAAATAAAAGAATAAAGGTTCGCATGCAAAAGAAAATCATCTTATCCAGAACTGTCAATGAATATACCGGAGCCATACACAATCACAGTAAATACTCAAAAGATGGTCGGATAGAGCTTAAAGAAATCGTTCAGACAGCCCAACATCATAAACTGGATTATCTAACCATAAATGATCACAATAACAAAGACGTGTTAAAAGATTCTTATTATGAACGTGCATTAAAAAAAATATTGCTGATTGTTGGGGTTGAAGTCAATGACAATGAAGACAATCACCATTTGTTAGTGTTTAATCATGACAAGATCGTGAGCAATACAGAAGCAATTAATTATATCCGCTATTATGCCCGAACAGAAGCAGTTACATTCGCAGCACATCCTAATGAAAGAAGAATTAGTCAGCAGTTTCGAAAATATGAATGGCTTGATAGAAATCTAACGGACTTTAATGGAGTCGAAATCTGGAATTACAGTTCAAGCTGGCTTGGTAAGGTTAAACCATTATTAAATGGGCTTTTATGTGTTTTTTTTCCTGGTTTGTACATTCGTAAACCCCTAAGAAAGAACTTAAAATTTTGGGATAATCTGAATCTTTCCAATCAAAGAAAATCAGCAATCGCTTCGACCGATGCGCATGATATTTTACGAAAATGGGGACCTTTTACCTTTAGAGTATTATCATTTAAATCCTTATTTAAAGCCCTCAGGACCAATGTGTTGTTGCCGGAGGATATGCCATTTACAGAAAAAAATGTGCTTAACGCACTTCAGAAAGGCCATTCCTATATTTGCAATTATCTGCTTGGAAAACCATGGAATTTTTATGCAGCAATTGATAATGGAGAAGGAATAACAGCCATTTTTGGAGATGAAATTGTCTTAAGTTCAGAAATGAAATTTTATTATAATCTGTCCATGGTGAGCGATGTATATCTTTATTATAATGGGAAACGGATAGATCATCATCATCAAAAAAATGGCTTTTTCAAAATCAATGAAGCCGGATTCTATCGGTTAGAAATTTCTCGTTATCGTTATGGCTGGATATACACTAACCCAATCTATGTCCTCCCATTCCAATAAGTTAACTAAATCAAACAGAATAAATGAGCTAAGTTATTGCTTTTTTTTTTGAAAGGATCAATAAAATGGAAAATAATGTAAAGATCTATGTACAGGATTTTTATCAATTTGTTAATCAGAAAATTGTCAGCTTTTTACTGGTTACACAGAAAGAATTAAGAGAAGGCAAAAAAGATTATTTTGTCAGAATTCAATTTATGGATAAAACAGGCCCTGTGGTAGGCAATATATGGAATAATGCCCTGAGTATGGTTGAGCTGTTCAATGAGGGTGATGTCTGTAAAATTGAAGCCATGGTGATTAGTTACAAGGATCAGATTCAACTCAATATCACCAAAATCCGAAAAGCAGAAGAAAATGAATTTGATTTGATGGACTATGTTCCCAAAACCAATAAAAATGTAGATTTGATGGCTGAACAAATATTTTCCTTTATTGACAGTGTGAAAGATCCACATTTATCGATGCTGCTAAAGTCAGTATTTGAAGATAAAGAGCTGTTTACAAAATTTGCACAAAGTCCAGCAGCGAAATCCTGGCACCACAATTATGTGGGTGGTTTACTTGAACATACCTTGTCAGTGACAAAAATATGTGATTTCAGTGCAGAACAGTATTCACTGAACAGAGATCTTCTGATAACAGGCGCATTATTGCATGATTTTGGTAAAATATTTGAATATCATACCATGCCGTCCATCGACTTTTCAGATGAAGGCCGGTTGATAGGTCATATCCCGATGTGTGATTATCTGATTTGTGAAAAAGCATTTAAAATTAATCATTTCCCGATCAATACCCTTATGAAACTCAGACATTTAATATTATCTCATCATGGTGAATTAGAAAAAGGAGCCGTAAAAGTCCCTCAAACCATTGAAGCTGTTATCTTGCACCATGCCGATAATCTGGATGCGCAGACGGTGGGAGTGGCTCAGCTGATAAGTGCATCAAACGATCCAAAAGCAAAATGGACTGAATATGATAAACTGAACAATCGTTACATTTATATAGGTTAATATGCTAAAAGTATCTGTTTTAACAAGTGGTAGTAAGGGAAATAGCGTTCTTGTATGCACAGACAAGACCAAAATTCTGATTGACGCAGGTATAACCTATAAAAAAGCAAATGAATTAACACAGGATCTTCAAATAGATTTATCTGAACTTGATGGCATCATTATCAGTCATGAGCATAGCGATCATGTGGGTGGAGCAGGTGTGTTATCCAGAAAAACAAAAGCGCCCATATTTATCAGTGCAGGAACATTAGACCGATCATTACATAAATTAGGGAAACTGCCTGTATCCCCATATTTATTTATGGTTGGGGAAAGTTTTCAAATTAAAAATCTGGTAATAAACCCTTTTACATCTTCTCATGATGCGATTGACAGCTGTAATTTCCTGCTTTATAATGCCGAAAATGAAGAGAAAAAACTGGCAATCGCAACGGATTTAGGATATGCGCCTCAGATTTTAATCAATAAATTAAAACAGGCCACAACCGTCATCCTCGAAAGTAATCATGATATGAAAATGCTGATGGAAGGTCCTTACGAATGGCATTTAAAGCAACGAATCAAAAGTAATGTGGGTCATTTATCAAATGAACAGGCAGTCGGTGTCATTTCACAGATCATTTCAGAGAGATTAGAGAGGATAGTTCTGGCGCATTTAAGTGAGATAAATAATTGTCCAAAAATTGCCTTTAATACCATGATTAACTTTTTAACAGAGATTCAGGCAGAAACCAAGTTATCTGTTGCTTCTCAATATCATGCGACCCCTTTATATGATGTATAAAAAAA
>JAKQQL010000230.1:0-1380 GCA_029564175.1 Candidatus Cloacimonadota bacterium
CTTTGAATGTCCCTTTCTATCTTTTTTACGGAAATAAACCCAAAGACGGACAGAAGAACAGCGACAGCGACGGAACAGTCAGTGTGAAAAGCATGCTTGATGAGAATGTTACAAAAGATGCCGTTGAAATATTTCAGTTTCACGAAGATCACACCTCAATACTTAATTCAGAGGAAGTATTTAAAAAACTCATTGAAGTCATTGAGAATTGAATTTTCTGAAGCAAACCTCCCGAAAAACTGCTTAAAAAATTATTGACATCCTGAAAACAATTTAATACAAATTGATCATAAATGAAAGCGATCATAAAATTTATAAAATAATTAAAATTCCGAAAAACAAAAATAACACAGGCATGCCGTGGGTTGCAGTGAACCCGTTTGATGGAAGACTATATACGCCGTGTGAGGGAAAGAGCAAATTGTGTGGTTATAATTTTTCTTCATTTATTCAGGATAACAACTACACACAAGATTGTCCGATATATACTCTACCTGAGTCTTATTTTGAACCCGAAATTTTAGTTGATGGATTTAATAGATCGATGTGTCAAGGAGGTGCTTTTTCAGAAAATGGAATTTTTGCAACATCTATTTGCAGTGACGAAGAAGGATTTGGAAGCAAGTTCTTTTCGATATCAAAGGAAAAAAATGGAGAAGCACTCGCATCATACATCGGAGAGACGATCGTTTGTAATGATTCAAATGCCGGAGAAAATGAAGGTGTAGCATTTGCAAACAGTACTGCATGCGGTGGGTTCGAAGGAATATTCTTTTATCATTTTCTTGATAATGACAACATTTCATGGGATCCAGACAATCCCAATAATGATGATGCAACGATTTACGCATACAGCAATTGCAATAATGATTTTGACAATGATGAGGTTTCTGATCTCAGTGACAACTGCCCGGCTGATAACAATCCGGAACAGTTCGATTTCAACTCTGACGGATACGGTAATGCCTGTGATTATGATATTGACGGTGACGGATTTTTAAACGAAGTTGACAAAACTCCTTACTATTATGATGAAACCAATTCAGAATATACTTTCTGTTATGACAGTGATTTTGACAGAGTCTGTGATGATGAAGTGAGACTGTCCTCTTCTGAAATAAGCGAAGAAATTTGGTCGGAAATGCAGGGTGCAGATCCATTTACCACTGTTGATGTAATGGGAGGACTGTTTTTTGCAAGGGAGGATGAGAATATTTTTAATATTACTGATAACTGTCCCGGCATTCCAAATCCCAGTATCGAATCATCTCTGAATGATGAACTTATTTCCGGAGAATGCAGAAGCGGAATGAATCAGAATGGTTTGTGTATAAGCAGTCTTGAAGGCGGAGTCATAAGAAATCTAAACACTTATCAGAA
>JAKQQL010000246.1:0-1301 GCA_029564175.1 Candidatus Cloacimonadota bacterium
TAATAATACACCATCTTCTCAATAGAAACATTTGGCGGTGATGTATTACTTAACCAACAATCACGCACGTAAAGAACATGGTCCTTGATTGCACCTACTACAATAACGCAAAAATCATTCTCATTACCAAGTGCAGGATCAACGTAGATAACATGTTTACAATTTTTGAAATAAGGATTTTGTGCACGTTCTTGTGGGAGTTTCAATTCGGTGTAATAATGTAAACTGTCTATTTTAAACAGTTGTGTTTCAGCAGGTAATGGTTGATTTAAATACTGACTAGAAAACTCTACTGCACCTTTTTCAATACGCAATGACTGAATCTTTTGTTCATTATAAATTGATGGATATTTTGGTTTACCAGTTTCATCTATAATTGAATCCACTTCAATGTCATAACGCATAAATTCTGGTATTTTTTGATTTTGCTCGATTAAATCACCGTATAAGTCTGCATCACTCCATCTGGTGCCTATGATCATTATTAAACCATCAGGTTCAAGAATCGAGATTAAATCCTTATACCAACGCTTCTTCTGCTCACGAATAGTAGCAGATTCACGGTCTTCTGTATTAATTACATCATCACAAATGATTATATCATAATGTTCTGACGTTAAAGCAGCAAGAGCACCACGCGCCTTTAAATTTGGTTCCTTTTTAACAATACGTGGATTTAAAACCACTTCCTGCTGATTGTCTTTTATAATAATATTTTCATTACCAAAATCTGCAAAAAATTGTTTTAAATTTACATTGGTTTTTAACTGTTCTTTGATTTCAGAAAGAATCTGCTCTGCTAAATCATTCGTTGCAGAAGTAATGAGAATACGTAAGGTGAACTTTCCATCGTGTTTTACGTAATCATCAAGTAATCTATCAATTACAAAAGAAACATCATAGATAGTAGTTTTATACGTTCCACGCGGTTTCAGGCGCATGATACGTTTGCGAGTCTTGATTACTTCTTCAAGGTTATCACACCACTCTTTATGCACATCTTTCGTTATTTTTTCGTAACCAAGCATGTATTTTGCAATATTAAAAAGAGTGAGGCGTTTACCATGATATATGATATTAGACATTATTCATCTGGAATATACTGCACCCAGGCAGGAACAATGTGTTCAACCTTATCGACAATCTCACCATCAAGACGTGCTTTCAGCAAAAGGAGTTCACGCTTTTCACGTAAGAGTTTTGCATGAGTAGGTGTGTTTTCCTTACCCTCTAAAATCATTCTACGTTCAAGTAGATTGATCTTGGCAAGTTCCTCAGTAATAACATCAATATTCTCAGAA
>JAKQQL010000252.1:0-1922 GCA_029564175.1 Candidatus Cloacimonadota bacterium
CACATTATGATATTTGTTTTACAATCAATTTTTGTTAATATCTCCGGTGTCGCATGTCCTTCTCTAATAATTTTCATGAATTGTCCTCACTTTCAGAATATTTTTCTTTCTTTGTATTATCTGCATCTAGAGCATTTGCCCATTTTGTTAATTGAGAGATCTTTACTTCTGCAATATGATTATTTTTAATCCCTTCCTTATTAACATATGTTCGATATGAAATTGAACCTTCAGCTAGAACTAAAGCTCCTGATTTGATATTTTCCACAGCATTTTCTGCGGTTTTCCCCCAACAAACGGTTCGATGCCATTTTTTGTGAGATTTAAGTTCGCCAGTTTTGTCCCTCCACTTTTCAATTGTGCTAAGTGAGAAATTTGTTACACTTGTACTGTTTGTTGTTTTTCTTAAAGATAATTCATTCCCTACATTTCCAACGATAATAATCTTATTTAAACTACCTTCCCACTTCGATATATTTGTTGCTTTAATTTCTGCTACTTTGAGTTTTCTTTCATCTTTTTCATAATTTCGATAAGAGATAGAACCCTCAATTAAAACTTCGTCACCAACTACAAAAGAATCAGCAGCGTATTCTGCTATTTTCTCCCAACATACAATATGGTGCCATTTTTTATAGTTTTTGATTTCACCATTTCGATCAGTCCACTTATTGACTGTTGTAACCGTAAAGTTTGTCACAGATGTACCATTCGTAGTTTCTCGAAGAACAATACTAGATTCAATAACTCCAATAAGAATCACTTTATTGTAATTACGTGCCATAGCGTTTTACCTCTCTTTTATATTGATTTTTAGATTTCTATTTGAGATGTTGAAAAGCGGTTAATTCGAATCCTTTGGTGTATGTGAATTCAAGAGCTTTTAGAAACGCATGATATTGCCAATCCTCAAAATCATAAAAGTATGTTCCATATTTTGGATCAGCTACTGTAAATCTGAGTTTAGATTCATTCTTTTCAATTTTGCAAACTGGTCTTTCAAGCTGCCAGCTTGCACCCGGAATTTGTCTAAATAATTGTTCAAGACAAACTGTTGCGAGTCTCGGGGCAGAGAATGCATTGAAAGCTGTTGCCGGATAAATAGTACCAGAAACGGTTCTTTTTAGATTCTCAAGATAAACAATATTGTTTTGAATTGAATTATTCGTAAGGTCAAAAAATGATACTCGTAAATTACCAAATGACATATTAAACGAGAGAACTACAAAATGTGCCTCATTTTGTGCTGGTTGAATTTTTTTGTAAAATTTTTGATTAATTAACCAGAACATGTCAAAGATAGCATATTTTGTTGTTTGATTGTTTTGAGCTTTATTGAATGGTTGAAAATCTGTATTATTAGAATACGGATCTTCTCCAATAATAGCATTGCCAGATTTTTCAAATGGTTGAGCAACACTTTCTGGAATCGGTTTCGTTGAAGCTATTTCAGACGGATATGTTTCAAATATACTATCAGTTGCTGCGATTGGCGGATCTAATGAAACTTGCTGATTTCCAGTTTGCATAAATCCGACAGGTGGTGTTCCAAAAGGAATATTGTTTTCACTCATAAGTTTTTCTGCCCCCTTTTATTATTCTTGTATAGGTTTTGGAGTAAATAATTTTCTTTCAAATTCTGTAATAACTACATTATAATCACTTTTATATTCATAATTAAGCTCTGGAATACTATCATATCCCATTTGAATTATATCACCTCTGATAATTTCTTCTGTAGATGTTTTTAATTTCATTGCTTTAACGGCGCGATCTTCTGCAATATCCCTTCCATCTTCTTTATTAACAATATCTAAATAACTACATATTGAAATTCCTCGATGATACATTTTCTGTTTTAAATCATGAATAATACAAATTGTAATTCGTGGAGCGTCAGATTTGTCTCTATGATAATAGAA
>JAKQQL010000504.1:0-2471 GCA_029564175.1 Candidatus Cloacimonadota bacterium
CGATTATACTACTGTTAAAATGATAAAGGTTTACAAGCAGTGATGACGGTGATGGAATATTTTATATCAGCGAGATTTTTATTCATTTCATTTCTGGTTTTATCATATTTTATTTATAAAAAAATGGAATATCCGCCGAAACTGAACCTGCTCTTAAACGGAATGCTGATTGTCCTTCTTCTGTCGGAAATACTGTCTCTTCTGGGATTAAGTTATGTAACAATCATACTGCATTTGGGATTTATAATAACTATATCGGTATTATCTGTTGAATTTTCATCAACAAGAATAAGAACAAATCTTTTTGATGATGCAGCGATTATTATTCTTTGCTCATCTGTTGTTGATGTTGCATTTAAAGTTTTTCCATTTAATTATAGCTTTTATCTGTGTTATTTGCTCATAGGTTTTATTGCTGTTTATTTAATCAGAAATCTTATTCGTGATAACAGGATTTTCCGGCACGGAGAATCCATTGTTTTCAATTATTGTATTATCCCATTATTTCTGCTTTATCATCTTGTGATGGCTTTTTCTTTTGTTAAATTTTCATTTATAGTCGTTCTTCCTTTATTATATGCATTAAGCCTAGCCCTTGGTATAATTTCTGTATATTATCGTCATCGAGATCTAAGGGATATTATAAAAAAACAGAGTGATGATATTGCATTGGCTTTTGGATTTACCCGTACAATGCGAAATGAAATCAGTTCATCTGGGAGTCATTTAAAAGTACTGGAATCGATGCTGGCTTCCTCAATACGCGCGATTTCTGCGGACGGAGGAGCCGTCTATATTTTTGATGAGAATTTATTCCTTAAAAAAGTGGCTGATTCCGGAGAATATATTCCAATTTATGAAATTGATAATTTTGGAAATGAAAGATCGGAACACGAAAATGTGTTAATAGAATCGCTTGCAAAAGGGCAGGCTTTTCATTCGTGCGATAATTATAAAGATAAACGGTGTGAAGTGAGAAAATATTCCAGAATAGAATTGCTGTCTATTAATTCAATTATAATTATGCCTATGAAGACATCAGAAAAATACTATGGTGTATTTGTTTATCAGAAAAACCGCCATGGAGATAATTTTTCGGATTCGGATTATCACCGTGCAGAAACATTTGCTGATTTTGCCGCAATTGCCGTTGCAAATATTGATTTCCATAAAGAGATCCTTCTCAAAAATGAAATAGATAAAGAGATCAGTATTGCTGCCGGAATACAGAAAAAGCTTTTACCTAAAAAATTCGGTTTATTTGAAAATTGCATAGTTGAAGGATATACAAAACCGGCAAGAGGAATCAGCGGGGATTACTTTGATTTTTTTCATATCGGCGGCGGAAAACTCGGATTTGTTATTTGTGATGTAGCAGGTAAAGGAGTTCCGGCTTCTCTTGTTGCGGTTATTATAAGAACAATAATTCATATAATAAAAGACCGAATATCAAGCAGTGCTACTATACTTAATTATGCCAACCGCGGTTTGACTGGTCATGTCGGAATAGATCGCTATGCGACTATGAGTTCTCTGATTATTGACGGAAGCAGCGGGCGAATTGATTATTCAAATGCCGGTCACCATCCATGCATTCTCTGCCGCAGTAATAAACCGGAAATTGAAGAAATTGAAGCAGAAGGGTTTCCTGTAGGAATTACAACTGAAAAAAAATATAAAAGTATAAGTCTATCTCTTAACAGAGGCGATAGGATGCTGTTTTACACTGACGGTGTATCAGAAGCTATGAATACTGACGGAGTGCAGTTTTCTGTAAACAGACTGAAAGCAATAGTAAATGACTGCCGTCACTTATCTCCATCAGAACTTGTTTCGTTTATTCGTTCAGAAGTTGAGAGGTTTTCGGAAGGCATGCCTCAGCATGATGATCAAACTGTTGTATTAATTGAATTTTTGTCTTAGCGGGAGGATTTTTGTATGGAATACCATATTGATAATATGGAAGGGTGCAGGGTAGTATATTTAAAAGGAGATCTTGATCTTTATACTACGGTTAAATTCAGGGATATAATCGGAGAAGAAGGTGAGCACTCCGATTCTAATTTTATAATAGATCTTAAAGATGTGGGATATATCGATTCATGCGGAATCGGAGCACTCCTTTTTTTCTTTAGCGCGGTAAAGAAAAAAAATTATGACTTTATCTTACATGTCTAGGTGAAAGTGTTTTTGAAGTTTTGAAGCTGAATCAGCTTATTAGATTTTTTCCGGTTTCAGAATCAGTAAGCAGCGCTTTATTGGAAATGAACGCTAAAGGTAGGACATAATGAACAGATTTATAGATATCGACAACAATCATATTCTGTTTAAAAGAGATAATATGTATTACAAGGAGTTTTCAAGCGACTATTCTCTTATTCGTTTTTATACTCATTTGATAATACAGAAAGATCCTCTTGAAATCAAAGAAGAACTTATTCTGGAACAGCAGATCAGCGAGCTTATTAAGA
>JAKQQL010000294.1:0-5592 GCA_029564175.1 Candidatus Cloacimonadota bacterium
GCAGCAAAGCCTAACAGTACTGTTCCGGCGATACCGGAAATTTTCATAGTGTTTTTCATTCTTCTGTATTTAGTATCAACTGCATAAAGAGTTTCTTCCTGTATTTCTTTCAGTCTGCGTTTACCGAGTTTCTGTTTCACACGTCGATATGCTTCGGAAAAATCCAGACCGTTAAGCATTTCATCTTCAACATCACAGCAGAGATGATCTATCAGTTCATCAGCAAGGTGAGAGAAAGAGATTTCCTGTTTTTTTACATCGCTGATTATTAAGTTTAAATTATCGATTGAGAGTTCAGGCATAGTTTACGCCAGGTTTAGTTTCGATTATCAGCTGAAGTGATTTAATGAACTCGACCATTTCCTTGACTTTTTCAATGGCGACTGAATGGCCTTTATCTGTAAGGCTGTAATAGACTCTTATCCGGTTATTCCTGATTTCTCTTGCGGTTACAAGGACTTTTTCGCTTTCCATTTTATGAAGAAGCGGATAGAGTGCTCCATAAGTTAATTTGATCTTACCGTTTGTTATTTCTTCTACTCTCCGGGTGAGGGCATACCCGTGGGTAGGTCCTTCTTCCTGTAAAAGTTTCAGAATTATTGTTCTTAACGAACCTTTGAGGAGATCGCTTCCTATCATTTTTCTTTATATTAAAGATTCTTATATATTTCAAATATAGAATATTTAAATTATAAAATATAATAAATTTGAAAAAATCTGTTGGCAGCCCATATCTTTTTACTAATAAGGTAATTTTAAGGAATATTGTAAATATCTGAAACAACCTTATTTTATCTGAACTGAAACTGAAGAAGAGTCCGGAGGAAGAAGAAATGGAGTTTACTCTATGATCTCCCACTCAAGGCATTGATCAATATATATTTTAATGCTAGGCTGTCTGGTAATATCCTCTTATAATCAGTAGTTATCGACAACCGGTACCACGATTATAAATAAGACTAATTTATAAATTGTTAATAAATATGTTTATTTTTATTAACCACGAGTAATATTTTTTACTATATTTGCATCATAGTTCTTTGAAAAGTGTTTTGATACTGATACTAAATGGAGTTAAAATGACAGTCCTAAAGGACAACCCGCAAGGGTTTATCAAGGGCACATGCAGCTCATCCTGAATGCTCGTTCAACTGTTCACACTGAGATTCTACATGATTCTGATATTGCTTTTTGATACGCTTCAATTTTGATTTTTTCTGGAGCAAGAAGATTAAGCGAGTGAAACGAGAACATCGCCTACACATTTAGTAACAGAAACAGTTCTGAGACTGGAGCAAGCAGAGCAATGTTGCCCTGTTATAAAAATTAGTAACCATGTCTAGATTAAGACGTAATCAAAACATTGATGGTTTGATACAAGGTATTGAGACCATTACTGAGAACCGGTGTTCTCTTTCGGATCAGGATTTATTAATCCTAAGTGAAGCTCTTGAACTGCTAAAAAGTCTGAAAAAGAAAAAAGGTAAAACAAATGAAGACATTCTTGAGATTGTCGTAAAAGTAGTTGGTTTATTATCCGCTTTCTTTAAAAATGACTCTGAAGTAAATAGAGACAAATAGTAATCCGAACACTCCTTAACTTTTTCTTTACATATTATGAATCTAGGAGCAACTATAAAATACTTAAGAAAGCAAAGAGGACAAACTCAAAATGAGTTAGCCACTCTCTGTGGTATTACTCAAACCTATTTATCTCAGATAGAGAGTAATCAAAAAGAACCCAATCTTTCAACTTTGAGATCAATTAGCGAACAAATGAATGTTCCGTTACCGATAATGTTTTTTCTTTCTATGACAGAAGATGATGTCCCGGCAAGTAAGAGGAAAGCATTTGGCATAGTAAATCCTTCTGTTAAATCTCTGGTTAATGAATTCTTCTCAGTATAAAGAATCTCAATTAAAATACCTGTGTTCAATAGTAGGTTGTCAACCGGAAGAAGTCCTCTATATCACTTCTCATATTGATGAATATTATTCCGAATGGTTTGAGAAAAAACCAGATAAAAAGACAGGCGATTTTAAAAGATATAAGGATGGTACTCTTAAACTGAGACCAATTAGACCCTCGTTAAAGAGACTTAAAGTCATTCAAAAAGCAATAAAAGACAAGATTCTAGCTAAAATCCCTTTACCAGAAAATATTCATGGTGGAGTCAAAGGTAAAAGTAACATAACCAATGCAAAACCGCATCAAGGGAATAAATATCAATTTACAACAGATCTTCTTGGATTTTACCCCAGTGTAAAGTATGATCATGTTTATCATACACTTTTATCACATGGATATTCAAATCACTTTTCTCATTGGGTTACAAAACTTACAACTTGGAAATATGAGCTCCCTCAAGGAACTTCAACAAGTCCACATCTAGCTAATCTCGTATTTCTCGAGATTGATAAAGTCTTGATCCCTTTTTGTAAGGCAAATAACCTAACGTATACAAGATATGTGGATGATCTGACTTTTTCTTCACAATTAGATTTTAAACCGATTCTCAACGATGTTTTAAGAATAATAACTTCATGTGGATATAAAATTAGTTATCGTAAGACAAGTTATAATGGAGACCAATCGATTACAGGGATAAATGTTTTTAACAACTTCATTGATGCCCCACAGAAAATAAAGGATAAGGCTAAATCAGAAGAAGTAATAGACAATAAAATGAAGCCTTACACAAACTACCTCAATCGAATAAGACTGACTAATAAAAGAAAAAATAAAAGGCAGCCGATAACACGGACGGTATAATTAATGGGCATTGTCACACTTTTTGCTATTACTCTTGCTCCTAAGACAGGTCAGTAATGGCTTATACTGCGACCGCTCCAGTGTTCGCAACCAAACTTGTAACTATTGATAAATTACTGGCTCCGATCAAACTTGTACCGCGACACTCGTAATGCTCAATAAAATTTGTACCTGGACGGCAAAAAGTGCGCCATACCCTCCTTGCACCGTGACAGTTTTCTGGCCCCGCTGGCGCGGGGTATCGGGATGAGTGCCCGGTGCTTGCGTCGGGTAACGCCCACTAAATTATACCGCAGGGCTGTTATTTGCCACCCGGACTACGGATTAAGACATTTTGGTGTTGATTATAAACATACTTGTTAACAATGTTGCCAAATGATAGTTTATTACAATAAATTTGCAATATCACTGTGATAAATAATGGAAATAAAAACCGAGATATTTCTTGGAGACAGCAAAGATGTATTAAAAAGACTATCAGATAATTCTATTGACTTGATAGTGACATCACCACCATATGCCGATCAACGTAATGGAACTTATGGAGGGATTCGCCATGATAAATATGTTGACTGGTTCTTACCTATTTCAGAACAATTACTAAGAGTGCTTAAACCTACAGGAACTTTTGTATTAAATATTAAGGAAAAAGTTGTCGATGGAGAACGCAGTACATATGTGATGGAATTAATCTTGGAGATGAGAAAACAAGGTTGGCTCTGGACAGAAGAATTTATTTGGCATAAAAAGAACTGTTACCCAGGAAAATGGCCAAATAGATTTAGAGATGCATGGGAAAGATTGCTCCAATTCAATAAGGACAAAAAATTCAACATGTACCAGGATGAAGTTATGGTACCGATGGGTGATTGGTCAAAAAGTAGGCTTAAGAATCTTAGTGAAACCGACAAAACTAGGGATAACTCCAGGGTAGGAAGTGGATTTGGTAAGAATATATCAAATTGGTTAACCCGAGACAAAGCTTATCCAACCAATGTTCTGCACCTTGCAACTGAGTGTAGTAATAAGAACCACAGTGCCGCTTTTCCTGAAGAGCTTCCTGAATGGTTTATTAAACTGTTCACAAAAGAAAATGACATTGTACTTGATCCTTTCATGGGATCAGGGACTACTTTATTTGTAGCTAACAGAATGAAACGACATTCAATAGGAATTGACACTGTTCAGGAATATTATGAAATGGTTAGAAAACAAATTAAACCTGTTGAACTCTATCTTCTCGAACCAAAAGAAAAATATGAAACCCCTAAATCTTTCCGACGTCACACAGTACGTTGAAAACAACATCGCAACTTTTCACAATAAAAGAATTAAAAGTTTAGACGACCTTAAACTTTCTCAAATCCTTAAGCGTAAAAATCCTTACCTGTTTAAAGCAAAGTATATTCTCACATCCGAGGCAATTATTAAAGGGCTAGTTGAGGCACATATTTCTTCAAATGAGGAGACTATTTTTGGAGATTGGTTGGAAGGCTTATCAATCTTTATTAATGGCAAAGTCTATGGTGGAAAAAAGTCAGGGATAACCGGTATCGATCTAGAATTTGATAATGATAATCGTAGGTATATCGTCAATATCAAATCAGGTCCAAATTGGGGAAACAGTTCTCAAATTGCTAAAATGATTGATTATTTCAGAACTGCAACAAAAACTTTGAGAACGAGTAATTCAAAACTAAATGTAGTTGCCGTAAATGGCTGTTGTTATGGAATAGACAACTCACCCGAAAAAGGGGATTATCTCAAATATTGTGGACAGAGATTCTGGGAATTCATTTCTGGCTCTGCTAATCTATACACTGATATAATCGAACCCCTTGGGCATAAAGCAAAAGAAAGAAATGACGATTTTAATAAGTCTTATGCCCTAATGATCAATAAATTCACAAAAGAATTTTTAAAAGACTTCTGCAAAGACTCTGGGGAAATAGATTGGGTTAAACTTGTCGAATTCAACTCAAAAAAAGACTAACACCCCCATTGACAGATTAATAAACTGGACAGTAAATAAAACGGACGGTGATATAATTTTATTTTTACTTTTTTCTTTGTAAATTACAATTAATCAGACTAAAATTAATTAACTTAAAATCCTCCTGGTATGAAAAAAATACTTTTTATGAGTATGCTCATTCTTATACAGGTTTATCTGAATGGGCAAGCGCTGGTTGAAGGCACAGCTGAAAAAGCCGGCATGTCAGCAGCTAAACTGAAAATGATAGATGCCATGACTCAGAAATATATCCAGGAAGAAAAATTCCCGGGTGGTGTCATACTTGTTGCCAGAAAGGGTTCAATAGTTTATTATAAAAGTTTTGGATACAGGACACCTGAAAAAAAAGAACCGTACAAAAATGATGACATTTTCCGCATCGCTTCCATGAGCAAGGCTATCACGACTGTGGGTATTATGCAACTTTATGAACGCGGATTGTTGGATCTTGATGATCCTGTACAAAAATATATCCCGGCTTTTGCAAAAACCCGTGTGCTTGATACTTTTAACAGTTCAGACTCGACTTACACAACCGATCTGCTTAAAACCAGTATCACAATCAGGCATCTGCTTACTCACACATCAGGTATTACGTATGGTGACAGCAAGCCGGAGGGAATGCAATTCATCTACAGAAAGCTCGGACTTGATAATGCCGGCTTGTCAAGCAACCTCATGACAACGGAGGAATTTATCAACCGGCTGGCTGAGGCTCCTCTTGCGTTTCAGCCAGGAGAACGATATGCTTACGGTTTGAATATGGATGTGCTCGGACGTGTTATAGAAGTAGTCTCCGGACAAT
>JAKQQL010000300.1:0-18338 GCA_029564175.1 Candidatus Cloacimonadota bacterium
TTCTGAAAATCCTTTTAAATAGATATTGTTTACGAAGTCCTGTTCGTAAGATAACATGAATGCCTCCAAATTTAATATTTGGAGGCATTCTAATTTACGAAGTAAATTTGTAAACCTGCTGCTTGCAGCTTCGTTCAAGCATCCTGCTTGTAGCATACTTACATAAAATCCAAGGAGAGTTAAATGTCAGAGCTATATACTAAGGTTGAGACAATTATCAGAGAAGCCGGAGAAATTCTGAAGAATGCCTTCTATGATATTAAAAAAGTCAGTACCAAATCTAACAGTTCTGATCTGGTTACCGAAACAGACAAGGAGATTGAGCGTTTTTTAATCAACAAGCTTGGAGAAATCTTACCTGACAGTCTGTTTTTGGCAGAAGAAAGCGATGCTGAACATAAACAGGCTGATAAGCTTTGGATTATTGATCCGATAGATGGTACAACGAATTTTGTGCATCAGTTTCCTTTCGTCTGTATTTCTGTAGCCTTAATGATAAAAGGACAGTTGGAATATGGCTTTGTTTATAATCCGGTGATAAATGAATTCTTTAGTGCTCAGAGAGGTAAAGGTACTTTTTTAAACGGTGTTAAGCTGGAAGTCTCTGAACAGTCAGATTTTACAAAATCATTACTTGGAACTGGTTTTTCTTATGGTTTTAAAACAGCAAAAATAGATAATATATCCATTTACAGGGATCTTTTAGGGAAAGTACATGGGATTCGCCGACCCGGAAGCGCTGCCCTTGATTTGTGTTATGTAGCAAAAGGGGTGTATGAAGGCTATTGGGAATTTTATCTGAATCCCTGGGATGTCTGTGCCGGCATATTAATTGTTCAGGAAGCTGGCGGTCAGGTAAGTAACAGGGAAGGCAAGGGATGGACATTCAACGATGAATTAATCATTGCATCCAACGGAAGAATTCATGATACCTTAATGAAAGAACTCTATGACCATATCAACCAACAGTCAGGGAATGCTCATGAAAATCAGTAAAAATGAAAATCAGGTATCCCTATCAGAAGAGTTCAGTTTTTATGAGATACTTTTTCAACTGAAAAATCTGTATCGGCAGGGCTGGCTTCAGGCAGGTATTTCTAAAGAACATTGTGAAAGTATTGCTGATCATTCTTTTGCATTAGCGATGTTGTGTTTGAAATATCAGAAGGATTACCCTGAAATGCTTGATATGGAAAAGATGCTAAAAATGACGTTGATACATGATTTGGCAGAGGCAGTCATTGGTGATATAACGCCTTCTGAAGAAATCAGTCTGAAAGATAAATTTAGCATGGAAAAAGAGGCGATTGAGTCAATATTGAGTCATTTCCCTGATTCAGATGAATTACTTGATATATGGCTGGATTTTGAGACCGGAGGAAGTTCAACTGCTCTTTATGTGAAGCAAATGGATAAGATTGAAATGATGCTTCAAGCCCTTGTTTATCAAAATCATTCAGTTGATTTATCTTCTTTTTTTGAATCAACAGAAAAACAAATGCAGAATGATTTTTTTAAAGATCTGAGATTAAAGATTATCAATAAAGCGAAACTGTAAGTTTTCTAACATTAGAAAAACAGGTTCCGGCTAATACCAGAACCTGTTTTTAACATATATATGATTAATGCTTTACCGGTCCGATAGGTAAGAGAACTTTTCCATAAACTTCATTCAGAATCTGAGCAAGACAAGCATAAACCGCTAGAAGACCACAAATGATGCCTTCATAACCAGCAATGACTTTGATTGTATGATTACCACTGAAGTCAGCAATTGCCAGTAAAGCAAATAATACTACCAATGTTCCAAAAACCCACTGTAATGCCTTGTTTAATCTTAATGTACCAACCCACATACCGAAGGTAAAGAGTCCCCATAACAAGAGATAGAAACCCATTGTGTAGGCATCAGTTGGTTCTGCCAATCCTAATTTTGGCATTTCCCAGATAGTAACTAAAGAAATCCAGAAAAATCCGTATCCGGTAAAAGCAGTTGTGCCAAAGGTGTTATTTTTCTTCCATTCCATGATGCCGGCGATTACCTGAGCAAGACCGCCAACAAAGATTCCCATCGCCATAATCATGCTGGTAAGCGGAATAATACCTGCATTGGCAAGATTTAACAAAATAGTGGTCATCCCAAAACCAAGTAATCCTAATGGTGCCGGATTAGCGGTAGTGTCCATAATTTTAATAGTGTCATTTGATTGCATTTTTTATCCTTTATTCTTAATATAGAGTGACAAAATTAAAAAGATTGCTACTTGTCAAGTGTAAATATGATGACCATTGTTTTAATTGCATGAAGACTGCTTAAATCTGCTTTTCAAATTTCGTAATGTCTCATATAAACCTGATCTACAAGATATTAAAACCCACACAAACACCCTCTCTATATATATAACCTGGACAAAAATCTGATTTTTGTCTTTTTTCTTGATTTATTTTTGAAATTGACAAAAAAACTTTGCCAGAATCTCTGAGAAACTATAAAGAAAAAATCATAGATCATTACTTTTACACTTGACATTAACTCTCAAATGATATATCGTTATTTATCAGTCTGATAGTATGAAATCAGTTGCTTGTTAGCTGATGATATATATTCCTGTCTTCAAAGTAAAGGAGAATAAAATGGGAAAAAAACATGTTTGGCATTTCTCAAGGATTGGCGGAATCAATCGCGTAAATTTAGAATCGGGTTCAGATCTGGCGAATCTAGAATCTCTGGATCAAAAATTATGGACTGCATTGAGTTGTCCTGTTGCTGGTTTAGAGATTGACATTAAGACCTTACAGTTAATCGACACAGACAATGACGGAAAAATACGGGTTCCTGAAATACTTACTGCCGTAAACTGGATTTTATCCATAATTACTAATCCGGATGATTTACTGAAAAGAGATCAAACGATGCCTTTGTCTGCCATTAACCAGAATCAGCCGGAAGGAAAAATATTATATTCGGCAGCCAAACAGATACTGGCCAATCTTGGAAAACCTGAAGCTACAGAACTATCAGTAGCAGATACATCCGATATGGAAGCAATTTTTGCCAATACCCGATTTAACGGAGATGGCATTATTACTGAAAACTCAACAGATGATGAAAGCCTAAAAACACTAATCAACCATATAATTGCCAGTGTCGGATCTGAAACAGACCGTAGCGGACAACCCGGTATAGGTTCAGCACAACTGGAAACCTTTTTTGATTTATGTACTGAGTATTCTGCATGGTTTCAACAGGCAGAAGATCATAAAGAAAACATATTCCCTTTTGGAGAGAAAACAGAAGAAGCCTTCACTTTGTTTTCAAGCTTAAAAGCTAAAATTGATGACTATTTTCTACGCTGTCGTCTTGCTGAATTTGATCCTCAGTCAACCGAAACTTTAAACACAATGTCTGACATAATGGCTTCTATCAGCCATCAGAATGTTTCCAATAGTCTTCAGCAAATTTCAGAATTTCCTTTGGCCAAGATTGAAGCGAATAAATCTCTGATGATAAACACACCCATCAATCCTGTCTGGAAAGACAAACTGTCTAACTTTTTTAACATCGTAAAAACGCAGATAAGCGACAATGGGAGCACTTTATCAGAAGATGAGTGGAATAAACTGTCAGCATTATTTGAACCCTTTAATCGATGGAAATCTGAAAAAGTAAATACAGTTGATTCACTTGGTTTGGAGTATATCCGTACATTTTTGTCATCACAGCAAAAGATTCAGTTATCATCACTGATTGAACAGGACATCGCACTGGAAACAGAAGCGATCAGCGTCATTCAGGTTGACAAATTAGTCAGATATTATCGTCATATTTATACATTGCTGAATAATTTCATCACTTTTTCTGATTTTTACACACCTGGTTATAAAGCAATATTCCAGGCTGGAACGATCTATTTTGATCAACGAAGCTGTGATCTCTGCATAAAAGTTTCTGATATGGGTAAACAGGGGAGTATGGCTCCTGCAAGCGGAATCTGTCTCGTTTACTTTGATTGTTTCTCCAAAGTCAAAAATGAAAAAATTACGATAGTAGCCTCCTTTACAGCAGGGGATATTGATAACCTGACAGTTGGAAGAAATGCCATATTTTATGACAATAAGGGTTTAGACTGGGATGCAACAGTCATTAAGATTATTGACAATCCGATAAGCATTCGTCAGGCTTTCTGGACACCCTACCGAAAAATCTCAACTATGATCTCAAAACAGATAGAAAAGATCGCTTCTGTCCAGGATGCAAAAGTAAATCATTCTTCTTCGGGTTTCATTGAAAATAGCAGTAAACTGACAGATCCTGTAACAAAAGCTGCACCTTTTGATATTGCAAAATTTGCAGGTATTTTTGCTGCGATTGGTTTGGCGTTTGGAGCAATTGGGTCTGTTCTGACATCCATTATTAGCGGATTTCTGGCTTTGGTTTGGTGGAAAATACCTTTAGCAATAGCAGGGAGTATCCTTGTAATATCCTGTCCTTCAATGATTCTTGCCTGGATGAAGCTACGAAAAAGAAATCTTGCGCCAATTCTGGATGCAAACGGTTGGGCAATAAATGCAAAAGCAACTATCAATATAGCCTTTGGATCTTCACTTACCCATGTAGCCAAGATACCTAAAAATTCCAAAATGAATCTAAACGATCCTTTCAGTAAGAAAAAAAGACCGCTTGTACCAGTACTTTTATTGCTTTTGCTAACCATTATCGTGTCTGTGTCAGGGTATTTCTATTTTTTTGTTAAATAAGGATGATACATACTGTTGATATTCAGATTCACGGTACTACAAGCGTTTTGCCTTTAAAAAACAAACTAAATCTGCCTTAAGAAACATCACCGGTTATACTCAAAACAAAAAAAAGAAAGGGATACAGGTTAATTGCCTAAATCTCTGACATTTCTTCTTTTATGAAAAGTTGATACATTTTACTAGAATTAGTACAATCAAAAAAGGGCAGTGTTTTCACACTGCCCTTCAATATTTCAGCTGAATTATTTAATCAGCATCATTTTTCTGGTGGAAGTAAAGTCATGACTTTCCAGTTTGTAGAAATAGATTCCACTGGAAACTGATTTGTTCTGATTATCTTTACCATTCCAAGTGATTGAATGGCTTCCGGCATTCATTTTTTCATTAATCAGAGATTTTACAACCTGACCTTTAATGTTATATACAGTCAGTTTAACAGGGCTGTTTTGTTTTAAACTGAATGCGATAGAAGTCGTTGGATTGAAAGGATTTGGGTAATTTTGTTCAAGTGCATTAAATGCTGGAGTTACAATTACATCTTCTCCTGCTACGCTACTATCAAATACAGAAGCGGAACGGTTTGAGTTTCCTCTGAAAGAAGCCCATTTACCGTCGAATCCCTGACTTTTATAATCTACGAAAACGATTTCATTTTGATTAGGTAACATAATATCAACATCGTTATCAGTATCAAAATTGCCAATTGCAGGAGATACTTTTAAGCTCTGTCCGCATTTTACAGGGAATCCGGCAATTTCATTACCTTGCATATTGAATGCATGAAGATAGCCATCATTATCGCCAAAGAGAATATTATCCTGACCATTTTCAACTAATGAGTAAACCACTGGAGAACATTCAACTGAAGGAGTAACCTGAACAGGGAAATTTTCAACAGGGCTTAAACTTGCATCACGAACGTAAAGGCTTCCTGAATAATCAGTATAAGCAATTTCATAGCGATTATCAGAATCCATTTTGAAAGCAGTCACTTCTGATTTTACAGCTGCAGGGTTTAATATATTTGACATAACAACGCCATCTTTGCTATAAATCGTAATAGGGCAATTAGTTGCAGATGATCCAGCAATCACAATTTCATTTGTGTTTTCATCATTATCAAAGTTTGCGACAGTAGGACCATGTAAAGAAGGACTTGATAAAGCAACTGGCCATCCAGTTAACTCTTCACCGGTTGTTCCGTTGATTACGTGTAATTTCTGATTAGTTGGAACGATTAATTCTTTTTTATTATCATTATTCATATCTTCTGCAGCCAGATTAGCAATAATTGCTGCTTCAAGGGTTAGTGGGAAACCACTGTTGATTGATAAATCAGTACCATTTAAAACATACAATTTTTTACTTTGTGTTCCTATTAAAATTTCTGGTTGAGAATCTCCAGTGACATCTGCAATTACAGGGCAATTACGAATGTTGCCTTCAAGATTGGCTGTTGCCTGAACCTGTCCGTTATGATCAATTATTTTTACAGTACTACTCATAGCAGCCGCTACGATTTCAGGTTTACTATCTCCAATTAAATTAGCAATAGCAAGTCCGTTCATAATATTTGAGTTTTCAGAAACTGTTACAGGGAAACCGCTTAATTCAGTTCCATCTGCTTTTAGTGCATGAACTTTACCACTGGTATCACCAAACACAAGCACTTTCTGTCCATCCTGTTTTAAATCTACCAGTAAAGGTGAAGAAGAAGAAGATGCCCCAACATTGATAGGCCAGCCACTCTGAATCAGACTTAATGAAACAGTAAAGTTAATATCTTTTGCATAGACGACATTTGAGCCAGGAGCGCTGTCTGCTGTGATATGTAATACAAAAGGAATTTCATACACATTAAAATCAGCAGGTGTTGAGAATTTAAACATATTGGTTGAAGTACCGTTAAATCCATTGAAAATATCAGAGAAACTTAACACAGAATCAATGATAGTCACGCCATTCAGCTGAGTACGCACAACTGCATTAATATTTGTTGCATCTAACCAGGAATCCGTATTTTCAAGAGAAATGGAAGCACTGATTACTTCGCCAGGGTTTGGAACTGTATCTCCGTCACCTTGAGTTTCAACAATATTCATACCATACAAACTCAGGTTAGGAATAATATCAGATAAGATCGCTTTGAAAGCATTCACACGGCCAGAGCCTAATTTACCTTCATAAATCGTTCCATACATTTGAGGAATTTCATCAGCAGTAGCTAAAAGTCTCTGTCTAATCTGTTGAACAGAATAATCAGGATGTGTAGCTTTTACCATTGCAGCAATACCTGCAGCAACAGGAGTTGCCATAGAGGTACCACTAAAGCTTGCATAAGTATTTGCACCATTGTTATAGATAGTTGACAGGATACCATCTCCAGGAGATGTTAAATCGATTGCAGTACCATAATCTGAGAAACTTGCTTTTTCATCGCTTGAGTTTGAAGCAGCAACTGAAATAGCATTGGTTGCATCACTTGGATAGCTTGGACTGGTCGCATGGTCAGCGTCATCATTACCAGCTGCAGCCAAAACCAGAGATCCCTGATTGTACGCATAATTCACAGTTGTATTAGAAGTAGAGGAACCACCAGGTCCGCCCCAGCTACAGTTAATAATATGTGCACCTGAATCGGCACAGTAATAAATACCATTATTACCATAAGAAACAGATGTACTTGGAGTTGTATTAGACTGATGTTTGGTAATCATTAATTTTACTCTTTGTGGAACGCTGGCAACACCAACGCCATTGTGAGTTACAGCACCCACACAACCTGCCACGTGTGAACCGTGATCATTGCCATTATATGCCTGATAAGGGTTGTTATCATTTGAGAAAAAGTCCCAGCCAATAACATCATCCACTTTACCATTACCATCATCGTCAACACCATTACCACCAGAAACTGTTCCGTTTGCCCAGTTAATGGTCATACCTGCTTCAAGTTCTGGCATATTGATCCAGATATTATCTTTCAGGTCAACGTGATTCCATTTGGTACCTGAATCAACAATACCTACGACAATTGTTGAATCTCCGCTAAAATAATCATATAAATCATAAGCCTGAACTTTTCCCAGATGCCATTGCATTTCGTGCATTGGGTCATTTGGAACCATCTGATGTTTGGTAATACCATCATATTCAGCATATACCAGGTTGTAATCTTTTGATAAAGCTGTAATTGCTTCTTCGATTTTTGAATTGTCTTTAATGGTTGCTTTGAAAATATTCATTGGAGCCGCACCATTTTCATCGACCCAATTTTGATTCTTGACCTGATACAGCTGCTCAAGATTGGTAATCTGGTACGTTTTAGCCAACAAGTCAAATGTTTTTAAACCCACTTGTACAACACCATTTTCACGGGTCATATTGATTTCACCACGAGTACTGTTAATCGCATCTGTTTTAAAACAGATCAGAATGGTATTAGCTACGTATTTTTCACTGTCAAAACGATCAACAGCAAACAAAGATACAGCTAAAACTAAGGTTAACAGGCTGAGTGTTAGTAGTTTTTTCATCTTATCTCCTATTCTTTAATATACTTTAATCTCTTCTTTATTACTTGCAATTTATGAGCCTTTTTTTTAAAAAGAGATTAAAATACATTAAAATGAGAAACCGGAGCATTGCTGCTCCGGTTTTTATGATGTTATTTCATTAATAACATTTTGTTCATTACAGACTGACCGTTTGTTTCTACTTTGTAGAAATAAACACCAGAACCGACGTTTGTATTGTTATTATCAATACCTGTCCAGGTTAAAGTTTTCTGACCTTTTTCAAGCATACCATTGAATAAGGTTTTTACTAACTGACCTTTTGCATTGTAAATTTTTACAGATACATGACCGTTAGTTGGCATATTGAAAGCGATATTGGTTTCAGGATTGAATGGGTTTGGATAGTTTTTAGCGCTTAATTTAGCTGAAACAACTGGAGTTGGATCAACTTCAACGGCACCGTTTACATAAGCACGGATCATATAGTTTGCATCAGCAACAGCTGTCCATGCACCTGAACTTGTTTTCTTAAATGAATGACCATTTGTATTGCTATCATTACCAATTTTTGGACTGCCAGCTGATTCCTGGAATCCAATAAATACATTACCAGAAGTAGTACTTGGCTGATTAGCTTCTGGAATAATGATATAGTTCCAGCCAACATTAACCATTGAAGGAGAAATAGTCTGAGTATAAATTTCTGTTCCTGGTAAATTATCTGTTCCAGCTGACCAAACTTTTAAGCTCATATTGCTTGCAGTTTTGGTATGAATGTAGAATTTGATTGCGTTAATTACTGCAGTTGGAGAAGTATAAGTTAAATTGAAATGATTTGCAATGAAACCAGTATGAGCGAATCCACTTTCTGCAGTACCGTCATCATACATTAATTCATTAGCACCAGCAGGTGCCATATATTCACTTGCTTCGTTTGAAGGATTAGATTCAAGACCATCCCACATAGTGGTTACATTGTAGAAATGAACTGCATTGCCAGCAGGAGCGGTATGAGTATAAGTGTCAGCGGTTGCGCCAGTTGTTGTTAATAATTCATAAGTACCTGCAGCACCTTCTTTGTGGTAAACTTTAAAGCCTTCAACTGCACGGCTGTCAAGAACAACAGTTTTACTACCAGCTTCAACTACACCAGCCAGTAACCAGTTGCCATCAATAGCACCTTCAGATGCAGCAAAAATACTTTGCCATGAGCTGCCTAAATTAACCATATCACCATTTTCTACGTGAGCAATATCATCCATTGCTGCAGGATAAGTAGAAACAGCTTGTTGGGTTACAGTGTAACCAATCCAGTAATCTACGCCGTATTGGATTTCAACTGGAGTAGATAAAGTTACTTCATTCCACTGTTCAGGAGTTACAGTAGCAGCAGCCTGAGAAGCAGCTACAGTAGCACCACTTCCGCCAGTCCATACTTTTACAGTGTAAGGAACGTTTAATAATGGGAAGAATTTAATTTTTGTAATTTGGCTGCCAGCATAGTTAGCTGCCATTTCAGCAGGCACTTTAATCGCACAGTCAAAAGTAGTTGGGAATGTACCACTGCTTAAACCAACACCGTTAGATGCAGCAAAATCAGGATTGTAATAAGCGATTTCGCCAGTTTGTCCACCAGGTAAATCCCATGCTAAATCAATGTTTGCACCGTTTTTAACTGCTGTAAGATTAGTTGGTGATGGAGCAAATATGCTTGCATAAATAATAAAGTCATCGATCATGATACCTTCGCCGTTAGGGCTATCAGCATCAGATTGGAAAAACCATCTGAATTTAACCTGCTGACCTGCAAAGTTTGAAATATAACCATCTGTTGAATAGGATTCTGTAAATGAAGCAAAATCTGCTGGTGCATCTGAATATACATAGTTTGAACCGTTAGGATCAGCGTATGGATTGCTCATAGCTCTCCAGCTTGTTCCACCGTCAATTGAAATCTGCCATCCGAAGTAATCTACTTCAGGGAATTGATTTGGATCAGTGAAAGATCCGCGAATCATGAAATCAGCACGGATTTCTGTACTGTTAGGTAAGGTAATCAAACCAGTTTCGATATAGTTTAACATATTGGTGTTGTAAGTATTTTGTTCGTTTTGGCATACTAATACGTGTGAAGGAGAAGTTGCCTGAGCATATTCTTCTACATGCCATAAGTCGCCACCAAGTGGAACCATTGAAGTGTATGTCATATTTTGTTCGTTACCATCGTTGAAGTCATGGTTAAAGTCACCTAAAACAATGTTGTCAACTAACATACCAAACATAGTAGCTGCATCAGCAGTACAGTAAGCACCATCAGAAGCAAATGCAAAACGAATTTTTACGTTTTGACCAGCATACTGAGCCATGTTAAAGCTTGCATCTACCCAACCGTTTGAGCTTCCAGCCCAACCAGCAATACCAGCACCTTCACCGTGAATAAAACCAAATGAGTATAATGAAGTTGAGTTATAAGCAGGAGCGGTTGGAGTTAAAACAGTCCATGTTGCACCGTTATCAGTTGAAACACGTACGTTACATCCGTCCCATCCAGTATAAGGAGCAGTAGCCCCAGCAGGAGATTCGACATTGTAATTTACTTTAAAAGTAAGAGTCGCATTGGTTGCAGGAACAAGAATTGATGGAGTATCTAATGCAAGATAGACATCATTTTGATATCCACCATTGGTACCTAAATCCATATCACCCATAAACCAGCTGTAACCAGTTGTTTGATATACTAATGGGTTGTTGTTCTGTAAATGCCACATATGAGGTGCTTCACCACCATCATAATGATTCCAGGTCAAAGTACTTTCAAAGTCTTCCGTAAAGAAAGGTGCTTCAGTACGATTGGCTTTAGCTTTTGGACTTGCTAATCTTTTGCTGATTTCAAACTGTTCAGCAAACACGAAACTAACAAGTAAAAGACTAATTGTAACAAGAAGTATAAGTTTCTTCATGTTTCTCTCCTTTTATTTTTTGGATATTAATCGATTAAAATCCTCATTCTCATAGGATTTGTCAATCTTTTTTTCATTTTTTTCAAAATTAAGCGTTTTCATCTTCCTTTTCTACAAAGTGAATAAAAAATGACGCTGTCTCATGGTCTATCCGAAATGGCTTTCCATTCTTTGCATGAACCACTTTTACCTGTACCTGATTACAAAGCTGTCCTTTTGAATCATACATTTTTTGTACCCAGGTTGATCCAAGCCGATTGGCAGTACTCATCCATGATTTGATACAAACCGTGTCTTCCAGAAACACACCTGCTTTATAATCAATCTCAATACGCGCTATATATAAATGGACACCCATCTCGTTAAACTTTTTAATTGGAAAATTCATATCGGTCAAAGCATCTGACCTGGCTGATTCATAAAATTGTAAATAATTTGAATTATTCAAATGACCGTATATGTCGCATTCATATCCGTAAATTTTTCTTTCTTTTATAAACACCATATCCGCTCCTTGTGAATAAATTCTCACTCAGGGACTTCGTGTCAAGCGAAAAGTTTAATCATCTTGATTTTAGCTCTATTTTCATATCATCAGTTGCATAGAATTCTTAAAACCACTTTTTGTGAAAGTATTTTGATGTTATAAGTATATCTGATTCATATAGTATCAGTTATGATTTATCATTGTCTCAACGCATATTTTTTTTACCTGTTTTACTCTAAAATCTGTTCTTATCAAGCGTTCATCAAAGTGTTTTCAATCTTCATTTAGCCAGTATTGATATATTTAAATCTGTCCTCTATCTCAAAATGATATAATTTTACACGTTTAAAATTGCAAAGCATTTTAAAACAACATGCTTGCTCTGACTCTTCATCCGTTTTATGATTCAAACAATACATACGATTAACTCTTTTGAGCAATTTTAGCATTATACATTTGTACACACTCAAGCCCATTAACATTGCTTTCAAAGTATGGTTCAAATGATTATCTCCCATTTCATGCAGAGAAAATCGCTTGATTAACCGATGAATGATCTTTAGAAATATACTATAAGCACTAATCCCCCTTTTTCTCAAGCCGGGATAAGTTACTTTATATCGTTTGGCATATTCAGCCATATCCTTTTTAAATTTCTGACTTTGTTCTGCCCATAACTTCAAACTAATTTGATTGATTGCCTGTATCTTGAGATGTTGTGTCTGGCAGACAAAAACCGGTTTCTTTTTAAGGATGCAAATCTTCCCCTGATTGTACCATGCCAGATAACAATCACCAGCTCTTTTGGGATAATCATGTGCTTTCTTTTTAAAATATACTCTCATCAATTCATCCTCTCCTGATAATAATCTATTCTATTTTCATGCAAAAGCAAATATTTTCTCTTTTTATTATCTTTTCAAGCTTGGAGAAACCTAATAATTTATTTAAGATTTATAGGATATCAGTCCTGTGGTCTTCAAGGCGATTATCACGCGAAGAAACTTAGAGAGCGGAGAATGTTATGTCATCAAAATAAAAAGCATTAGCCTTGTAGCCTTCGTAAAATTCCGTGTTTTCTGTGCCTTTCGTGCTTGTAGAAAAAAACTTCTTTGTTTGTTCAGGTATTGACTACATTGTCAGAGACAAGGAGTTCTAAAGGAGATTGTTCTTTGCTTCACTACGTTCCGCTCATCGCTTCGCGATTACACAGGCTCAGAATAATACATTTTTGGTCTGTTAATTGCGTTTGAGACTTCATTATTTTTGATATCTTTCGACGTATAATCCTTTTAAACAATCTCTTTTTTTTAAACCAATTGATTTTTTTAGAAATTAAAAAAAATATGGTAAAAGGACAAAATCCGCATTTCTGTCCGGGTAATATATATGAGTTCACTATAAAAAGCACAAGAACCACGAAAAATACAAAAAACACGAAAACAAAGGCTTAAAAATGGTATTTTAAACTACTTTCCTGGATTTTTTATATATTTTCATCTTAAAATTATTCTTTTTTTTCATATTATGGAGTTATTATAGCAGACTCATATATAGAGGATCTCTTTTATGATGGTGAGTTATTTTCTCTTATGGATGTTGGCGACAATAGAATAAAGACCAAACCGGACATCAATCATAAAAGCCTTGATGTCTGATGACTTGATATAACGATAAAATAGAAGAAGCCTGCAAATGCAGGCTTCTTATTTCGTGATTGAGTCATTTCAACTCAAACAATTTATTTCATCATCAGCATTTTTCTGGTGACTCTTCCATGATTGGTTTGAATATGGTAGAAATATATACCTGATGATACATTCTTTTGCTTATGATCTTTACCATCCCAGACAATTTTATGAACACCTGCTTGTTTGTTTTCATTGATAAGCGTTTTTACTTTTTGCCCTTTGATGTTATAAATATTGATTTTGACATGCGTATCTTTTGCCAGACCATACTGAATTGTTGTTGTTGGATTAAATGGATTAGGATAGTTTTGAGAGAATAGTTTTTTGGGGATTGGAACAGATGAATGATCTTCCGGATTAAGTAAACGATTTAATTGTTTAAATTTATCTGCTTTACTTACTAATATCGCATTAATTTTAACCTGGTTATTGACATAATCAGTTGCAGCTTTATTTTCCGTATTCTGATACTCTTCCAGAAGAGAGATATTATCCAGATTGATTTTTGCACAGATTACGCTCACTTCATCGTCATCATTTTGAATCCTGTCTGAAAGTATGTTTTTTGCCATTTGCAGATTTGTATCCGATTTACTTTCAATCATCATATAACAACGCTTTTCGTAGTCCTTCATCAGGTAAACATAATCTTTCATCTCATCGATATTAAGAAAGACAGGTGGATTTTCATAAAGACCTTCATAGACTAATCTTAATTCCTCAAAATCTCCTTTAATATAACCTGTTATGTTAAAGCATTCGTCTGCTGACTCTTTCCAGTAATCTCTTTCATTCTCAATTTGGTTTATCAGAACATTTTTAAATATCAATAATGCAGGAATATAATCTCCCTGCTTTAACAGATCTCTTGCCTGATCGAATTCATTTTCTATGACAAACGGTGTATTTTGGTTTGGAGAAGAGTCCAAATTATTGATAAAAAAGCTTGAAGTAAAATTACTATTTGAGATAACTACAAAAAGACTGTCATTATTTGCTTGAAAATAATTTTTAGAACAATTAATGATCTGAGGTATTGTTGTTCGATTATATACATTAAAATCATTCTGAGAAGGATTATAAAAATCATTATGTCCTGATTTTAACTTAAGTGATGAGGTTTTACTTAAAGTAACATGATTTGTAGTTTGAGATAAATGACCTAAAACATTGTGTGCATTCCATGATATGTCAGGATAAGCATTATCTAACAATTTAAGATTATTCATACTGTTAAATATATTGTTGATAAATCTTGGAGAAGATCCCAATACCTCTATCCCAGTATTTAAATACATGAAATTACTATTTCTAATTTGCCAAATCATGTCTGGTAAATTTTCAGATCTTGATATTGGAAAGGTAAAATTATTCTCCATTCTGATTCCAATGGGTGTTCCATTTACTAAGTCTAATCCCAAATTGTATCGTTTAAATAAACAGCCATCAATTTTTGTATTGGTAAAAATATTATCAATTCCAATAAGGTTATCAGTAAACTCACAAACAGTTATTGGTAACATATTGCCTTCTCCAAGCAACCTAATTCCTGTATTATTTTTTTGAAATATGCAGTTTGAAATATGATCGTTATTTGAACTTGGAGTGTAGTAACTCAAAGCAGTATCAAACCCTTTGAATGTACTGTTTTCTATTATTAAATGATTTCCATCATAACTATAATATTCTATTCCAATATTATTATTCTGGTATCCGTTGAATATTGTATTGTTGATACTAATATCAGATTCAACTCCCCCTTCTCTTGGGATTAGAGAGAGTAATTTATCCTTGCTTGTCAACTCTGAGTCGTTAATGATAATATTGCTATTACTCCCATATTGAATACAACCCATATCAGCAGAAATATTTACATTGTTTATATTTGTTGTAGAATTTGCTTTGCATGCTATAACAGTTCCTTTGGAATAGATAGAGCTATTTGATATTGACACATTTCCATAATTATCTATAAAAAGGTTATTAAGCAAGTTGGACTTTACATTTGCATTTAAAATATCCAGTTGACCATCTATATCATTGATGATACGCGCATTGATAAATTCTACACTATCTGAAATAGTCAGGTAGCCTTTATTTATAATATCATGGTAGATTTTTTGATTTGATAATTCTAATGTATCATTAGCCTTAACCACTGCTGGTACTTGACGATCTCCTATCTTAATAAAAAGCCCTTCTCCAGCTTCAATTTGGATATCACATACTCCATTTGAAAGGTTATAAATATCTCCTGTTAATGTATTTGTAACGACCTGATTCGGACTAAGACCATCAATTGTTAATCTGAGTGTTTGAGGAGATGCTGTTGAAAAAGCGTTATTAACGTTGAAGGTTGCGACGATATCACCTTCTACGCCAATTGTTCTTTTATTGGTTCGTCTGTTGACTAACATGAGATAGACTTGATTATCAATATCTGTATATGAACCATACTGGACATATCCGGAATAAGAAGGTGTTATGGCGGAATTATCATTTTGATTAATAACCTGACCACTAACAGAAAAATTGTTGCTGCCTGTTGATATCAATTCATTTTCTGTCATAATAGTCCCAGCATGTTCCCATTCTAAGTCTTTGGTCATATACCCAATTTTCTTTATGTTAAACAGCGCTTCTTTTATGACTTCATACTGAGATAAAGCTTCTAATGCCCCGCCTCTCTTATTGATGGCTGCAATTTTTGGATCGGCATCACCTCTGTATTCTGTCGAAGTATCACCTTCATCAGACGGATTTCCAGGATTGACATTAATGGAATCAAGATTAGTATTTGCCATCATCCGGAAAGTTTGAATCCCATCCGCCCCATAGCACATAGGCAAATACATCAACATCCTTTGCTGTGCATCCGGAGGTAACATGATTCCATTCCAATAGCCTGATACACTCCATTCTCCATAAGTCTGTACAACCGGCAGAAAGCGGAGAGTATCGTTTCTGACGCTTTCATAGTAATCACACATATTCGTAATTAGCTGTTGTATATGCTCACTATTTATAGTACTACTATTATATTTTTTCTTTTGATTACCATATAAATACCAGTCTGGAGCAACAACTCTTGACTCTGTTTCAATTTTAAAATGATTCATCAAATCGTATTTAATGTCAGAGTAATTATCCCTTCCATACCCATTAACGGCTGTTATCATGTGCAAATTATTTGCAATCGCTTTTTCATTAATCAATTTAAAGGTTTTAAACTGAGGGGGTAAGGGCTCGTCTCTGCTTTCCAGATAGACAATATTATCATTTTCTTCTCGTAAATCCGCTATTCTTGTATTGATTGAAGTAAGCAATGGAGAATTAGTTGCATCAAGCGTTCTGAAAAGATTGTCTTCCATCGTTATCTTATCAATCAATAAATCACCATTGTTCATATAATAGAGAGTAGGAGATATATAAAATATTTTATCGCCCCAATAAGTTTTCATAATAAGACCCTGGTTTTCCAAATGAGTTTTCAGTTCACTAAGATCCAGCTTATACTCAATTATTGTAAAATTATTAATATCTTGGGTTAAAGTGCTGTCATTGCATTGAGCTCTAGTAATAAGGTTGTCATTGTAAATGTTTGGATGAGTAGAATGCAAAAGACTTGTTATATCATACTCTAACTGATCTGAGAATCTGTTCGCTACTGCAATTTTTAGTTTAGCTATAAAAAGAGCGCCTTGATTACCTGTATTTGTTGCTTTTACATGGTATTTTATATATAATGTATCAATTAATTCATGGGTCAACATCATGCCTGTCAAATATCTGATTTCATTTCCATAAACCCAGGTCGCAACCATTGTTTCTCTTACCTTTAGATTTTTCACAGCATAATAACCATAGCTGTTGGCACGCGGACTGCATTTTAATGCTTTCCAGTTATCATCAGGGTAAATTGACAGATTTGATATGGGATCAGGGTCAGATTCTATCCCGTAAAACCATTGGTAGTTTGTATGATAACTTGGTTGATCTCCTTGATCAATTTTATATTCTGCCTCAAACTCATAATGACTGCCATAACTGGAGTTGTAAGGTCCATTTTGTGATTTATCACCAAGAATAGCATCAAATCCCATATTGTCAATCGTTTCAAGCATCGTGTCGTAAGAGATATGATTGTTTGTTAAATACCAGTTTTCTGTGTTAACTCTCAGAGTGTTAAAGTATGCATCCTGCATCATATTCAGATAATCAGGATAGTACACCTGTGAATAATCTCCGATTAAAAACTCATCGGAATGTTTTGCTAACAGACTCGCTAAAACGAGTACGATCATAAGCATTGTATATAATTTTTTCATTTTATATCCTTATAAAAATAGGGTGAATATAACTCCCTGTTTTTCTTAAAAGCAGGGCATTTCTGTATCGAACGATATTTCAGGACATTCAGGCATTGCTTCATTACCTGTCTGATTGTGGCTTTAGCCCTAACCAGGCAAGCGACATATGAACATAAGTCTCTTGTCACAGGCAAACTGCCTGATTTTCGAACAAACTATTTTGATCTTCCTACTTGATCAGACTAATTTTCCGGGTACTCAGAATCTCTTGCCCTGATTTCAGGTGGCAGAGATAGATGCCTGAACTGAGATGTTCTGTCTTCCATTCCACCTGACCAGCTTTTAACTGACCGGATTCCAGATTAATGGTCTCAATCTTCTGCCCTTTGATGTTATAAATATCTATACTCAGGCTTTTGAGATCTTTTTGCGACTTGATCTCAAAATTCACATAGGGATTAAAGGGATTGGGATAAGCCTTGAAGCTTAATCCGGAGGCAGGCGGAGTACTCTCATCCACAGACACTGTTGTCTCTAATATATTGGTATTGCCGGCATAGACAAAGACATATCCTTCTCTCCAATAATCCAGACAGGGTGCTCCGATTGCA
>JAKQQL010000301.1:0-25431 GCA_029564175.1 Candidatus Cloacimonadota bacterium
TTTACAGACTCTCAAAGATTTTAAAAATGGTTTTTATAGGATATGCAAGCAGAAAAAAAAGAAAAGACAGCGTTAAAAAGCCTGATCCAAGGCAAATTACACTTGAGACATTCATTTTAGAAAATTTCGGGGTATGCTAAAACATGGATAAAATTGGTTGACAATCCATTGTATTGATTTTTTTATGACAGTAATGAAAAAAGATATTATTGCAATTGATTTACATGGTACATTGTTGAATGAGCACTGGAAACTTCCTGAAAGGCAAGCAAAGGCATTTTGGAGTTTATTCAGTGAACTGAAGCACTGTTATGATTTTTATATTTGTACAGGAAATGATTACTCATTTTTAACCCGTTATTTAACTTCAGATTTTTTGACCTGTTTTACAGGTTTTATTCTCGAAACAGGATGTGTTTACCGTGAGAATGGGCTTGAACAGATATTGATAAGCCCCCAGTTAACAGCTTGTGTAAAACAGCTGGAATCAGATCTTAAGTCTGCTGATTTCCCTTTTATTCACTATTTTGCCACCAGAAAAGCGTCTATTAGTATGTTTACCCATACTGAACAGACAGGTACAGCACCAGATTTACATTATCCTGAAATTAAATCATTTATGGCAAATCATCCCTTAGCAAATCTGTTTTATGTAACCTGGTCAAATGTGGCGATTGATATTATCCCTAAATCTGTGAGTAAACTGACAGGCGTTCAAAACATAGCAGATGGCCGAAGAATTATTAGTCTGGTGGATTCTATGAATGATTTTGATCTGGCCGTTCAGTCAGATTTATGTTTTTTACCAGCAAATAGTTCAAAGAAATTATTGGAGAATATCTCGTATGAAAAAATTGACATGTTCAGAGAGATTCAGCATTCAAAAGGAATTTATTTGTGTAACAAGTCTTACAGTGAAGGCGTGATAGAGGCAATGAGTCTGATAAGAAAGCAAACTTGAGCCAAATTCTGTAAGCAAAATACTAGTAAGCAACTTTGTCGCTTCTCAGACAATTACAGGAGTTTATAAATGAAAAAACCAGAATTATTATTACCAGCTGGCAATGCAGATATGGCAATGTGTGCCTTTGAAGGAGGAGCAGATGCTGTTTATGCAGGTATTCAACAATTTAATGCCCGTCAGAGAGCAAGGAATTTTTCTTTAAATGAGATGTATTCATTAATACAATATGCCCATCAGCATCAAAAAAAAGTATATTTAACACTCAATACGCTTTTAAAAAACAAAGAAACATTTGAAGTGGCTGATATTTTAGAACAAGTAACTGCAATGAGCCCAGATGCAGTCATTATTCAGGATTGGGGTATTTATTATCTGTTAAGGCATTATTTTCCTGAGTTGAGAATCCATGCCAGTACGCAAATGGGTATTCATAATAGTTTGGGCTGTTCTGATGGAAAGAAGAGAGGCTTTGAAAGGGTCGTTGTCGCCAGAGAACTGACATTTCACGAATTAGAGGATATTACTTCTAAAAAAGAAACCGAGTTAGAATTATTTATTCATGGTTCACTCTGTTACTCCATGTCAGGTCATTGTTTGTTTAGCAGTTATCTGGGTGGGATGAGTGCTAATCGCGGTATGTGTAAACAACCATGTCGCAGATTGTTCTCAGTCAGTAAAGAACAACACTATCTGTTTAGTTTAAAAGATTTGCAATTGATTGATTATATCCCTCAGATAATGAAATTGGGTATAGAAAGCCTTAAGATTGAAGGACGTATGAAATCAGCTGATTATGTTTATAATACTGCCAGAGCATATCGGATGGTCATTGATGATAATTCTCGAATACAAGAAGCTAAGAATTTATTAAATAAAGATTTAGGTAGATCAAAAACGAGTTATTTTATGGGTGAAGATATACATGATGTCTTTTCTTCTCCTTCTGTGGGGGCATATATCGGAAGAATTGAACAAATTGACTTCCCCTTAACTTCAACAAAAAATTCTCAAAAAATCAACTGTACTATCCGTCTAAGCAGTGAATGTGATTTTCATCATTATGCCAAAATACGCATTGTAAACCAGGATGATACGGATTCTGATCTGATAGAAATCAAAGAAATTCGCAATGAACATAATCAGAAGATTACTGAAATCAAAGCTGGATATCCGGTTAACATTAATTTTGATTTAAATCTGGAATATCATAAAAAAGAAGATTTAAAGATCAATAATCAGGTCTATCTGGTTTCTGATTTTCAACTGGGACATGTCGCTTCTCTACCTGTTAAGAAATTTACTCATCAGTTAAAAGGAACAGTTAAAAACAGGCTGATTCGTGAACAACAAAAACAGATTGTATCAAACTTTAATGATGAGCACTATATGAGAATTGATAACCCTGGATGGCTTAGTATTGTAAATAAGGACGATTTTAGCAAGTTGATCGTTGCATTTACCAAAAGGATATGGCAGGATAAACAAGACTTTATTGCGTTACTGGAAAACTTTAAAAAAGATACATTCATCGAATTGCCCCTCTTTATTGCAGAAGAAAATATCAGTTTTTACAGCAGTTTGGTGAATGAACTATACAAAAACGGATATACTCATTTTTCTATTAGTCAGGTGAATCAGCTGTTGATGTTTGCCGGAATGGAAAATATAAAAATACTGGCAAATGAGAGTATATATACTTTAAATGATTTTAGCATCCGCTTTTTAAATGAACAAAAGGTTGACCGTTTTATCTATCCATTTGAAGATGATATGGACAATCTCTTTACTGGACGAGACAGAAGTGGAATTATTCCGTTGTTCTTTCATCCTAAGTTATTTTTCTCCAGAATGCCAGTCAATGTAAAATCTGAAACAGTTTTTCGAGATATTAAAAATGAATACAGTAAATACATACGTGATGGTATCAGTAACGTTGTTTCCAGAAAACCAGTATCAATTTACCATTTTTACGATAAGCTTTACAAAAAGGGTTTTAGGCGTTTTATGACAGATTTATCCTTTAGCAATCCTTCATCTGAATACTATATTAAAATTATTCATGGATACTATAATACAGATAAATTGCCTAATAGTAGTGCATTTAACTTTAAAAAAGGCTTATGGTAATGTTTAAAGATAATCTTGTATTTATTGCTGCTTTTTTAATCATCTGTGCATCTGTTATTTTAGTGTTTCAATATGATAAAAATCCTTACGAAAAAATTAGAACAAACACTGAATTAGATAGTTTAGCAGAGTTTTCTTTTATTATCATGGGTGATAATCGGGGAGAGTCTGATGAATCATGTCAGCACTTTAAAAAAATGAGTAAGTGGATGAAAGATGCAAATGTCAGTTTTGTGATTGGAGCAGGAAATCATGTAAAAGCAGGTGAAAAGAACCCATTTTTGAAGCTGATTCGTTCTGATAAATGGTGGCAAACTCATTTCTATCCGAATATTGCAGCTAACGAGATAGAATATTGGGGTAATATCAATCCTCATAAAGACAAAACATATCCTTTTTATAATTTTTTTGCATTCAAAAATTGCGAAGATAATCATTTTTCACCAGATAACCTGATTTATTATTGTAAAATTCCAGTAAAAACTTATCAGATTCATCTTTTTCAGATTTGCAGTCAGATGAATGATTCATTAGGATCAGGAAATCTTGCTATTCAATTTTTAACGAATGAGTTTAAACATTTGTATAAATCAGAAAAAGACTTGGTTATTGTGATGTCAGCGATTGATTCAGCGCTATGGATGAATCTTCTGACTAAAAAAGAGAAAGATATGATTCATAAAAAAACCGATTTGATTGTTTGTTCTGATAAAAATGGAATCATCAAGAATTATGAAGACAAAAAGGATGATTCGGGGGCTTTAATACTTAATGTGGGATCGGTATGTTTTCCAGATTATAAATTGTTTAACGGGTATCTTCAGGTACATTTTTTTAAAAAACCCTCTGCGTTTTTAGTGCAATATGTTAATACATTAAAATCAAGTCGAGAATTACAAACATCAGATTATGCAGTTTTAAAATACCAGAATGGGAAAAGTATCCCTGTTAACTTCAGAATTGACAGAAGCCTTTATAAAGGGAATCAGAAAATTGTGAATCTTAAAAAAAGCCTGACCGAAGATGAATTGAACAGAATATATAATGACTTTTTAAAAAGAACCTGTCAGGTAGATTTTTCTTCGTTAAAAATAGTGAACTACTATTTGGTTAAAGATATATATAGTAATGATTTAATGACAATGATGCCTTCAAACTATCAATTGATGAAAATAAAGCTGGATGGCTCTCAAATACAACAGATTATACCTGAATTTATCCCTTATGAGAACCAAAAGGATTACTCAGTTATTGTAAATCAAAATAATGCAAAATATATGATTCAGCAGTTTAATTTAAAATCTGAACAATATCAGTTTATTGATTTTACTGAAGTAACAGCCTTGGAATCGGCTTTAAAAGCATACCAAAAACAGGAGACCGAATGAGCCAATGGATCAACAAACTGTCAGATAAGTTAAAAATTCAAAGCTGGCAGATACAAAATACACTATCACTTTTTGAAGACGATAAAACCATTCCCTTTATTGCCAGATATCGTAAGGAACAAACCGGACAGCTGAATGAAATCCAATTGCGGGATATCTATGATGAATATCAGTTTCAGGGGAAAATCGCTGAGAGAAAGGCAGAGATTCTTCAGAGTCTGGAAAACCAGCAAGCCTTGACCGAGAGTCTTAAAAAAGCAGTTGAAGAAGCTGAAACGATGAAGATTCTGGAAGATATCTATCTGCCTTTTAAGAAAAAACAGAAAACAAGAGCTGATATTGCCGTAGAAAAAGGATTAAAACCACTTTCTGAATGGATTTTGACGACTAAATATGAGAATGATGATTATATCATGAAGTTTAAGAATAAAGAATTCAATCTGTTAACTAAGGAAGATATATTAAACGGAACAATGGATATTTTGGCTGAGCAGTTGTCGTTTCAGACTGAGATCAGAGATTTTGTCAGAGACAATCTGTATCGGAACGGTATCATTGAAACCAGAAAAAATGAAAAAACAGAAGATGAAAAAGAGGTCTATAAGACTTATTATGAAAATGAATTTAAGCTATTTTCCATACCAGAGTGGCGGATTTTAGCCATAAATCGTGCAGAGAAAGAAAAAATCCTGAAAGTAAAAATGCTGATGGATTGGAATCGAATGAATCCCTATCTGGAAAGAAAGACAGGTGAAAAAGATTTGGATGGAATGGTACTAATGCTGATGAAAATTGCCAGAATCAGAGAAAACCACCCTTATTTTAACGAACTAAACTTTATGACCAGAGACAGTCTAAAGAGATTGATTTTGCCTTCCATAGAGAGAGAAATCAGAAATGACCTGACTGAAAAAGCAGAGAATCGTTCAGTCTCTGTCTTTCAGAGAAATCTTCGGCATCTGCTTTTAACCCCTCCCCTGAAGAAACGCACTATTGCTGCCATTGATCCTGGCTACCGGACAGGCTGTAAAGTGGCTTTTCTCGATGAGAATGGGGCTTTTATGGGGAATACCACGATTTATCCGACTCCGCCTTTCAGTAAGACTGAAGAGGCTATTGCTATTATGAGTCGGGCAGTAGAGCAGTATCAGATTAGTCTCATTGCCATCGGTAATGGTACGGCATCTCGTGAGACAGAAGATTTCATCAGTCAGTTCTTAAAGAAATACGAAGAGATAAAATATATCATGGTGTCAGAAGCAGGCGCTTCGGTTTATTCAGCTTCGGCTGCTGCCATTGATGAGTTTCCTGAACTGGATGTAACGGTTCGTGGGGCTATTTCCATAGGCAGAAGGGTTCAGGATATGCTCAATGAACTGGTCAAGATTCCCCCTGAATCGATAGGAGTGGGGATGTATCAGCATGATATTTCTGAGAATCTGCTCAAACAGAAGCTTTCCCTTGAGACTGAGTCTGTAGTTAATCTCCTGGGTGTGAATATCAATACAGCCTCAGAGTATCTCTTGCAATATATCTCCGGATTAACAAAGAAAACAGCCAAAAATGTAGTGGAATACCGAACACAAAACGGGCTCTTTAAAAACCGAAAAGAGTTGAAAAAGGTAAAAGGGATAGGGGAGAAGGTTTATGAACAGGCTGCCGGTTTCTGTCGTGTACCCGAGTCAGATAATCCGCTTGATAATACGGTGATTCATCCGGAATCATATAAGGATGCTGAGAGAATTATCGGGTTAGCCGGATTCAAATCAGCTGATTTAATAACTAAAAGGCAGATGCTAAGCGAGAAACTGAGAGCACTCAATATTCAAAAAACTGCGGATGAACTCAAGATATCAGACATATTGGTAAAAGACATAATCAGTGCTTTGACCGAAGGCATAACTGATCCGAGAGATGAATATCCTCAGATTCAGTTAAAAAGCGAAGTAAAGAGTTTTGACTCTCTTTATACCGGTATTCAGTTGCAGGGTATTGTTCGCAATATTACAGATTTTGGTATCTTTGCCGATATTGGGGTGGGCTATGACGGGCTGATATACCGTTCCACCTTTACAGATTATCAGCCGGATACCTTTTATCCCGGGCAGATAATCTGTGTAGAAGTGATCAGTCTGGACCCAAAGAATAAAAAGAGCGGATTAAGGTTGATAGGGTAGATCTCACTGAAAGGGTGTGAGATAAACAGGTTATGGATTTAACCTCTCAGGGGATGATCCGTAAATTGCCCTTTCAGGGCTGTAGGGCAAGCAACCTGCTTGCCAACATGCACTTTTTTTGTTTCTATCGGATTTACATAAAATTCTTTTGCTTTCGCCCATTATCTGCTTATTATATCAGAGGAGGAATTATGTCAAAAGTCTATTTTTTAACATCGCGTGTTCATAAAGGCAAGAGTCTCTTAGAAAGATATGCCCAGTTTATACAGGAATTGGATGTACCATTTCTTGCTCAGGATAAACAAATTCTAATCAAGACTCATTTTGGGGAAGATGGCAATACAGCTTATTTGAATCCCTTGTATGTCAGAAAAACGGCTGACTGGATTAAAAAGAAAAAAGCCATGCCCTTTATTGGAGATACTTCAACTTTATACAGAGGCCGGAGAAATAAAGGGATTAGTCATTTGGAATTGGCTTTGGAACATGGTTTTTCCTATGCTTCCGTTAATGCGCCGGTTGTCATTCTCGATGGTGTAAAGAGTGATTATTATAAAAAGTACGAACTGAATGGAAAACATTTTAAAGAGGTGCAGATTGCTGGGGCATTTGCTGCTTCAGATGGGGCGGTGATTCTCTCTCATGTGAAAGGCCATGTATTGGCCGGGATGGGCGGAGCCGTTAAAAATCTGGCAATGGGTCTGGCTAACAGAACCCAGAAGCAGAGAATGCATGGGGATATCAAACCAAAATTTATGCAAGCAAAATGTATTGGCTGTCATGCCTGTATCAGAATTTGTCCGGTTAATGCCATCAATGGAGAAGGCAAGCAGATTGATATTGATATACAGCATTGTGTGGGTTGTGCTGAGTGTATTACTCATTGTCCGACTCAGGCGATTCAATTATTGTGGAATGAAACTCCGGCTGTAATGTCTGAAAAAATGGCAGAGACTGCTCTGGCAGCTGTTAAGATGCTGGATAAAAAGCTGATCTATATGAATTTTCTGCTCAATATTACGCCAGACTGTGACTGTGACGGTGCTGTGGATAATCCAATTGTTAATGATATTGGCCTTTTGATCAGTGATGATCCGGTTGCCATTGATAAAGCGTCTTATGATCTGGTTTGTAAACAGTTGCCCCTCAGTAACTCACGCATTGAGAATAAAAAAGGGGATATCTTCAAATGTGTTCATCCTCAGATTGACAGTTTACATCAGCTGGTTTATGCTGAAAAAATCGGGCTGGGCTCAATGGCGTATCAGTTGATAGAAGTGTGAAATACAAAGAAAAACATTTACAAATAGTCTGATAATTAAAACTTTGTTTAGAAGACCAGATTAAGGAGTGTATCAAAATAAAATTGAAAATCGTGATATTTAAGAGAACAGAGAAGAGAGAATTGTCAATATGATTAAGTATCAGTCAGACTCTCCTTTGTCGTTAGAGAATGAAAAACCAAAAAGAATACTGATTGTTCAGACAGCATTTATTGGTGATGTGGTGTTAATTACGGCCTTGATCAGAGAGAGTGCGCTTTTGTTTCCTGAGGCTCAGATAGATGTTTTGCTGATTCCTTCCACAGCAGCACTTTTAAAGAATAACCCTCATATCAATCAGTTGATTGTTTATGATAAAAAGAAAAAGAACCTGTTTTTTAGTATTGTTGGTCTTCTCAAATCAAGGCACTATGATCTTGCATTGATTCCCCACAGTTCAGCCCGGACAGCTATCATTCTCTGGTTAGCCGGTATAAAGGTCAGGATTGGCTATAATCGCTGGTTTGCCAGGCATTTATTGACCCATCGGCTCAATCATCGGGTTGATCCGACCCGAAAAGCACATAAGATTGAGAAACTGCTGAATCTCTTATCATTGTTCACAAAAGAAAAACTGAATATGGACACTGAACTCTATCCGGATGTAAAAGATTATCAGTTTTCAGATTCAATACTTTCTCAAAATACAGATAACAGAAAAGTTGTGTTGATTGCACCAGGTTCTGTATGGGCAACCAAAAGATGGAATAAAAACTATTATACAGAAGTATGTAAGACATTTCAGGACAATGGACTATTTGTGATACTAAGCGGAAGCAAATCGGAAGAAACCCTTTGTCAGGAGATAATGGAGAAGTGTTCGAATAAAGAATCTGCCAGTATCATCAATATTTGCGGAAAAAGCACTCTGCTTCAAACAGCAGCTATCATAAAGAAATGTGATTTGGTGCTTTGCAATGACAGTGGTACTCTGCATATAGCCAATGCCATGAAGACGACTGTTTTTGCCATATTTGGACCGACTGTCAGAGGGTTTGGCTATTATCCGTTCAGAGAAGGCGATCATATCTTTGAAGTTGATCTGCCCTGTCGGCCATGTGGCGGTCATGGTCATCATGCCTGTCCTTTAAAACATCATCGCTGTATGAATGATATCAAGCCGGAAATGATATGTGATAAGATACTTTCTTTCATCGCTGAGGAGAAGTAAGTGGTCTTTTCTTATTATCTTTACAAATACCCCTATCAGTTGACCTGGAATACTCTCAATACCTTAAAAAAAAGGGAAGAAGTCATATTCTATGCTGAGGATTTGCTAGATTTAGTCATTTTCAAGCCGGTTCAAAGCTATATAAAGACCTTGCCTATAGTCGTAAAAAATAAAAAAATAAAAGCCAATATTAGTCTCGTATCTGCTGTTCAGGGGACTCTGCCTTACTTTCCAAAAGCCTTAATCATGTGTCGGCATGCCTGTCATAAGTTCCCTGAAAAAAAGATTTTGAAGTTTGGTTTAAGGCACGGAGCCTATCACTTTAAAAAACTGACCAATGCCTCCAATTACAATGCTTTTACGAAATATTTTGTAACCAGTCAGAACGAAGTGGATATAGCCAGAAAGAGTGGTATCTACTCCACGGTGGCTGTCGGATATCCGAAACTTGATCCAGCTTTTAACGGGGAGATTAGTGAACAGCATTTACAAAAATTGAGTCAGTCACTAAACTTCTCAGCTCACAAGAAAAATGTACTGTTTACTGCTACCTGGGATAAATCCGGTATGTCAGCCATAGATGCCTGGATTCATCGTCTTGATGAAATAGCTGAAAACTACAATGTAATGGTAACTGTGCATCCCTGGACTTCGAAGCATTACAAGACTAAGCTTTTAAAAAACAGAAATATTCATTTTATCTCTCATCCGGATATACTTCCCTATCTCATGTTGGCGGATTGTGTGGTGGGAGATACGAGCTCCATAATTGCTGAAGCTTGTGCACTGGATAAGTCGATTCTGACATTTAAAACAGGTCAGGCAAAACGCTCTTTATCAGAAATAGAACAGTTGATAAAAAGTATTTCTTTTCAGATTGATATACAGGATGATTTGTTTAAAAATTTGGAATATGCTGTCGCACATTCTTTTGAACATCACACACAGAGACATTTGGCAAATCAGATTATGTTTGATACTTTAGATGGCAAGGCAGGAGAGAGAGCCGCAAAGATTATTCTTGAATACTTGCCTGAATTAATGATTTAAATCTTTTTTTATCGATTTTAACTGAATTAAAATTGTTATTTTGTAACTGATTTGATAATAATTCAAAAAAATATTTACAAAAAAGCCTTTTCTTAAAATATTGTATTCAAATTGATAGAGGGAGTAAAAATGTTAAAAACACTGTTGATGAGTAAGATACACAGAGCAACAATCACTCAGACAGACTTAAATTATCACGGCAGTATAACGATAGACAGAGATTTGATGGATGCTGTAGGATTACAGCCCTATGAAAAAGTAGAAGTGTTCGATGTACAGAATGGAAATCGGTTTGAGACTTATGCCATTGAAGGAGAACGTGGTACAGGTATTATAGGGGTTAATGGCGCAGCTGCACGTCTGGTACATTATAGCGATCAGGTGATTATTGTGAATTATGGAATTTTTACAGAAGAAGAAGCAAAACATCATCAACCTAAAGTTGTTATCTTAAATGATAAAAATGAAATCATAGAAAAGGTCAGAACATGAAAGAAAGTATCAGAGTTATCAGAAGTATTCAGGAAATGAGAGAGTACAGAAACCTGATAAAAGAAACAAAAAATATTGGTTTTGTTCCTACAATGGGTTATCTGCATGAAGGGCACTTAAGTCTTGTTAAACAATCAAATAAGGAATCAGATATTACTATCGTTAGTATCTATGTGAATCCTTCACAATTTGGTGCAAACGAAGATTTAGATCATTATCCCAGAGACTTAGAAAGAGATCTTGAATTTTTGGGTCAGTATGATGTTGATGCTGTTTTCTTGCCAACAACTGAAGAAATGTATCCTGAAAACTATCTGACCTGGATCAATGTAGATGAAATCTCTGCAATGTATTGTGGAGCCAGCAGACCAGGGCATTTCAAAGGAGTTGCTACGATTGTATCAAAACTGATCAATATTGTAAAGCCTCTTTATATCTACATGGGCGAAAAAGACTATCAACAGATAGCTGTGTTAAAAAAAATGATTCAAGATTTGAATTATGACTGTTATATTCGACCATGTCCAATCGTCAGAGAAAAAGACGGTTTGGCAATGAGCTCAAGAAATGTATATTTAAACGAAACTGAAAGAAAAAATGCGCTTTGTCTCTATGAAGCTCAGATTTTAGCAAAAGATGCCGTTTATCACGGTGAGAAAAATATTGATTCAGTTAAAATGAAAATGATCAGCCATATTCATGAAAAGGGTGGAAAGGTTGATTATGTTGAGTTTACTGATCCACTTACATTGAAAGAAAAATCTGATTTATGTGGATTAACCCGTGTATTAATGGCTGTTTATATTGGTAAAACCAGATTAATAGATAATTTTGAGATAAACGGAAAATAATGAACATTATTGTTAAGAAATTTGGAGGAACCTCGGTTGCTACAATCGAAAGGATTAAGGCAATCGCAGAACATCTTGCAGGAGAAAGAAAAAAGGAAGAACATATTGTTGTTGTGGTGTCTGCGATGGCAAAAACCACAGATCAATTAATTTCTCTGGCTAAAGAAATTTCTCCAAATCCCTGTTCTCGTGAGCTTGATATGCTGTTGACAGCAGGAGAACGTATCTCAATGTCTTTATTGTCGTTAGCATTACAGGAACTAGGCATTCAGTCAATTTCTTTTACCGGTTCTCAAAGTGGTATTATTACCGATTCAGTACATGGTAATGCAAAGATTCAGACAGTGAATGCCTTTCGCATTAAAGAAGAACTGGAAAAAGGGAAAATCGTAATAGTCGCCGGTTTTCAGGGTGTCAGTCGTGAAAAGGAGATTACAACATTAGGTAGAGGCGGTTCTGATACCAGTGCAGTGGCTCTGTCTTCTTATCTGAATGCCGTAAAATGCGAGATTTACACGGATGTTGATGCGGTTTATTCTGCTGATCCACGATATGTGGACAATACCCAGCCTTATAAGAATCTTTCTTATGAACAGATGTTGTATCTGGCATACCAGGGTTCAAAAGTACTTCAACCAAGAGCCGTGGAATTTGCATATAAATATCAGATTCCCGTTGAAGTCAAATCATCTTTTACTTTTAAAGAAGGTACCATGATCCAGAATATGGAAAACAATCTCGTAAAAGCGATTGCTCATAAAGAAAATTTGCTGTGGTTGAAGGTTAAATGTCCTTTCAGTGAAACAGCACAGATATTAAAAACCATCAAAACAGAAGTTTTTGATTTTTTTATACAGCAGATGGAATTGAATCTGCTAATAGAATCAAAGTTTTTAGAACCAATCAATACTGAACTATCTGATAAAGAGCTGATAATTAACAGCAAAAAATATGCTTCAGTTACAATCAGTGGCGTTAGAATTGCTCATGACAATGAGTTCGTTGCAGAACTGATTGAGTTACTTGAAGAAAAACATATTCAGATTTATAATCTTATAACTGACGGACTGGGAGTAAGTCTGATCATTGATCAGGATTGCTATAAAGTGGCATTAGGATTAATCCACACAAAATATATAAGGTGATATATGAAAGATACCGTTTTATTAGTAGAAGATGATGATACATTATGTGAACTGAGTCTTGAAATGTTTAAAATCATAAAAACACCTCTTCTGGTATCACAGAACCCAGAAGAAGCTGAACGTGTTTTCGATCAAAATAAAGACAAAATTGCAATAATCATTTTTGATATGAATCTGGATGATGCAACAGGAGTAGATGTATTTAACATACTAAAAGAAAAGGGAGAGTCCTTTACTGCAATTCTGGCATCAGGCATGTTTCTTGAAGACGATAAACAAACTTATCTCGATATGGGATTCAGTGAAGTCATTGCAAAACCCTATAATATGGCAGAATTGAAGAGGATTATTAAAGCATATATCTCTTTATAAATTTTATTTTTTCCCAAAACAAGGAGCTTAAATGAGTAAATATATTGTTACCAGTGCCTTACCATACGCAAACGGTAAATTACATATAGGACATATCGCAGGAGCATATATTCCTGCCGATATTTTTGTTCGTTATTTAAAATTAAAAAATGAAGATGTTATCTATATTTGTGGAACAGATGAACATGGTGCACCAATATCCATCAGAGCAGAAGCTGAAGGAAAAACACCTCAAGAGATCGTTGACTTTTATCATGATTCAATCAAAAAGAGTTTTGACGGAGTATGTATTGAATTTGATAATTTCTCTGGTACTGCAAGACCAAAACACCATGAGTTATCTCAAACTTTTTTTACTGAATTGTTGAATAACGGATTTATTAATACCCACTCTACTCAGCAAATGTATTGTGAACATGATAAAAGATTTTTGCCTGATCGATACGTAGAAGGCTTGTGTCCTCATTGCGGTGCTGAAGGTGCAAGAGGTGACCAATGTGATACTTGTGGAAAATTAGTTGATGCAACAAAGCTGGTTAATCCTCAATGTAAAATATGTGGTAATCCACCTGTTGTTTCTGAAACCAAACATTGGTTTTTAGATTTACCAAAGTTTGCCAAACCATTAAAAGAATGGCTTGAATCTAAAACCAACTGGAAGGACAATGTCTTAAAATTTATATTAAGTTGGATTGAAGATGGACTGATTGAACGGTCAATTACCCGTGATATCAATTGGGGAGTGAAAGTGCCTGTGGAAGGCTCTGAGGGAAAAGTGCTTTATGTTTGGTTTGATGCACCTATTGGTTATATTTCGTCAACGATAGAATGGGCAGAAAAACAGGGAAATCCTGAAAAATGGAAAGAATACTGGCTAAATCCGGAAACAAAACTGGTTCACTTTATTGGCAAGGATAATATTCCCTTTCATGCGATTATCTGGCCAGCGATATTAATGGGACAGAATGAGAAATATGCAATGCCTTTTGATATTCCGGCAAATGAGTATCTGACCCTTGAAGGAGAAAAAATATCCACCAGTCGTGATTGGGCGATATGGGTAGAAGACTTTCTGAAGTATTTTGATGGGGAATTGTTACGTTATGCCATTTCTGCCAATGCCCCAGAAAGTAAAGATGCTGATTTTTCATGGAAAGAATTTCAATCTCGGGTTAATACAGAATTAGCCAATATTTTAGGGAATCTGGTTAACAGGGTATTGTCATTTTCCAATAAAAATTATAATGGAAAAATTCCTTTCTGTGATGATTTGTCTGATTATTCCAAACAAACCTTACAGGAGATTCAGATTTTGTGTAAGGAAATTGATGAAGCATACAGAGAGTTTAAGGTCAGAAAGGCTGTAAAACTTTGTATGGATGTAGCGCGTACCGGAAATAAATACTTTGACGAAATGAAACCTTGGTCAACGATAAAAGAAGATGTAGAAAAAACAAAAGAGACCCTATATGTTTGCGGAGAGATACTAAGAGTTATAAGTATTGTGTTTAATCCCATTATTCCAACTGGAACGCTTAAAATCAGAAAGATGATGTCTTTGCCTAATACACTTACATGGGATGATATCGATAGATGGAACCAAGGGGAATTGCTTATTACTGATGTGCAACCGCTTTATCGCCGTATTGAAGACAGTGAGATAGAATTTCAGATTAAACTGCTTCAAGAAAAAGTAAAAGTCATTGAGAGTAAGAAAGAACCTGTTTATGAGGACTTCTTACCTGAAATTGATTTTGAAGATTTTACAAAGTTAGATTTACGAATCGTAAAAATTCTAAGTGCTGAAAAAGTTAAAAAATCAGACAAATTACTGAAGTTAAAAGTAGAATGCGGGAATGAAGAAAGACAGGTGGTTGCTGGTATCTCAAAACATTATCAGGCGGATGACCTTGTCGGTAAACACGTTGCAATGCTTATTAATCTCAAACCCAGAAAGCTGATGAATGAAGTTTCTCAGGGGATGATTCTGGCAGCAAAGATTGGTGATGAGTTAAGTGTCCTTTGTCCTGAAAAACTGATTAAATCCGGAGCAAAAATATCATAAACAAAATGATTAGATATCCTTTAAAAGCAGTATTATTCTTAATACTGCTTCTTATCTTTTCTGGATTAAATGCCGTACGCTATATCGATAACCGTTTATTTTTTGATATTTTTTTGGATGATGTTAAAACGATCGAACTGATATCAAAAGGAAATATTTACATTCAATCAGATAAGGATTCTTCTTACATAGAATGTTCTAACTTATTGAAAATCAATTACAAAAAGGTGAATGAAAGTTTTGAAATTATTATAGAGAACGATTTTGACAGATTTCCAGATTTCAGAATTGACTCAGTATCGTACAATTCATGGCAAAATGGTTTTTTTGAAATCAAAAAGAAAGCCGTAAAAATCTCTCAAAAAGGCTTTATTTCAGAGGAGAAGGCATCTGCTTTTGCCAAAAAGCACAATATAAAAAAGTATAAATTAAAAGAAAATTCAGGAAATGTTCTGATAAAAGGGAAAGAATATGCATTACCTCTGATGATTCTTTCTGATAGTCCAATTGAGTTTATGGGTGTTCGATATAATGGTCTAATTCGACTGATAGATTCTGAACATGGTAGTATGAAAGTCATCAACTGTATTGACATGGAGGAATATATAGCTGGCGTAATCCCTTATGAAATTGGCTTAGAAGCTCCATACGAAGCATTAAAAGCACAGGCTGTTGCTGCCAGATCTCAAACGATTTATAAAATTCTGAACAACCGTCATGCTTCTGAAGGTTACGATCTGTGCAAGACGACTCATTGCCAGGTTTACAAAGGACTGACCAAGCAAAATGAAAATACATACAGGGCAGCGATTGAGACTTCTAATGAGATTCTGATTTATCAGGATAAAGTGGTTGATGCTGTCTTTCATAGTTGTTGTGGGGGCTCAACTGAAGATGCCAAAGACGCATGGGGGACAAATGCCCCATATCTGGTTCATACCGATGATTATCGGTCAGATCAGTCTGATGCTTCAGAAAATAATCCTTATTGTAGTCAAGGCGGTCAATATGTCGCCTGGTATCAGAAGGCATATGAATGGACAGAAAAAGTCAGCAAACAATCGCTCGGTGAGAAATTAGGAATTGGTACTGTGACGGATATTCAAATTATAAAACGAGGTAAATCAGGGAGAATTCATAAAATGAAAGTGAGTGGAACCAATGGATCGGAAACACTCAACAAAGAATTACAAATCAGATCTCTATTTAACAATGCCAAAAGTAGCAGTTTTACACTCAAAGATAATGGTTCAAACTATATTCTTTATGGACATGGTATGGGTCATGGGGTTGGTTTATGTCAGATAGGCGCTATTGTTCAGGCACATATTGGTTATAATTATATCGATATTTTGTCCTTTTATTATAAAGATACCATGATATCCAACCAGTGGATATTGAAGGAATTTATCAATGAATCGGAAGAATAAGGTAATCATTGCAAGTTGCTTGTCCTACAACAGAAAGGAAAACGAATGAAATTTATTATAGAGACTTATGGATGTCAAATGAATGTCGCTGATAGCGAAATGATATCTTCTATCATGGAAAACAGTGGGTATGAACTAACTGAAAATTTACCAGAAGCAGATATTGTGATGTTTAATACCTGTTCAGTCAGACAGCATGCAGAGGATAGAGTCATTGGCAGAATTTCTAATGAGGTAGCAAGAAAATTAGATAATAAAAATCTGCTGATTGGCGTTGTTGGCTGTATGGCTCAAAGATTGGGAAAAGAGTTAAAAGAACTAAATAAAAAGATTGATTTTGTTGTGGGTGTTGATAATTATTTTCAATTACCAGAAATTATCGAACAACTCTATCATAAAAAACATTTTGTTCATTCTGTTCAAATGAATCATACCGAAATTTATAACGAAGTATATCCTGTAAGAAGCAGTCAACTCAATGCTTTTGTTACTATTATGCGTGGATGTAACAATTTTTGCTCCTATTGTATTGTCCCCTACGTCAGAGGTCGTGAAAGAAGTAGATCAGTTGATGAAATCGTAAAAGAAATCAGAATTGCCGGTGATAAGGGGATCAAAGAGGTTACGCTTTTAGGGCAAAATGTCAATTCATATCAGTGGCAGGATATCAATTTCCCTAAACTTCTGAAAGAAATAAATCAAATTGAAAGTATAAGAAGAATCCGTTTTGTTACATCACATCCCAAAGATTTATCTGATGAATTAATTGAAGTGATGGCTCAAAGTGAGAGAATCTGTGAACATATCCATCTGCCCGTTCAGTCAGGCAATAATGAGGTTCTAAAACGCATGAACCGAAATTATACAGCAGAACATTATATGAATGAAATAAGGAAATTAAGACAGGCAATTCCTGGCATTTCTATCACTACAGATGTGATTGCAGGCTTCCCTGGTGAAACCGAAGAACAGTTTATGGATACATACCGACTGATGGAAGAAGTCCGTTATGACTTTGCTTTTATGTTTAAATATTCAACCAGAACTGGAACCAAAGCTGCTGATTTTACTGATCAGATTGAAGAAGCAGTCAGGCTTGATCGGTTACAGAGACTGATCGATTTACAAACAGCTATTACGCATGAAAAATACAAAGAGCAAATCGGTCAGATCAAAGAAGTTTATGTTGAAGGACCTTCAAAAAAAGATGAATCAGAATATTCTGGAAAAAGCAGAGACTTTAAAATTACAATTTTTTCAGGTGATGAATCGATGGTGGGTCAATTTGTGAATGTTAAAGTAACTGAGGCTGCTGGCTGGACATTAAAGGGATCGATTATTAAATGATATTTAAAAGTCTTGACACAATTTAAAAGAAAAATCTTATAGTCAGAAACATAGAAGGGAGTTAATATGCAGGAAATAAAAAATTTAGCCATTAATCTTTTTGAAATAGAACAACCCGTTCCATGTAAATGCAATGCAATTCACGAAATTTGCATTCGTTGTAAACCCTGTCGGATGAGTCAACCAGATCAGCCGGTTGAAGATCCAGAGATTGCTGAGTTAAACCAATATATAGATCATACACTTTTAAGAGCAGATGCAACAAAATCTGAAGTAAAAAAATTATGTAAAGAAGCTGATGAATACCATTTTAAAGCGGTTTGTGTGAATCCCTTTTTTGTTAAAATGGCAAAATTTCATTGTAATTATTCTAACATTTGCTCTGTTATTGGTTTCCCTTTAGGTGCAAACACCCTTGAAACGAAAGTGTTTGAAACTCGTAAAGCGATTGAACAGGGTGCGACTGAAATTGATATGGTCATCAATATTGGCTTACTGAAAGCAAAAGATTATTCATCTGTAATGGATGAAATCTTTCAGTTAAAGCAGATTTGTCATAAGTTTAATGTCATACTTAAAGTCATTATTGAAACCGCATTATTAGAAAAAAACGAAAAAATAATTGCTTGTCTCCTTGCTAAAAAAGCCGGAGCTGATTTTGTAAAAACTTCTACAGGCTTTTCTACATCAGGTGCAACGATTGAAGACGTTAAGTTAATGAGGCATGTTGTTGGCGTGAAAATGGGAGTCAAAGCATCTGGCGGGGTGAGAACTCGAAGAGATGCTGTTAATATGCTTATCGCTGGCGCTAATCGAATTGGTACCAGTAACGGGATTACGATCATGAAAACCAAACTTGCAATGGATGACGAATAGGATATATAAATGAAAGTTTTATTAGCCGGATACAATATTGATTCAGAATTGATCAAAGAAATCAATATGCATATTGCTACGCCTGAAACAATTTCAGCTGCCTATGCAAGAATTAGCAGAAGCCAGAAAGATGTTACTTCGCTGAGAGTAGAGTCTTTAAGTGAAGTTGAAAAAGCCAGACAATCTAATTCTAACATTATTTACGAAATGGGGCATAGCTCGATTGCTGAACATGCCGTTTTTAATTTTGATCTCATCGGAATTTCACGACTCATGTCTGAATTGATACAACGTTCAAGACTCGCCTCTTTTACTGAGAAATCTCAACGTTATGTGACGCTTAAAGGAGATTATATTGTTCCTGAAGAGATAAAAAAGTTGCCTGATCTGGAGAAAAAATTTCATTCTCTGATCGAAAAGCAAAATCACTTATATGAATTTTTATTTGAAGAAGCGAAGTTGTATTTACAGCAACAGCACATTTTCGATAACAAAAGAGATCTGGAAGGAAAAGCGAAAGAAGATGCCCGTTATGTCTTATCTCTTGCTACTCAGACTCAAATGGGGATTACAATCAATGGACGTTCTCTTGAGCGTTTGTTAAGACGATTAGACAGTTCTGATTTAATCGAAGCAAAAACTTTAAAACAGACCATTGAAGAACAGGTGAAACCAATTGCGCCTTCTCTGATAAAATATACCGATGCGGATCATTATGGTAAAAATATTTCATTAAATGACATCGAACCCCAAAAACAACAAATACATGCCAGAATGATTGAAATGACAGATAATGCTGAAAGAAAGATATTGATTGCTCATTTCATGGACCAAATGAATTATTCATATAATCAAGCAGAATCTATCGTTAAAAAAATGAGCTCAGACGACATAAAAGATGCCTTTCAATGCATTTATGATGGGATAAAGAGTTATCATACTCTGCCAAGATCTTTTGAAATGTGTGATATCACACTGGAATTATCAATGTCTTCATCTTGTTTTGGACAATTAAAACGACATCGAATGGCTTCCATATTTCGTTCTGCTTATCATCCTGCTTATGATTACTCCGTTCCTCCACTGCTTCAAAAACTTAATGTTGAAGACAGGATTTCGATTTTAATGAAAGAATCAGAAACCTTGTATCATCAATTTGAAAAAGTAAAGCAGGGATTAGGCGCTTATTGTCTGACAAATGCACATCATGTGAATGTTTTAATGAAATGTAATTTAAGAGAACTATATCATTTTATCCGACTCAGATCTGATCAACATGCACAATGGGAAATTAAACAATTATCGGATGAAATACTTGCTTTGGTTAAACCGCTTTTGCCTAATGCTGGATTGTATTTAGCTGGAAAAGATTCATTTCATCTGATTCATCACAATTAATGCTTGACAAAACTGTGATTATATTTGATTTTTGTAAAAAAGTGAGGTTAAAATGAAAGATACTAAGATTCTTTTCGTACTAATCTCTGTTATACTGGCAGGGATAGTGATTTTTACACTTGTTCAGAATAGTAAGTTAAAACGTGAGAACGACAAAGTTCAAGATTATTTTGCTCAAACTTTAGAAGCCTTAAACGAGATTCAGGATTCTCTTTCTGAGATTGACACACAGGAACTGATGATACACAGAATGGCAATCAACAAGGAAATAACAGATTCAATTCCAGGCACAAAAGATAAAATCATGGCTTCTATACAGAATATTAATGACTATATTGCCATGAATAAAGAAAGACTCTCCAATATTGAACAAACCCTTAAAGAAAAGAATATTGAAATAAAGGGTTTACAGAGAATGATTGCCAAACTTAAAAAGAGTATTGAAGAAAAAGAACTTCTTATTACCAGTTTGACAAATCAGATTGATGTACTCAAAATCAAAATTGAAACTGAACGAATCGCTTATGAACAGGAAATAGCTCAAAAAGAAGATACAATACAGGCACAACAAACGACGATAGGTACACAAGAAGAAACTATCAGTACCCAGGCTGGTACAATTCAGGCTCAGGATGAAGAAATAAATACGATTTACTTTATTGCCGGAGCTAAGAATGTATTGATTGAAAAGGGCTTTATGACAAAGGGTGGTTTGTTTAGCAGTGCCAAAAAATCCAGTGAATATAACGAAAAAGAAATGACCTCAGTGAATTTAAACAAGTTTAATGAAGTGGTGATCAAAGCTAAACTAAAAAATGTGAAAGTCTTGAGTGATCAAAATAAAAATTCTTATATGCTTGAAGAAAAAGGAAATGAAACCATTTTAAAAATTACTAATCCAAATGAGTTTAGAAAAATTAAATACTTGATTATTCAAACAAATTAGAATAGTTGTAGGGCAAGCAACCTGCTTGTCAAAGAAGCACAACAGTTGTAGGGCAAGCAACCTGCTTGTCAAAGAAGCATAGAAGTTGTACGGCAAGCAACCTGCTTGTCAAAGAGCATAGAAGTTGTAGGGCAAGCAACCTGCTTGTCAAAAAAAACTTAGAAGTTGTAGGGCAAGCAACCTGCTTGTCAAAGAAGCACAACAGTTGTAGGGCAAGTAACTTGCTTGTCAAAAGAGCATAGAAGTTGTAGGGCAAGCAACCTGCTTGTCAATTATCCTTCACTTTTCAAGCTTTTCGTACTACAAGCATCTTGCTTGTAGCATGATTTTCGCAAGCTGTCAGCTTGTGTTACAATCAAAATTAAAGAATATTCAGGAGGAAAAATGTGCGGAATCGTCGCTTATATAGGTAAAAGAAATTCAATCCCCATTATGATGGAGGGATTAAAACGATTAGAATACAGGGGTTATGATAGCTCAGGACTGGCAGTCATTGATCAGGATAATCAACTGAAGGTGTATAAAAAAGAAGGTAAAATTGTTGAGCTTGAGCGAAATGTATCGCATGAAGCCCCCAATCTCTTAGGTTATGTGGGGATATCTCATACCCGCTGGGCAACACACGGAGAACCAAATGAAGTGAATGCCCATCCGCATTTAGATAATGAGGCTAAGATTGCGATTGTTCACAATGGGATTATAGAAAATTATAAAACACTCAAACACAACTTGATGAATAAAGGTTATCTCTTTAAAAGTGAAACGGATACGGAAGTATTGGTACACCTGATTCATTATTATTATCAAACTGAGAAGAATTTGTTAAAAGCCGTTCAGAAAATGCTAAAAGTAATAGAAGGAACCTATGGGATTGCGGTGATTCATCAGGATCATCCGGATCAGATTATTTCTGCACGTAAAGGCAGCCCTGTGATTTTAGCGATTGGAAATGATGAATTTTTTATTACTTCTGATATCAATGCGACCATTGTTCACACCAAAAAAGTGATATATCTGGAAGATGGAGATATTGTAAAGCTGACATTTGATGGCTATGAAATCATTAACAATGAAAATCAGTATATCAATCCAGAAGTTTCAGAGATTGACTGGGATATTTCTGCTATTGACAAAGGTGATTTTAAACACTTTATGCTGAAAGAAATTTTTGAACAACCCACTTCTGTTTATAATGCGTTTAGAGGCAGATTGGCAGATGATCTCTTTACTACCCGTTTAGGTGGATTGAGTACTAATTTTAAAGATTTGAGAAATGTAAAGCGCATTCAGATTATCGGTTGTGGTACCTCATGGCATGCCGGTCTTGTAGGAAAACATATTATTGAGACACTTGCCAGAATTCCTGTGGATGTTGAATATGCCAGTGAATATCGCTACAGAAATCCGATTGTCCCTGATGATACACTGGTCTTTGTGATCTCTCAGTCTGGGGAAACCGCTGATACACTGGCTGCACTTAAAGAAGCAAAAGCGAAAGGCGCAAAAGTCTTTGGCATCACCAATGTCGTTGGTAGCACGATTGCACGTGAAACTGACGGCGGTGTGTATATTCATGCCGGCTCTGAAATTGGCGTTGCCTCTACAAAAGCTTTTACTTCACAGGTAACGGTTTTATCGCTGTTAGCCGTTTTATTGGGCAGAATGAGACATCTGTCTCCTAATGATGGGATGAGTTATATTGAAGCCCTAAAAAGTATTCCCGACAAGATCCAATCCATTTTAGAACAAAATGAACAAATCAGAGAAATCTCAAAGAGTATTGCCATGTCCAGTAATGCCTTATATCTGGGACGGGGGGTGGACTATCCGGTTGCTTTGGAAGGTGCTTTAAAACTAAAGGAAATATCCTATATCCATGCAGAAGGCTATCCGGCAGCAGAAATGAAACATGGACCGATTGCCCTGATTGATGAAAATATGCCGGTGATCGCTTTAGCTTCCAAAGACTTTTTGTACGATAAGTTAATCTCAAATCTTCAGGAAGTGAAGGCTCGAAAAGGCAAAATCATAGCGATTGCTAATCATGGGGATGAAGCAATTAAAAGCATTGCGGATCAGGTGATCTATATCCCTGAAACCCTTCCAGCTTTAAGATCTCTCTTAAATGTCATTCCTTTGCAGTTAATTGCTTATCATGTCGCTGATTTAAAAGGACTTAATGTAGATCAACCCAGAAATCTGGCAAAAAGTGTAACTGTTGAATAACAGATGCAGACGATCATATTCTATTCACTTGCAATCGGATTATTAATCTTATCCGGTTTTAAAGATAAAAAGAAGACAAAACAGGCTTTAATGAAAGCCTGGAAGTCTTTTTCTTTTATTGTGGCTGATTTGGTTGGGATTATGTTACTGGTTGGAGTGATTCTCACTTTTACAAATCCTGAACAAATATCTGCAATACTAGGAAAAGATTCAGGTTTTAACGGAATGCTGATTGCTTCTGTGATTGGATCAGTTACTTTGATACCAGGATTTGTTGCATTTCCTTTGGCAGCAGGTTTATTAAAGAGTGGTGCAGGTTATCTTCAGTTGGCTGTTTTTATCTCGACATTGATGATGGTGGGTGTTATCACATTGCCAGTAGAAATGAAATATTTTGGGAAAAAAGTTGCTGTTTTGAGGAATGTTTATGCGTACATTTTTTCATTTTTTGTTGCTTTTATTATGAGTATATTCTTGTAAAAAAGTTATATTTAAAAAGGATTTGATAAGGAAACAATAAGGAAACAATAAGGAAAGATTAAGAAAATGATATGAAAAATTTTCTGAATAAATATGCATTATTATGTGTGATGTTGATTTTGTTGTTAATTCTTTTTATGGTCGAAAAAAAGATGGCAATCAGAGTGATAAAACTGAGTAGTTTAAGTGTCAAAGAAATGTTAATGGTGATTCCACCGATTTTTTTGATGTTGGGTTTACTCGATACCTGGGTTTCAAAAGAAAAAATGGCTCGATTTATGGGAAAAGGATCTGGCTTAAAAGGGATTTTACTTGCGCTTTTTATTGGTTCCGCTGCAGCTGGTCCTTTATATGGGGCTTTTCCTGTTGCATCTGTTTTGATGAAAAAGGGTGTAAAATTTAGCAATATTCTGATATTTATAGGAGCCTGGTCCACTACAAAGCTACCCATGTTTCTTTTTGAGATGGTATCGATGGGGAAGAAATTTGCCATTCTTCGTTTATTGATTGATATACCAGGTATCATCATCATTGCTAATTTATTGATTTTCTTTCTGAAAAAGACAGACATTGAACAAATTTACAAAAATAATGAGCAAATTGGGGCTTAAAACTGTAACAGGAATTATTTTTTACATAGTGGGGCAGGTTTTACACCTGCCCTTATATTTAAATCTCCTTGTAGCGCAAGCTACCAGCTTGCGAATCCTTGTACCGCAAGCTACCAGCTTGTGAAAAGAAAAAAACAAGCAAGTTGCTTGTCGTACGACCAGCTTGCGAATCCTTGTACCGCAAGCTACCAGCTTGCGAAAATTTCCGTACTGCATGCATCTTGCTTGCACAAAAGCTACAAGCGAGACGCTTGTAGTACGGGCAGAAAAGCTACAAGCGGGACGCTTGTCGTACGACTAATGACCTACGGCGCTTCGCTTTGCACGTCCGAAAAAAAACGTTGTCAATGGAATTTTAAATCATACCATTTTTGAAAGTTTAAAACGTACCACTCCGCCCCAAAGGGGCACCCCTCCACAGTAGGGGAATTTTACATTTTACATTTTACATTATTGAACTTACCTCCGCTCCACATGAGGCGAATTGGTCCCGTAAAGGCCATTATTATAACAATATGATATAATTTTAACAGGCTCAAACACTCATTTTTTCTCTTTTACCCATTTTTGCATTCATTTTCTTGATTTATTCATTGAATACTATAAACTTTAAAGCGCTTTATTAAAAAAAATTTGATTTTATATCTTCTTGTAAAATAGTTATTTACAAAAATATAAAAAAATATTTTCAAAAAAATAAAAAATAATTTCGAAAAAGTGCCATTTTGTTGCACCTATATATGTAGAGGGATAAATTTTTTGAATGATGAATGAGGCTATGAAATTCAACATGTAAGACAAGCAACCTGCTTGTTATTTTCTTTTCACAAGCTGGTCGTACGACAAGCAACCTGCTTGAACGAAGCTGCAAGCAGCAGGTTTACAAATTTACTTCGTAAATTAGAATGCCTCCAAATATTAAATTTGGAGGCATTCATGTTATCTTACGAACAGGACTTCGTAAACAATATCTATTTAAAAGGATTTTCAGAA
>JAKQQL010000322.1:0-1392 GCA_029564175.1 Candidatus Cloacimonadota bacterium
CACGGATTTCAATGCTGATGCTGTAGTTTTTTCTTTTGAAAGACAAAGAGATCCAAATCATCCTTTCAATAAATATGGTAAATGGGAGTATTGGAGTTGGTGTTTCAACGAAATTGAAAAAACAGAAAAAGTTGATGATTATGCAGTAAAAATAACCTTCAATGAGAAATTTGCACCATTTTTAACAACTATGGCTATGTTTACAGTATTTATTGTAAGTCCAGCAAACCATGAAAAATGGGGAGAAGAAGCCTACGCCCATCCAGTTGGAACAGGTCCATTCAAATTTGTTGAATGGGTAAAAGATGACCATATAACACTTGAAAAATTTGACGGATATTGGGGAGAAAAACCAAAAATTGATAAACTAATATTTAAAGTTATTCCTGATGCTTCAGTAAGGTTACTTGAACTTCAAAAAGGAACAGTAGATGGAATCGAGTTTCCAAACCCAGATGATCTTGAAAAGATTAATGAAGATAGTAATTTAACGCTTTTAACTCAAGCAGGTTTGAACATTGGATATCTTGCAATTAATTTAGGAGAAGATACACCAGGTTTTGATCCTCATTTTAAAGATGTTAGAGTAAGACAAGCAGTTTATCATGCAATAAATAAAAATGATATAGTTGAACATTTATATAAAGGAACTGCAGTTGTAGCAAAAAATCCAATTCCTCCAACATTATGGAGTTATAATGATGATATTGTTGATTATGAATATAATCCAGAAAAGGCAAAGGAGTTACTTAAAGAAGCAGGATACCCAGATGGATTTGAAACAAATTTATGGGCTATGCCAGTAGCAAGACCATATATGTTTGATCCACAAAAAATTGGTGAAGCAATCCAAGCGGATTTAGCAAATGTTGGTATAAAAGCAAAATTAGTAAGTTATGATTGGGGAACTTATCTTGATAAAACAGAAGCTGGAGAACATGCTATGTGTTTACTTGGTTGGACAATGGATTATCCTGACCCTGATAATATTTTATATGTTCTTCTTGATCAAGATGCTGCAACAGTTGGAAGTGCTGGAAATGTTGCATTCTATAGAAGTAGTAAAGTCCATGAATTAAATATGCTTGCAAGAACTACTTTTGATATTGAAAAAAGAACTGAATATTATAAAGAGATTCAAAGAATAATTCATGAAGATATTCCATGGGTACCACTTGCTCATTCAGAGCAGATGATAGTGTTTAAGAAAAATGTCAAAGGATTTGCTTTGTATCCAAGTGGAGATTACCACTTCGATACAACATATTTTGAAAATTAATTATCATAAAACAAGATTTGGGGAGGTAAATTTACCTCCCCTATTTTTTATTAAATGAGAAGATATATTTTAAGAAGAGTCATTGAACTTTTAATTGTACTTTTTATTGTTTC
>JAKQQL010000326.1:0-6916 GCA_029564175.1 Candidatus Cloacimonadota bacterium
GGTCAGATAAAAAAAGGCAAAGTACTTTGGCAGGCAAACAATATGCCATCAGGCATCTATCTATGCCAGTTAAAGGCTAATGATCAGATTATCGCCAGCCGAAAGATTACATTATTAAAGTAAAATATGAAAGATCGATATATTGTCAGCTTGTGTCGGTTCTTAAATCAAGTCAGTGGATTTAAACAAGCAGGTTGCTTGTTCTACAATAAACGTAGCGCAAGCTACCAGCTTGCGAATAAACTGCTTTAACAAGCAGGTTGCTTGTCCTACGCTGAATGGTAAATTTAACAAGCAGGTTGCTTGTCCTACGCTGAATGGTAAATTTAACAAGCAGGTTGCTTGTTCTACATTAACGTAGCGTAAGCTTCCAGCTTGCAGAAAAGGCTAAAAGCAAGATGATCGTAATGCTGATCTCGGATTTACGGCACTCCGCTACGCTCCATTTCGTAAATCCCTACTGCCCACTCTCCACGTGAGGTGTAACTCGTTTTTGTAGTAGGGATGTCATTCATCATTTATAATTCACAATTAAACGTACCATCCCTCCACAGGATGGGAATGTTACATTCCTCAAATGATTAGATTGCCTCTTTATTTTCTCGGCGTCTCCGCGTCTCCGCGTGAAAACCATTCAATGATCAAAGGGTTTGTCTTATTCGGAAGGGTATGTATTTATTTGATCGAGCGTTTGTGCTTTTTCTACTAAAGAAATGAATTCCTTGCGATAACCATCATGATCTTTGTCGATTGATTGTTTTGCAAGTTTGATCACATTTTCCCAGGTAAGGGTTTCTCTAAATTTACTTTTTTGAAGCATCATACCAAATCCGGCAACTGAGCATGCAAAATTGAAGTCTTTACTGTTTTTTTCTGGATAAGAATCACTAACGGTTTGGGTCAGTTCCTTACTTTCTGTTCCATCAGGGTCTTTGTATCTGAATTTCATCGTTACTAATTCATTTGAGTTTAATGCTTCCTGACTGTATTTAATCTCCTGATATTTAAGCTCATCTGCATTCATGTCCGGTTCTTTGGAATTGTTGCGAACAATTTCATAAAGAACGGTAACCGTTTGACCGGCACCCATTTCACCTGCATCTATCTTATCATTTTTAAAATCTTCATTTTTCAATGCACGGTTTTCATACCCGATTAGTCGATAAGCTCTTATTTTTGCCGGATTAAACTCAATCTGAATCTTTACATCTTTGGCTATTGTGTTGAGGGTACCGCTCATTTCAGTTACCAATACCCGTTTTGCTTCTACTAAATCATCAATGTAATAGTAGTTGCCATTGCCTTTATTGGCAATGATTTCCATCTTACTATCCTTATAATTGCCCATTCCAAACCCCAGTACAGATAGAAAAATACCGCTTTCTTTTTTTTCTGAAATCAGTTTTTCCATATCAGCATCTGATGAAGCGCCGACATTAAAGTCTCCATCTGTACAGAGGACGATTCGGTTATTTTTATTCTTATTAAAGTGTTTTCCTGCTATATCGTAAGCCATTTTGATGCCATCTCCGCCTGCTGTACTACCACCACTATACAGTTCGTCTATTGCATCAAGGATAACTTGTCTTTTTGACACAGGCGTAGAATCCAGTTTAATACTTGCCTGAGATGCATAAGTGACGATGCCGATCTGATCCTGATCTCTCATCTGATTAACCAGCATTTTTAAGGATTGTTTTACCAGAGGCAGTTTATTTGGAACGTTCATGGAACCAGATACATCAATCAAAAAAACAAGATTTGCCACAGGTGTCTCTTCATAGTTCAATGATTTGCCCTTTAAGCCCACTTTCAGGATATCATGATCTTTATTCCATGGACAAATACCGATTTCATAAGATATGGAAATAGGATCTTTGCCTTTGGGCTCAGGATAAGAATATGTAAAATAATTGATCATTTCTTCTATCCTAACAGAAGATTGATGGGGTAATGTGTTGTAGTTAAGCATTCTACGCACATTACTGTATGTGGCAGTATCGACATCAATAGAAAATGTGGATAATGGTTCTGCAATCGCATACTTAAATGGATATGGATTTATGGCTTTGTATTCTTCTGTATTATAACGAGGGGGATAATAGCATTTATTCTTGTAATGTGGAGGATAATGGGTGTCATCATATCTGTTATATTGCATTGCGATCGTTCCTGATATATCTGAAACAGCTACATTATTCATCTGAGGATCATAAAGACTTTTACTGGATACAGAGCGATCTTTTGTAACCTGTTCTTCTTTTGCAATCACGGTTACTGCCGACATATTAATTAATCTCCTGGAAAGAGATATCTTGATTTCCCGTGTTTTACCTCTTTTAATCTTTACATTGGTCATTTCATAAGGAGCATATCCCATCATCTGGCAAATTACTGTGTATGTGCCGACTGGGATGTTTGGAATGATAAAATTACCTTGTTCATTAGACATTACTCCAATTTTTGTCCCTTTTAAAATGACATTTGCATAAACAATCGGTTTTCCATTTTCATCTTTAACGACTCCTTTCAGAGTTCCTGTTTCTTCTGCAAATAGGGGCATCAACATACATAAGATCAGTAAGGATAAAATAACAATTCGCTTTTTCATTTTCTCTCCTTTTTAATTCATTTAAATTTTATCATCTTATATACTTCAAAAAAAACCTTTTGTCAACCGATATTTCATATATTTTTAAGCATTTTAAACTTCCAGAAAGCGCATTACGTCAGGTAATCAGCTTGCTTTCTGGAGTGATACTGCTTATCTGCGCTATTTTCTAACAGATCATGTATGATGTGAAGAGAAGTGTGAGTTAAGATTTTTAACAGGATAGATAAGAGAAAAAAATGAATATTAATTTGCATACTAAAGAAAAAATAGTATATTGTCTGATAGAAAGGATTATAATGAAAGTCATTTTTAATCAAACAGCAGTTCATGATTACCCTAAGAAAGCAGGGGGTATGCACTTTGCCTGGTATTGTCAGGGGAAAATATGTATATGCCGTAAAAAAAGTGAACCCTGTTTACAAACTCAAAATGTGAAGATTAAGGATGTAAATCATGTGGTTCATCATATTTGGCAGGAATTGAACCAAAAGTCAAAAGTGGAATTACAAAAATACGCATCACTGTATAAAAAAAGATATCCTTCTATCAGAAAGAGAGGAAATAATGCTTACAGTATTTTCTTGATGATATGCCATGCGCTGATTAAAGTAAACAAGCTGAGTCAGATACAGAAGGACGATCTTTTGACAATTCTGAGAAACATAATTTCAGGTATGACGATTTATCAGATGGTATCAGAGGGTATATTAAAGCGGGTTAAAAACTGTCATCAGTTAAAACTGCAATTGCTGGGAAATGATGACATATTATTAGAAAACAAGGCTTTGGAAGCAATCGGTTTTTATGATATGAATAAAAGTATCATCAAAGAATTTTTCAGGGTAGAATTAAGCAAGGAAGTGACTCATTCTCCTCCATTGAGAATTGTTTCACGGGGAGTCGCTGAAATGCTGAGAGTATTCTAATATTGAACAGAGTTACTTAGAATTTAACCATGTAAAGAGAATCAGGGGTATTAGTCCTGTGTACATTGTAGCAAAATCTCATTTACCAGGTGTTGAATCTTCAAAGTCTATTGGCACTTTGTAAGAGAAATTCTTATTCATAACATCAGACATTTCAAATAACACCAGCTGATGAATTGCTTCCCAATCTGTATAAGGTTGATTTAATTGAATCAGAGTGTAAAAGCCGTTTTCATGACGAATACCCCATAAGGTGCTGTCTGCCTGATTGTAGGTAAAATTTCCAGTTCTCAGATTTTTGATCAGTAATTGATACTTAGCCTTTTTGATATCATACATCCATAAATTTCTGTATAGCCAGTTATCTGTAGAATAAAATATCTGTTTATTATTTTTGATTAAATGCAAGTGAACTAACAATGTGGACTGAGTCTCATTTTGTCCTTTTTTTGTATTATATGGGATTATCATTTAAAATCAAAAATTATAGAACGGTGTTATGCGATTCAATGAATAAATCTTGTTCTAATTTAATTTGTTTTCGTTTATACTATCTGGTTTATTGTCTTCGCTGCCTTCGGGTATATATTCATATTCTTCCAGTTGTTCCTTCTCCCAGTCTTTGATAATGTCTCTACTGATTCTTTTCTTACGTAAAGCACCAATAATCACCAACACAGGAAGTGCTGACCAGATCAGTGTTATAACTAAAAAGAGAATACCATTGAGGAAATTTTTTCGGATATCGTGGTCAAAGTTATTCAGAAAACTCTCAGTTGAACTGTTAAATGCGGATAAGAATGCCTTATCAAATGGCATTCTTTTATAATCCCATAAATCTTCAAAATCACGCTGTCTATCCAGATATATTTTTTTAACTGCCTGAGCAGACTGAAAGTAGTAAGGAGAGTAAAAGTGGGGATTTTCAGGATAAGAATTTGGGTTATCTTTGATCAGATTCATCGGACGGTAGGCATAAAATCTCATGAAATCAGAATAGCGTTCAAATGATATACCTTCTGAAAAATAGACAGCCATCCCCTCGTGAAACCATAAAGGGGCATCTGGCCAATACCAGGAAATGAACAAATGGATATATTCATGTAAAACTAATTCTGTATATTTTTGCAAATCACGTATTGAACGGGGATTTTTCAGGAATATCTCTTTTGTTCTCAGGTCTGTAAACCCATCACTAAATTCCACAATCCGACTTCGGTTTTTAGCCAGTTCTTTGTAATGTTTATCATTGGGACTTATTCGGATATAGACATGAATATCAGGATACTGCTTTATCTTTCTTTGAAATTTATCCATCTGTTCAGAGAAAAGCTGTTTTAATTCTCTGGAATATTTTTCATCTTTCGATTCGTATATCCGTATATGTATTAGAAAATCGGTATCAAACTTTCGTTTTGTACTCGAAAAAAGAGACAAAGGAATAATCAGTAACATGACCAATACACATAAGCTTAATCTGAATGATTTCATAAATCTCCTCTCAATTTCCAAAAATAAAGAATAATAAGGGTATATAAAAAATACCGCTAAGAATAGAAAGCGATACCGTCGTAGCTGCAAAAGGCACATCAAGCTCTTCCATACTGGAAAATACCAGACTATTGTAACCAACCGGTGCTGCAGAACTGGCAATTACAACTATTTTAGTTACATGATCAAAAGGAATCAACTTCATTAAAAGCAATCCAATGAGTAAACCACCAAGCATCCGAATACTGATAACTGTGAGTGATTTGGAGATATATTTCAGAGAAGGTTCAAAATATAAGCCCAATGCAATCATGATCAAAGGAATTGTAGGTTCTCCGGCTATCTTGAAAAAAGATAAGACCGGATTAGGCATCGCTATTTGGGATTGTTTTAAGATCAATGCAATTACAAGCGCCCACAAGGGTGGCAGGAGAATTGTCTTTGTCAGCATTTTCAGTTTACTGTGCCCCTCTACCGCAGCTGCTTTTACAGCAATAAAATACACCCAGGTAAAAATTAAAAAACTATTTCCAATATCAAACAGAATTGCTTTCGCAAATCCATCATTACCAAAGCCTGCATAGAAAAATGGTAAAGTAAATCCAGTATTCATAATCATTGAGGCTATCAAAAAGGTCCCTGTAGTCTTTTTGTTTTGAGGTTTTACCAGCAATACAAAACGAGATAAAACATAGGTAAACAGCATTACAGCCACAGGTAATAATGGAATATACAATAAACGAGCATTCAGTTCGGTTTCCAGTAAAGAAGAAAAGGTCAAAGCCGGCATACACAGATAAAAAACGAGATTTAAAAAGACTGAACCATCCTCTTTTTTAAAAATGCGGAACTGTCTAAACAGACAGCCTAAAGCAAAAAATATGATAATGGGTATAATTCTCAATATAAATTCTTTCATAATAAATCAATTCAAAGAAAGCCACCTAATATGTAAAGCAATTTCTCATTTTTTTTGTTTCTGTCGTCAGATAAAGCGCCTGAGCTAAAATAAGAACTCCGGAGGAAAGAAAGAATCATATCCCTAAGTGAAAACTTATGTTATTAAATAAATACATCTTCATAAAACAAGACTTATATTCGATGAACGTAAAATTCACCTCCTTTGGCGGATGTCCCTTTGAGACAGGGTGGTATGCGTTATTTATGATCTATTCAAATTTCTCATTTATTTCTGCCAACTTTTTGAAAAACTCATTGTTTGTAATTACTCAGGTACTGATTGTTATTTTAAAGTACGGTAACAAATGCTGTGCAATAAATGATAAATTGAAAAGCACCTGTAGGGATTTGCGAAGCGAAGCGCCGTAAATCCGCTTAGGATACCTGTATGATAAACGAAACAGGGTATTTTTCCTTTTTGTTTTTCGGATGTACGGCACTACGCAAGCTCCGTTTCGCACATCCCTACAGACAGTTTTGTTATATTTTTTTTAAAAATGACATTTTGCAGACACACATTTATTATGTAAACAAGTACCTGAGTAGTTATCATTGTTTTTAACACTTTTTTTAAATGAAAGTGAAAAAAAACTGCCAAAAAGACAAGAATCCGCATTTCTGTCCGGGTAATATATATAGAGGGGGAAGATATTGGATAATCTGTATTATTCTTCGGTAGCTTCGGTGTTATCGGTGGTCAAACTCTTCACAATAAGCCAACTCCCAGCCATGAAAGACAATAATGACTTTTTTCAGTGTAACCATCCCATAAGGTGGCAGACCCAGCATCTGGCGTTCATATTCATCTTCTGAGTATTGTTCAAGTTGATTGGATGCTTCCTGTATCTTTTGTTGTAGGAGGTCATCGAATTCTTTATCTTTGACGCTTCGCTTTATATACTTCAGTTCAATCAGATAAGCGAAT
>JAKQQL010000333.1:0-2878 GCA_029564175.1 Candidatus Cloacimonadota bacterium
TGTCTTTCGAAAAGCATCGATAACCCTGTTGCGTAAAGACCTATAGACATATGACGACAGATTTTCAACCGGTGAAGCATCGGCCGAATTCCAGATTGACAATATCACATCCTGGACAATATCTTCACCGTCACGGTCAGAAACATCACTGATCAGCTTCCTGACGAATGCCACCATTCTTGGTCTTTCTTCTTTGTAGAACTGACTGATTCTGTTTTTCAATTTCGTTAATCCCGCACCTTAAGGCTCATAGCTTATAACGGAATAACGCAAGTTTTATTGCAGAAAAATATCTGCGATGAAGTAATTTATTTCTCAACGAAGTGTAAACATCAAACAGGATATAAAGGATTTAAAAAAAACAATCAGCAGGTATTTCAGATTGAGGTTTCGACAAAGCCTGATAAACTAATCGTTATAGCTTATCAGGCTTCACATGTTGAAGAAATATGAAATTTATATTTTGTTAGCTATATCAAGAATCATTTTTTTACTTACTTCATCTTTCTCGGTCAAAGCTTCTTTTTCAATTGATTCTCTCATTTTATTTGAGAGAGCTTTCTCTAAGAAGTTTGAACCTTTCTTGATATCAACTTTAAGAAGTTCCGCGAGAATTGCTCTCTTTGCGTTCAAGTCGCTGTTAGGTTTTACCTTAGAAATAACATCTTTTACAACAGTCCACTGGTCAGCCATTTTAAATGAATTCAGAATAGACACCATCTTGCCGCCGGAATTATCCTGAGCGAATTGATCAGATTTCACCGAATTAAAATACTGATGTCTTGCAGGATAATTAACTTCAAGAACATCCTCAAGTTTTCTAACCGGTGCGGCATTATCCTGAGTTGTATTCTGGATAACAGGTATAAATGACCGCTGAGTGCCAAGATCAAAAAATACCCATTCTGCAGCTGGTCCGTTAAAATCAGGACGAAGCACGAGTCTGGAACCGTTCTTTGACGCGTTATTTTCAAGGGCAACAATTACCCCAGGTGAATAATATATTTTCCATCTTCCGTCACGGAGATATTTTAATTCAAAATGATCCGCGCGGGTTCTGATCTCGACCTTACCAGTTGGAACAATTGCGTTTATCCCCCACAAAGCATTGCGTGCAAAATTAATAAAATATCTGCCGACAGCTGAACCCTGAGCAGGACGGAAAAGAAAAAGCCTGTCATCCGGATCTCCCGGCTCTCTCTGCCAGACCTGCATCTGAAGCCAATCACCACCTGCAATATTTTTCAAGTTTCCCTTTGTTTTTCCCGGTTGACCAGGAACGTCCCAAATACCGTTTGTAGATTTTCCGACTTCAAGAGCTGACTGAATCAAAAAGGTTCTTCCGCCGAAGCCGTATTGATCTTTTGCCTGCTGAGAATAAAGAAATGTAATTCCCGCCAAGAAAGAGAATAAAAAAACAAAAATTTTTCTCCTGATAGATTTTGCCATAAACACCTCATTTTTTTGTTTTAGGTACTAAAGAAACAGATTTCATCTTTTTCTTATAACCTTCAAATATTTTAAAAAACAAAAAAAGTGAAGTCAAGGCATTTACTTACTAGGAGGTGATGAAAAATCAGGATGTTCCTTTAATATTATTTTTCCATCATCAGCTGACTTTTTAATATCTGATAAAACAGATTTTAAATCAAAAATACTTTTACTTGAAGGATCAACAAAAACTCCTATCGACCTGTTTCGTCCCCTGCGTTTTGCAATATAAAGCGCAGAGTCCGCTACTTTTACGGCTTCACGCCATCCGCCGTATTGAACACTGGAAATAAACGGATAAAGACAATAACCAATCGAACAGGTCAACGGAATTTCTTTATCACCGATGACAAAGGGTTTCGAATTTATTTTTTCCAGAATTCGTACAACAATTTCAAAAGATCTGGTTTCATCGGTTCTGGGCACAATAAGCAGAAATTCCTCACCGCCCCATCTCACAGGAACATCTTCTTCTCTGATTGCAGATTTCAGCCTTTCTCCAAAATGTTTCAGCACAAGGTCACCGAACAAATGACCCTCAGTATCATTAATCAATTTAAAAAAATCGATATCAATCATAAAGAATCCTAGTTTTACTCCGCTCGAAAGCACTGAATCATTTACAGAATCGATATAATCATTAATACGAATCTGAAAATAATGCCTGTTGTATAATCCTGTCAGACTATCAAGCAAAGACAGTTCGTGCAGTCTTTTATTCCTCTCTTTTAGCGCAGCATTAGCACGAAAAAAAAACACAAAACGATAAGTCAGGAATAATATTATAATGATGAAAGCGAGTGAACCGGTAATTATGATTTTATTATGAGTCGTGCGGACTTTGTCTCTCATTGACACAAGGTAAACTGTCTTATAACCATTTCTTTCGGATGCCATATTGATAAGATTATCAATATGATTTCGATGGTCGGCGTAATAAGGCTGAAGCTTTTCCGTCATTATCAAGTTTGCTTTATTCAAATCACGCCGCTTGACTGCAGGAATGTATTCTTCATTAAGAACTTTGTAAAACCTTTCAGCAGAAACAAGACTTTTATCTAGAAGTTCAGCTTTCATCATTTCGTCAGATTCAATATAAATCGTATTTTTTTTCCAGTAGTCGTAACTGTTAAGGTAATCTCTCATCAGCCTGTCGCGTATGTACTGAGCGATCTGATCAATCTTAGTAGGATTGTTAATGTTTTCACGCATTTCATATGCGGCCAAATAACTTTCAATGATATATGCCGGAGGCGGAAGAATATCCGCAACAAGATCCTTGCCGTGAACTATATCTGTATAAAGCGAATATACCTGTTTTCGATAAAGATTACTTTCAACGGCATACTTAACAAAAAGAAACGCCGAAATAATAAAAATCAAAACA
>JAKQQL010000334.1:0-1305 GCA_029564175.1 Candidatus Cloacimonadota bacterium
GACGGATTACGCATAAAATAATTAATAAGAAAAATCAGCTTTTCCACATCCTGTCTGAAAAGATCTTCAAGCTGATAATTGACAATGACACTCTCAAGTTTTTCCCGGGCAGATGCCATTATAGATAAATCCTTATTAACAGATACCGAAAGAGAATTTAAACCATGTCCGAATTTATCAAAGCTATCACGTCCCGAAAGCTGAAAAGAAGTAAGACTGCTTTCATAAAGCATATCGATATCATTTTTAATTGAAACAAATTTTTCAGAAACTGCTACAAGAGAATTCATCTGATTGGAAAATTTGTCCCCAAGCGCCGCTCCCTGTCTTGAAAGATCACTCATCTTCTTCGAAATAGTGGCAAGTGAAATTCCGATATCTCCCGCTCGCGCGGAAATTACCATAGTATTCACAGCATACATCTCCACCGACTCAAGATGCCCCAGAACAGTTGCGACACTTGCGCTGAGTTTATCAATATCGGCAATACTGCTTGATATAATCTCATGAATATCAGAGTCTTCCGACATTATCTTCACAGCCTTGTTTACTGAAACTGAAAGCCTTTCTTTTGCTGATTTAACAGTGCGGTTAAAAAAAGTATTTTCACCGTTATAACCCTCAACCGGAAAAAAATGCTTAACATACGGAGAAACATCATCAATAAACGATGCTATTGAATGAGATGATGATTTTACTTTAACGGAAATATTTTCAAAAAGTTCACGCAGATTATCTTTTATCAAAAGTGCTTCTTTTTTTAATTTTTCCGATTCGTTTCTGATTTCGGAATTCATGCATATCCTCTCATTGCACGAAAAAGCATTTTTAAACTTACAATATTCATTCCATGCTCCCTAAAACTCTATTTATGGACTCGAGAAGTTTTTCAGGCGGAAAAGGCTTAACCATCCATCCCTTGACGCCTGCGGCACGCCCCTCAGCTCGCAGTTCTTCGGAAGATTCGGTTGTAAGCATTATAAGCGGCGTATCTGAATTAATAATATAATCCTTATTATTCTTAAGCCTTTCAGCAAATGTCAGTCCGTCTGTATTAGGCATATTTACATCCGATATTATCAGATCAAATCGCTTTGATACGCACTTTTTAAGAGCATCATCTCCGTCTGATGCCTCTGTCACATTAAACCCGTTGTTAGACAGGACAAATGATAATGCCTGGCGTATTGAAGCTGCATCATCGACTATAAGAATATCTTTCGGCATAAATCATCTCCCTGACAGCATTTGTAATTTTAATGCCAAGCAAAATAAAAATCAATATAATATTAAACTGTTTTAAAA
>JAKQQL010000339.1:0-12111 GCA_029564175.1 Candidatus Cloacimonadota bacterium
ACTGAAACGGATTCAATACGATTCAATAGCACCGGTAGATGGAAAGGGATTAGACTTGAATCTCTGGATCAAACCAGTATTTTTAAACACTGTAGGATTGATAAAGTAGAAAATGGAATTAACCCAATTAATTCTCCAGTCAGTATTATCAAATGTCATGTCAATGATGCTACAGAAAACTGTGTCAGGATTTATGGTATTGGTGGTATGGCTCAAACCCTGATTAAGCAAACCAAGATCTCCGGCTCTTTGAAATCAGGGATCAATATCACTCAAAATTCTAATGTAGTAGTCGATAGTTGTGATATTTACAATAATGGTTTGGGTACTCAGTTTTATGGCGGCATACATCTTCAGAATCAATCTGTAAATGGAGAATGTAATCCGCTTATTACCAATAACCGAATTCATCATAATTTAAAACAAGGAATTAACGCATGGGATGTTACCAGCGGTTCCAGAATAAATCCAACAGTCAGATATAACCTGATTGAGAATAACTTAACAGGCTTGAACTTGCGTCAAACTTCAGGACTTTTTGAATACAATATTGTCAGAAATAATTTCATAACAGGTAATGCCAATTCCGGTGCAGGCTTTATGATTGCTGGCGCTTCTTCCAGTCCAGTCATCAGACACAATCAGGTGACAGGTAATTATACCGCTTTTTACATTGGAGAAGGGGCTACTCCTAATTTAGGTTCAGTAGAAGGTCCTGTCGAAAATATTGGTATGAATACCATTCAAAATAATATTGACGGAAGTGGTGTCTCCCATAGTATTTATATTTATAGTGGTGCAGGTAATGTACTGGCACAGAATAATATATGGGATAGTACAGATCCTTCTGAAATAGATATTACGATTAATGATCAACTGGACAATCCGGCACTTGGTCTGGTTACCTATCTCCCTGTGTATATGCCAACAAATCTCAGTGGTACAATTTCATACGAAGGTTCACTTTCCTTTTCTCATCTTTATCTGGTTTTGATAGATTATCTTTCTTTTGATAATATTCAAATATTGCCTTTGTCAGGAGTCGGTCCTTATTCTGTAAATGTACCTGCTGGAAATTACTTCATTCAGGCTATTGGTTTAAATAGCCCCGATATGGAAGACGATCCTGTGGTTTTTGGCGTTTATAATGATATGATGATTCCTGCAATTGTTCAAATTCAGACAGGTCAGCTTACTGATAACATTGATATCTTACTGGCAGATTATTCAGAAAATATGATAATGAAAATCCTTGATTCATTCACTCATGAGAATAATACGATCTTTGCAATGGGTATTTTTAATAACTGTAATTTAGAAGAAATTGTCCTTTTTAAAGAAGAAGGCAATTATATCTATATGACCGGAAACAGAGAATTCAATCCAGAAAGTGGTCAATGGGAAAACAATTTTACTGAATCTATTCCGGTGATAAAAAATCATGATGCTCAACTTGGCGATTTTTGGGGAGATGGTTATTTAGGTGTTAACTTTGGACCTGTATCAGTCCCTGTTACGGTTAATAATCAAACTTTATATCCAAATCGTTTTGCATATTATAATGATGATTATCTTCCTCAAAATCTGCTTTCAAAACAGTATTTCTCAGATGGAATCGGCATCGTCCTGTACCGCGAATATGATAATGATGATCATTGTCTGTCTTATGAACGTCGTTTAATCTCTTACGATGTCAGTAATGGAGGAAGCGGTTTGTTTCCTCTGGCGATCGGGAATGAATGGATATTAGAACCAACAGAAATGCCTGATTATCCAAGTTTTCTGAGTGTAATCCCTGATACCAGCGGATCATTTTATTTATACTGGGACGCACCCGAGGCAAATGAGTGGGTAGGTTATCGTGTTTACAGAGATAATCAATTATTTGCTCAGTCAGGCAATATGGATTGTTCAATGACTTATTTTACTTTGGATGATGATTATACGAATCATTCCTGGTATGTAACTGCTTATGGAAATAATGGAGAGTCAGATCCGTCAAATGTAATTCAGGCAACAGACTCTGAACCTCCACTTGTTACAATTAATAAAACAAGTATCACTCATTACCCAAATCCAATAAACTACAACAGAAAATCTCTGGTTTCTTTCAATATTAATTTGCCTGAAGAAAGTGACATCGATCTCAATATATATAATGTTAAAGGTCAAAAGGTGGCTCATGTCTCAAGAGGACACTTTAGCAAAGGACAACATAAAGTTAACTGGAATGCCTTAAATCATCAAAATAAGCAATTAGCAAATGGAGTTTATTTTTATCAGTTGAGGACCAAAAAAGAGACGATAACCCGTAAGATACTGATTTTAAAACAGAACTGATTTTAAGTAAGCTGGTAGCTGAGAGAATTGGATGATATTCCGTTTACTTAGCTACCAGTATTTGCATTATTCAAGAGTGAAGATAATTGAACAGGAGTATGTATGCCTCATATCATCAAACCAGAATTGACATTCAGTAAAAGACAAATACCCAATGGAGTTAAAATTGCACTCCTGATAGCAGTGGTAATGGGTATCTGGTTAAGATCTTGCTGGAAAGATTATCAGAAAGAGAATATTGTGTTTGAAAATATTCATTTAGAAAATTCTACTCCGGTAAGTGTTGATGTTCTTTTTACGATTAATAATCAAACGGTAAAAGCGGGAAGACACCGGATTTTTATTCAGGTTTTTACTTCAAAGAATGATGTCATTACACAGAAAATGACTTTCGTTGAAATCAAGGCGAAATCAAAGGATCAATATATAAAAGTGCTCGATAAATTTAAAAGACCACTGGAAGAAGGAGAAATACTTCAGAAAGCAATCATTACGCTGGAGTAACCCAGAAAGGCTGAATTATGAAAAAACTGAATTTGATGCTCTTGTGTCTGCTGTGTATGACTTTGATATGGGGAAAAAACTACAAGGCTGATCTGTTTCAGGCTTATTACAGTATTAATCCGAATAATCAGATTGAAGTATCTGAACGTCTGTACTTTCATTTTGAAAAAGGGACATTTTCGTGGGTGGAGCGGAGTTTATCTTCAAAATATATTGATAAACTCAAAGTACTGAGTGCTGATATTGACTCGGTAAATGTTCCTGCAGGAATTGGCACTCAGCGGATACAAATTACCGATAATCAGGTTAAATGGACATTTCATAAGATAAAAAATACTCGTAAACACTTTGGATTGAATTACTTAGTTGAAGGAGTTATCTTTCAGGAAAATGATGAAGACATTTTTCAATATACGCTTTTACCCGCTAAACATCTCTATGAGATTGACTCTCTTGATATCAGAATTGACTTTTCTCAATTTAAAGGCAATCTGACAGCTCATCAGCTCCTTTCCGGTAAAGCAATTGTCTCTCTGAATGACTCGATGGTTTGGGTCAGAAATAAAGAGAAACTAAAGAAAAATGAGACAGTTCAGCTTCAGCTTCGCTTTCATAAAGGTACACTGATTTCTGAAAATCCGAAATGGTATCAGCTCAAACAAAAAGCGAGACGCTTATTGCTGGTTTACGGATTGATTTCTTTACTCTTATTGGGCATCGCCACTTATTATGCTTTTGCTGTTTACCGAAAATACAATGTTCGTTTCAAACCCAATCCGCGTGATCTGAATCGTTTGACTGAATGTCCTGATAATCAGACAGCCATTGAATCGGCGTACCTGCTCAGCCAGAGTATTCCTGAGTATCATTATCTGCATTATATAACCGCGACTCTGCTGGATATGCTTAAAAATAATAAATTGACCTGTACTTTGCAAAATGATAAAAAGCATAGCTATTTTGAGTTAAATGGGATTGAATCAAACATCCCTTTGAATGATTATGAAAAGATGATATTTGATGCAGTTTTTCATAAACAAAAGAATGGTTTTAGCTGTGAGCTAAAGAAAGCAATCAACCATGCCAATTTGAAATCTGATCGTTTAGTAAAACAAATACGAAATAATCTGATTCAGGAAGATTTGATATCTTCTTTTTTGGCAAAACAACGTAAGAAAATAACAATTACAGGCAGTATAATCAGTATTATGGGCGTTATTAGTATTCTGCCATTGGTGTTGTTCTTTGACATTCTCAGTATTTCTGCCTTATTGTTGGTGTTTGCACTTATCGTATGCGGGATAATTGTGATTATTGGCGGACAAAGTATTTCTCCGCTAACACCTCAGGGTATTCAGCTGAGTCAGTACATTTATTATCATAAGCGCCATATAGAAGATTTACTTGAGAAAGACTATAGTGCAGAAATTCATGAATATATGTTAAGCCAGATCCCTTATTTGTTTGCCTATAATTTACAATCCCGCTGGTTTATGAAAATGAAAAAGGGAGAATATGATATACCTGAATGGTTAAAAATCTCTGAGACTTGTTCCAGAGAAAATACACAAAATTGCTTCAATGCGCTGATGACAACCTTTCTGGTTTATTCAGAATCTTCAACCAGTGCCAGAAATGATGGTCATTCCGTACATTCAGGGATAGCTGGTGGCGGTTCGAGCTCTGCCGGATGAAACAGTACTGCAAGCATCTTGCTTGCAGAAAAAAAGCGACAAGCAGGAAAATCTCGTACTGCAAGCATCTTGCTTGCAGAAAAAAGTGACAAGCAGGATGCTTGTAGTATGAAAAATTAAAGGAGGGAAAAATGTTATTTATCCTTTTAATATCAACCTTTAGTGTTGGATTTATCGTTGCCCTGATCGTAACGCTGTTTTTTAAGAAGCCAATTGCGAAGATATTAAAACGGCTAATCGATGATGATATATACGAATCCTGGGTAAAATACATGATTTTTGCCATTTATGTTGTCAGTATTTCTTCTGGTGTCAATTTATGGAAAATAGAACGATATATCTATCCATTAGACAAAGATAATCCTGTCTATGAGATTACTTCATCAGCACTTGGTTTTGAAGTTTACCGCTCAGCAATCAATTCACTTACCAGTTTAGCCTGGCTTCTACTGGTTTTTTACATTATTGCATTGATCACTTTTGTAATCAAAAAACTCTTTGAAAACAGAAAATCAGAATAAGGAGTTATAATGAAAATCATAGATACACGTGGCGAAATATGCCCAAAACCGATTATAATGACCAAAAAACAATTATCTGATATCAGAGTAAATGAAGCCTTTCAAATCCTGTCCGATAATGAGACTTCTATGAATAATCTGCTTCGTTTTCTTAATGATAATCATTTTGAGGCAGAAGTTATGCACACAGAAGGTTACTATACCATTAACTGTACTAAAAAAGCGATTGAACTACTTCAGCCAGAATCTGGAATTTATTGTAAAATTCCTGAAAAAAATGATTACATTATTGTTTTTAAGTCTGATAAGATGGGTGTTGGTGAAGATGAACTGGGTTCAATATTGATTAAGGGATTTACCAACACGATTACAGAGCTTGAGACAAAGCCAAAAGTTATGATTTTCTATAACAGTGGAGTTCTCTTGACTATTAAATCTTCTCCATTAGCTGAATCGTTAATTAAACTACAGAATGAAGGTGTAAAAATTATGGTCTGTGGGACATGTGCGGATTACTTTCATGTGAAATCGGAGATTGAATTAGGAACAATTTCTAATATGTATGCAATTTGTGAATGCCTGAACAGTTATCAGCATATTATTTATCCATAATGTTTTTTTACAAAAAAAGTAGCCACAATTTGCAGAAACTCTTTTTCATTTAATGTGTTAATTATCACCTTTAGTCATTAATTTTGTTGCGACCATTTCAGCAAGTTCTGCTCTTCTGAATGGCTTTTGTAGAAATCCGCCAACTCCTTGTTTCTTTAATGCTTTCATATCTTCTTCTTTAGCAAATCCTGAAGCAATGATTACAGGTACTGATTCACTAATCTCACGTATATGGCGAAAAGTCTCTCTTCCTCCCATTACCGGCATAATCATATCAAGTATGATTAAATCTATTTTTCCCATGTTTTCTTTAAATATCAGAACTCCTTCTTCGCCATTTTCTGCTAATATAACCTGATAACCAAGTGAACTTAAAATGGCAGAGGCTGTAATTCGAATCAATTCTTCATCATCAATCAGTAATATCGTTCCCGTGCCATATATGGTTTCTTCATGTAAATCAGCAGGTCTCGAGATGTCTGATACAACTGGTAAATAGATATGAAAAACAGTCCCATTTCCTAATTCTGAATAAACTGTTATAGCACCACCGTGTTCCTGAACCATTCCATAAACCATTGCAAGTCCCAATCCTGTCCCTTTTCCCTGGTCTTTTGTTGTGAAGAATGGCTCAAAAACTCTTGAAAGTATTTCAGGAGGCATACCTATACCCGTATCTCTTACTGATATTTCTAGATAAGTCCCTGGTTTTATCTCAAAGGGAGATAAATGACAATATTCTTCATCTAATTCAAGATTTTCAAGTGTAAAAATGAGACTGCCACCTTCAGGCATGGCGTGAGATGCATTGATCCCCATGTTTACAAGTGCATTTTGTAACAGAGAATCATCACCAATAATGGTATGCTGAGTCGTTCTGCTTTCCATACTAATGCTGATATTTTTATTAAGCGTGTGTTTTAAAAGACTAATTGTATCAGAAACGATTTTCAGACAATCCACAGGGGTACTGGCTTTTATTCCTTTTCGTGAAAAAGTAAGTAATTTCTGAGTAAGGTCCCCTGCTCTTTTTGCAGCAGTAATAATGACATTGATAAAATCAAGCTGTTTTTCTTGTGGAAGACTACTCAACTTAAGCATTTCTGCTGAGCCCATTATTGCTGAAAGTACATTGTTAAAATCATGAGCTACTCCACCAGCAAGCTGTCCTATTGCATCCATTTTTTGACTGTGTAACAGCTGCTCTGTTAACTTAGCCTGTTTTTCTTCAGCAAATTTTCTGGCACTTACATCCAGTAATATCCCCTGAAAATAAATGATGTTTCCCTGTTCATCCTTTTTGATCCAGGTTCTGTCATCTACCCAGTGAATATCTCCGTTTTTTCCAACTACCCGATACTCTTGGTTATATTCACTTAAGCCAATTTTTATATTTTTTTCAATCTCCTCATTCATTCTTTCAAGATCATCATGATAGACAATATCGGCGAAAACAATTTTACCTTTCATGAAGTCTTCTGCTGAATATCCTAAGAGAGCAGATATATTTTCTGAGACAAATGCAACTGGCCAATTTTCTTCTGCTTTCCAGATTATCGCATAAGCTGGAGAATGATTAATTATAAAATTGACTTCTTCTAATCTTTTTAGTGTTTTTTGAACATCTGCTTCTGCTTCTTTTTTAGAAGTAATATCTATTGCGATTCCATCCCAAATGATATGTTTTTTGTCATCTATATTTGGAGTTGAATTGAGTAACAAACATTTTTTATGGCCTGATGCCGTTAAAAACCAAACTTCTGCATTAAAGGTCGAAGCTTTGTCAATCGCTTCTTTTTCTTTTCTCATAAAATTAGCGGTATCGTCCGAATCTACCATATGGTATAAATGAAAGGCATTTTCATATACTTTTTCTGGAGAAATTCCCAGTATTTTATCTACACCTGCGCTGATATATGTAAACTTTCTGACGTTATTTTCATCTCCTGAATCAATCTGATAAACAAATCCATCCACTAGATTATCACTAATATGTTTTATTTGCTCTCTGCTTTTAACAATTTCTAAAACATTTTGTTTTAAATGCTGACTCAATTGATTTAACTCTAAAATGATACCTGGATTAAAATCAGTATTTAACTGGTTATTGGCTAATCCTTTTGCATAGTCAATCAGATGTTTTAGCGGGTTGGTTATTAATTTGATAAATAATACAGAAAATCCCAAAATAATGATACTGAGTATAGAAAAGATAAAAATTAAATCGCGATGTAAAACATTTGTCAAACTGAATACAGAACCGGCTTTACTGTATGTAAATAAAAGAAAATCGTCGCTGTTTACTACAGGAAGTTTCTGAGAACCAAAAATATAACCTTTAAATAATCCTGATGTATATTTTTTAGTGCTAATCTCTCTGATGTTTTGCATTTCCTGTTTATCAATAGTATCCACTAAACCTAATAATCTGTGCTGATATTGCAATGCAACATTGTTTACATGAGCAAGCCTTGCCAGATCATTATAAAAAGCACTGTTTTGATTTAGCACTATACCTGCATAAAAATTCATAATCTGCTGTCCAGACTTGTTGTTATAAACAGGAAAAACATAGGTTAGAATGATTTTCGTATTGTAATTAATTATTTTCCATTCAGGGTTGATTAATGGTTCTATTCGTAATGTATTTTCAAATCTTTTATCAAAACCTGAAGAAGGTAGATAAGCAGAGACAGATGATTTTTCTGAATGTTTTATGATAAAAAATTCAAATTGATGTTTTTTACGATGATGATAAAGATAATTTTCTAATATTTGTTCATCGAGAGGTCTTTGCTCATTTTCTTTTGCTAGTCCTTCCAGGAAAACTGCATTTTTAAAAAGTATTAGCTGCAAAGCCATTCGTGTCATGTCGTTTTTATTCTCTATAGCCTGGACTAATTCAGACTTTGTAGCAACATTTACCACATTACTGATGAGCAAGAATACAGAAATAACTATAACAATCAAGGTAATTAGCAACAATCCGATAGTTAATACTGAAAAATGGATATTACGGGATTTTTGGCTCATAATAATACTTACCTTTCAACGGATGAGTAGCGAAAAGCTCTTTTTTTTAATATATCAATCTCATAAGACATCGATGAATTAATAATCTCATAAGATCCGGAAAAAACAGCAGGAATATCAGATTGACGATTTTGTAAATCAAGACTGATAGCTTCAGCCATGGATACACCTGAGTCATCATTCATTCTCATTACTGTGACATCCAGCATATTTTTAGTCAGCAAATTAAGCTCAGCACTACCCCCTCCCCAGCCATTGATAAAAATATTCTTTTTCATTTTCATTTTATCAAGCGCATCGACTGCTCCAAGTGTAACATCTGTTGCACAAGAATAAATAAAATCAATCTGAGTATGGGTATTGATCGCATTTAAAGTGGCTATCATAGATTTATCTCTTTTGCCATCTGTTTTATAGATTGAAAGAAGATTCATTTTTCTGTTTTTTAAGATTTCTTTTTTAAAAGAGTCACCTCTTTGCTGACTGATTATGCCATCAGTGAAGAGTAACATAATCCAGTTTGCTCCATCTGGAAATTTTTGCAGAAAGTATTTTGCTAGTCTGATAGATCCTAACTCATGATCAAAACCGGTATAAAGTAATGGTTGGTGACTGCCAAATCTTTTAAGAGGTGTTGTGACATTTTGAATAATCACCTTTACTTTTCCTTCTTTTAATGTTTTTTCCATAATATTTAAATCAGCAGATTCATCGATTGTTGTCACGAGATAATCAATGTTTGATTCAAGCGCATCAATAATTTGTTGATGTTGTAACTGTGTCTCTCCTGGTGCACTGTAATACTCTTTCAATTGATAAGGAATACCGATTTCTCTTAATCTGGCTTCAAAGACAGTTACATTTCTTATCCAATAATCTGAGGATTGTATTGCCGGATAAACAATGGCGATACTGACCGGTTTTTTTATGTTCCATTTTAATTTCATCCCCTTGCTTTGTATGATAGCATTAAAACTCTCAATTCGTTTTTTTTCATCAGGGAATATTTTTTGCCATTCCAGGTAAGACCAGTTTTCATTATCTGATTGAAATTCAATCTTATTTGACGGGCTTTGGAGTATGATTGTTTCATTTGAATTCTTATCTAAAAATAAAAATCCTAGAACAACGATGATTATGGTGACAACAAGAGAAATGATCAGTATTACAATTTTATTCATCATCGAATACTCCTTTATGGGAAATCATAATGTTTTTTTTTATAATGTCAATATTTTTATGATTTATTTTAAAAAATCGTGATACGATTTCTAGAAATATTAAAGAATCATTTTTAAAGGATTTGATAAGGAAAGAATAAGGATGGAATAAGAAAAGCTTTAAAAAAAATCATACATTTTTTTAAAACAAAACTGTATATTTACTCTATTTTTCCCACTTAAAAATTAAATCGATTCCAGAAGACTGATTTGATAACTGTTGACTTTGCAGATAAAGATTTTTTGATATCTGATATTCTATATTCATGGTTTCTTGTTGGGTAGCATTAACTTCACGTACATTAAACTCTCTGAAATAGGATAGAAAAAGACGTTCTCCAAAGTATTTACCTATCTGAATTTCTGTATTGCCATATTGATTAGATCCTGTGATATCGACTAAATCAAGATGTAGAATATCTTTTATTCGATCATTGATTTGATTTGTCAGACTGTTTATTAATAATGAAGCCGCTAAGTTACCTGCATTAAATTCATTATTTACTGAGGACTTTTCTTGTCTGCTGAGTTGCGCCATATTTCTGCCAAAAAGTATGTAAGATATTGCATCCGGTTCACTGATTTCTTCTCCATCCAGAATAAAAGCCAGCTGAGGTTGCTTGATAGTGCCACCTACTGTCAGAATGAGTATTCTGCGTTCATTGCCTTCTCTGAACCTGTACCTGGCTTTGATATCTAAATCAGGATTAAACTCTTTGTTATCTTTGAAAGTAATCACTGCACTTTCTATATCAAAACGTTTCCCATACAGAGAATAATAACCTCTTAATAACTGAATCTGACCATTTAGGATGATTTGTTTGTCTTCTCTTATTAACTGCACCGATCCGGCAGTTTCAATATTCATGTCTTTCCCTTTGATCCATGTATTTTTTGGTATCGTTACTAAAACATTCATTCCTATTTTATCTGCTTGAGGCAGACTGATTGTTTTGCGTGTATGAATACTGTCTTTGTCTGGGATTTGACTTTTTAGAAGTAATGGGGGCGTTAACTCAATCGAAGAATTAAAACGTAACAGCTTGTCGATATTGATCTTAGTGTCATTCAACTCAGATCTGCCACTCAGCATAAGAGAATTTTGATCACCACTTAGATATAGCAAGGCATTCAGTTTCGATTCAAGAGCTGGAGATTGTAACAATTGTGCCTGATTAGCCAGTAATCCAAAATCAAGAGAATCCAGACTAAAACCATTTTTTAATGAAATAAAGGCAATTCCATCTGCTGTTACAAATCCCTTTCCAGCTTTCAATACTAATGAATCAAGCATTATTTTGTTTGGATTGAAACGAATTGAAATGTTTATGTCATTCAATAATGTGCCAAATTCAGGGTATTGAAATTGTCCCTGATGAACTGTCAACTGGCCTTCTGTTTTAATATCAGTCAGTGTATTATAAAAACGGATTGAAGAATTAAGCATTCCTCGTATAGATGCTTTTGGCTTAAGATAGTGTGAAAATTGACTTAAATTTGTATTCCCGGTTTGTAATTGAAGGTTAAATATTTTAGATTTGTCAGGTATCTGTTTATTAATAATGTTCTTGTGGTTTATATAGAGAGGTAATGTGCCTGATAGTAGGATGCTCTCATTTTTTATCTTCAAGTTAGTGTTGAGAAACGTATTTTCTGTGTCTTGATTAAGTTTAAGTCTGATACGATCAATTTCAAATGGTGGTGTATTAATTGAATCAGAATCTGTGTTTATTATCAGATTGTTTAATGACATTTCAGAATTAATTAAAGGATTTTCAATTGTATTAGCAATCTTTATATCCCAGTTCATTATTCCTTTTTCTATTTGTATACCCCTGATAAAGGTGTTAAAATCAGATAGTAATAACTCTTTTATCCCGATATCTGCTTGTATCTGATCAGGTTCTTTAAATCGTGCATCAATATCTAAATGACCTTTATTTACAGCTATCTTAAGATCTTCGATGGCATAATCCGGTTTGTTAAAAATGAGTTTTGCCTGAGACTTATTTTTCACTCTGATATGTTTAAAAAGGATGTCTAACTCATTGATTAAAACTTCAGAGAGATTTAAAGGATTAAAAGTAAAATTTGTATTGAGATTTAAACTGTCTCCTGCAAAAGCGCTGAGTGAACTGTTTATTAAAAAACTGTTCGATGTTTTGTTATTTTGCTCTGATTGGCTTA
>JAKQQL010000341.1:0-6008 GCA_029564175.1 Candidatus Cloacimonadota bacterium
AACGCTTGATTCAACAGTCAGACCTTTTTCCCGTTCTATACATGAAGATTTTGTGATCGCTGATACTGTCGGTTTTATTGCCAAATTGCCTCATACCCTTGTTGCTTCTTTCCGTGCAACTTTAAAAGAGGCAAAAGAAGCTAATTTGCTATTACATGTGGTTGATGTATCAGACCCCAACTTTGAAAGTCAGATCAGTGAAGTAAATACGGTGCTGAAAGATATAGAAACAGATCATATCCCTGAATTTCTTGTATTTAATAAGATTGATTGCCTGACTCCTGATCAGGTCCTGACATTGAGTCATCGTTTTCAAAATGCAGTATTTATATCAGCAAAAAGGGATATGAATGTAGATTATCTGATCAAAAAAATTGAAGACTTCTTTATTCTAAAGATAGAGTACCAACTACTAATACCGTATCGTGAACAAAAACTTATAGCTCAGTTACATAAAACAGCTGTTATTAAGGAGATGGAACATCTTGAAAACGGTGTCAGAATGCTGGTGACTCTGGATTCTAACTACAAAACACTAATCGAGAAATATATCATTAATCAGGACTCAGCCATTATAGAATAGTATGTTTTTTGGCAGAAAATCCTGATGAATTAGCCTATAATGCGGATTATAGGCTTTTTTGTATGTTTCTGAATGGTGACAGAGATACTTATTTTTATCAAGCAAATCGTTTATCAACATAAGATCATTCTCAAAATTGGGTATCTGCACATTTTCAAGCTTAATTACTTGTAGTATGCCTTCCCATTCCTCCCGAAATACACTTTCTGAGATTGGTTCAATACTGCTCGCACTCTCAATAAAAGCACTAAACAAGATATCGAAATCCAACTGATGATGTTTTATCAGCTTTAGATTTATTCTGTAAAAAGGCAGGAAATAATCACAGGATTGTAAAATTACATGATCAAAAACAGAAGTATTCTCAATTTCATGCAGTAGAAATTTACGTGCAGAATCATAATCTGAAATAATATGTCCCGGTCCAAATGCACTCTGAGCAAAATATTTATAATAATCAGTTAAACGACTTTCAGGATGCAGGGCAAATTCATTAAAGACAGCTTCTCTGATTCGTTTTACTTTAGCAAGAAAAGGCATTTATTCCTTTTTTATAAACTGAGGTGACCTTAATCTGGTCAATATTCTGATAGTTAAAAATATCATGATCCAAACATACAAAATCTGCTTGTTTCCCAATTGAAAGAGTACCAATCCGATCTTCATCAAAAGACAGTTTAGCAGCATTTGAAGTATAAAGGGATATTGCATCAAATACATTTAATCGTTCATCAGGATTATGAATGTTTACGGCTGAATCAATACCAAAAAGAGCATCTACCGGTGTGATATACCAGTCAGAGCCACCTGTAACTAAAACACCCTGATTAACTAATGATTTAAAGCGATTGCAGGAATATGCTCTATCTAAGCCAAGTACTTTTTGATAAAACCCTGTTTTACCGCCCCAATATCGGTCAAATGCAGGTTGCATAACCGCACTGATTTGATTATCAGCCATTCTTTTAATCAAATTATCATCAACCAATTCGCAATGAATAATCTGATGTCTTAAATCCTTTTCTTTTTTCAATTGTGCCTTTTCAATCGCTGTGACAATTTGATTTATCGCAAAGTCTCCAATACAATGTACGCCGACCTGAAGATTTTTTTGATGACAGTTTGAAACAAACTGATCCCAATATTTCTGAGTATGATAGGGGTTTCCGCTATGAGTGGGCATGTCAATATAAGGAGACGTTAAAGCTGCAGTATGTGAGCCAAAAGAACCATCAGCCAGGATGCATCCTCCTATTCGGGTAGCACCGTTTTCAAGCGCTTGTTTAGTATTAAAGGACTGAGGATATATTTTATAATCAATAGTAAAATGCTTTAAATTATCCTTCATCAGACGATAATGCAAAATATCCTGTTTGGCATCCCCAATCATGGTATGAATGGTCGTATGCCCACTGGCTAGTGCAATACGCTGAGCTGCTTCATAGGCTTCAATTACAGCACTTTCTGAAAGATTTTTATGAAACCAGTGAGCTGCATTATCATTTAAATCCCCTTTTAAAAGACCATTAAATTGGGAAGGAATTTTATAATGCCAATCAATCATTTTCAACGCTTTGCTATTAATCAAACAGGAGTGCCCATCTACTCTTCTGAGAAGTAATGGTAAATCTCGTACAACAGAATCGAGCTCTTCAATCGTTGGGAAGCGTTTTTCTTTAAGTGCGTTTTCATCCAGATTCCAGGCAAAGATCATCTGACTAATCGGAGCAGCATCGCCTAGCAATGTAAATAATTCTTTCAGATCCTTCACCTGAGAGCAATCTACGCCATTGCTGTAAAGCCCTCCTTCAAAAGAATGAGTATGTGTGTCAATAAAACCGGGTAGAACACAAGCACCGTTTAAATCAATCTGTCTCCCTTGAAAATCGGGTTTTTGGTCTTTATAAATTTCCTGAATTATTCCATTTTCAACCAAACAGGCTGTGAAGTATTCATATTTCTGATTCATTGTATAAAAACGGGCATTATAAAATAAAGTTTGCATGATTTATCCTTTAATAATCTTATTTAAAAGGCAATAGAATTGATGAACCGGAAATCCCATCACATTGAAATAACAACCATTTACTTTTTCAATAAACTGAGCACCATATCCCTGAATCCCATAAGCTCCTGCTTTATCCATTGGCTCTCCGGTGGCAATGTAATCTTTTATCTCCTGTTCAGACAGTTTTTTAAAACTCACACTTGTTTTTTCTACAGAGGTATAATTTTTCATCTTATATCTGATGCAGATTCCGGTATATACTGCATGCGTATGATCTGATAATGCATCTAAATACTCATGTGCCATTTCTTCGTTAAGAGGCTTCCCCAGTATCTGTTTTTTATGATAGACAATGGTGTCAGCAGCAACTATCAGACAATCCTGATCCATTTCAGCTGCAATCGTCAGGCATTTTTGAGCCGCCAGACGGCAAACATACTGACGGGGATTTAGATGATCTCCAGGTAATATGCTTTCATCAATATCTGCTTTTTTCTGAATAAACTTAATCCCCAAAAGTTTAAACAATTCTTTCCGTCTAGGTGATTCAGAAGCTAAAACTACATGAATGTTTTTTAATAAATGATGTATCATACTATCTCTTATATCGTTTTGTACAAAAAAAGCATTCTCGTTTAATTTTGTCAATTGAAATAATTGTAAATATCCAGACTTACAGTAAATCTAAAAAAACGAGTACTATTGAATTAAAAAAGGGCGGTTTCCCGCCCTGTATAATCGTTAGGTTTAATTAAGTTTATACGTTAATATGCAAAGCATTTACCAGTTGTTCGAGCAATTCAGGTTTTGTAGCAATATCACTTTGCTTTAAGAAATCAATGCGTTGTTGGAATCTGTTTTTGAGTAATTCTTTGTATTCTTCCATATTTTCACGTTTGAAAGGATCGTACTTGTCATAGAATCCTGGCAGAATTTTTTCAGCACTTTCCTTTGTTGGAATCATTGCGCCTGGTAAGACAGACCATTCTTCCCATTCAAGCTGATCCATCAGGATAGCAGTTTGCAGGGTTAAAGAAGTCTGAAGTTTAATGCCTTCTAAATCGGTATCTGATTTTTTCCATAAGCCCTGAGAATTGAAAGAGTAGAATTCAGCCCCATTATCGGCAATCGCTAAAAATGCATTCACATCTTTCCAGAGTTCATAAACACGGAAAGGATTGGCAAATGGTTCAAATGCCAGTTTTTTCAAATCTTCAGCAGAAACATTTTCAGCCTTGTTTCGTTTAGTAATCAAAGCAGCACCCATGGCAATTGCCAGATGTTTATTCTTAAACTTGATAACCGGAGGTAAAACGGTATCTTTCATCAGCCAGCAGAGTGCTTTTGGGAAACTGCAGGTATTGACGTAGGTTCCCAGCATATCTCTGTCAAATAATGCCCGACCGTTTGATTGACGAATATCCAGACCCAGAGGAATTCTTTTTCCGTCAATATTGACAATACTATGATTCATCAGTGATATTGCATATTTCCAGTCCTGATGACCAATCGGTCTGGAATCGGTTTTATCAAACAAGGTAGGTTCCCAGGCACGACACATCTTTTCTTCTAAGTCAATCTGGAAAGCATCATCATGTAACACGACTTTATTAAAGCCTTGAGGTAAAGTCCCTCCATTGTCATGAGAGTTGGTATGAGATGATTTACCCGTTCCTGATAAGCCGAAGAAGGCAATCGAACGTTTACCGAGTTTCTTGTAGCTGTCTTCAGCACATGCTGTAAAATCAATTTCCTTGATACCGCCATGACATGCAGCCATGCCCATACGCATACCAGATGTCCAGCCAAGCGTTAGTGTTCCTTTTTTTCTTTCTCCAAAATAACGCATTCCAAAGTTAAAAATTACATTATTCAGTTCATCAACCAGAGCCAACTGAGGAGCTCCTACATTGTTATAAAAATTATCATTGCAAGTCCATTCATTGAAAGCAACCAGAATAATGTCAATAATATGTACTTCTTTACTGTTTTTATACTGTTGTTCAAACACCTCAATTGGCGTGAAGTTACATAACCAGTTAAAAACATTCATAGCATCAGATTCAGTCGTTACAAAAGTAGCTTTAATCATCAGATTAGGATCTTGTCCTAAAACGGCTTCTGCTTTGATCAGGGGATAGTGTTCCATTTGAAATAATGCTTCCCTTACATCACCTTCAACCTTATCCTTATCGCCCTGATTCAGCTTATTATAAAATCGGCGGGCTTTTGCTGTTCTGCCAATAATATTGCCATGACAATCATTCAGCACTTTAGCACCTTTTGGTAACCCAAGTTGTTGTGCATAAGGCGGATAAATTTCATAATCGGTTTCGCTGACACCAGCCTGTTTCTTTGCTAATTCATAAGCTTCTGCTGCAGTGATTTTTCTCACTTTAGAATTGTTCATCAGTGTTTCAGCCATCGCTCTTACACTCGACATTTCTTTCAGATCGTTGTAGTAACGACTACAATCAAGACTTGCCATTGTTCCTCCCACAAGACATACTCTATTTTCTTTTATTTGGAATATTACTCCATGCTACAAACATCCCGGTTTGTAACTTCAGCACACCTTCAATTGACTTTTCTTATATAAAAGTATAACAAAGCCAAGTGCAATTTTTCTCCAATCTCGTATGCACACTATAAAAAGAAAAAAGAACTCCACCCGCAGGTGAAGCTTTCATCTTATGAGTCAAGAATTAACAGATACCGATTTCTTTGTCAAGAAAAATTTATAAATAATTTATTTGTCCTTAATCAGATTATTCTTTTTTACTATTTATCAATAAGTTATAAATTCTATTCGAATACAGCCAAAAATGAACATATTTTCAATTTTATTGCAATTCTTTTGATTTTATCACTTTTTAACTGAATAAAACGATTAAAACATCATTCATATTTGTTCCTGTATTTTGTTCAGACAAAGAATCACCTATTACTGTAAATGCGGTAAAAGAGTCATTTCTTTTTAAATAGATTTCCGGAGATATGCCATTATGTTGAGATATCAATCTCTGATAAGAAGTGTGATCTGCAAAAGCTCCTGACGAAGGTGCATTGCCATCATGCCCGTCTGAAGCAAAACAAAGGGCTGAGACACCAGGCATAAATTGAAGTTCAATGCTTAATGCTAACATCAGTTCTGAGCATCTGCCCCCTCGTCCCTGTCCTTTGACCTTAACCAGACACTCACCTCCAAAAAGCAGAGCAAATGGTTTTTCTTTTTTGTTGAGATATTTATAAAGCTGACAGCCAATATTTAAACCGCTCATATTTGCATAATCTGCTAATCGGTAATAACTGATTTCACATGGGATTTTCTTTTCATGGAATTGTTTTCTGACTATCTGTAAGAGACTCATATTGTCTCCAATACAATGATAGGGGATACTTGCAAATCCTTTAGGT